>PWLR01000235.1 GCA_003558435.1 Nitriliruptoraceae bacterium | reverse complement strand
GGGACAGATCGACCCCGGACGCGGGCATCCCCGCGAGCACGACCCGGCCTCCCGCCCGCACCGAGCGCAGCGCCAGGTCGATCGAGCTGGCCGAGCCCGCGCAGTCGATCGCGACGTCGACCCCGCCGAGCAGGAAGTCGGCACCGAGCTCCGGGTGCAGCCGCAACGCCCGGGTGTTGCGACGGATCGTGCTGGTGGCCTTCTCGGGTGAGGTGACCGTGTCGGCCCCGAACCGCCGGGCGAGCTCGGCCTGGCGGGGGTGTTTGGCGGTGACGATGATGCGGCTGGGGGCGGCGAAGGCCTGCAGCGCGAGCACGGTGAGCAGTCCCACGGTGCCGGAGCCGGCGACCAGGACGTCGTCGTCGGTGGACACCTCGGCACGCAGCGCCGCATGGACGGCGCAGGCCAGCGGTTCGATCAGTACGGCGCGCTCGTCCGGCAGGGTGTCGGGTACCGGGTACAGCTGCGATCGGTGGGCGATCAGCTGCTGTGACCAACCACCGCCGACATCCTGGCAGTACCCGGTCTGCAGTCCGGGGGAGAGGTGGCCGACCGTGATCTGCTGGCAACGGCCCGTGTTCCCCACGGCGCACTCGGAGCACCGTTCCAACCCCCGGGTGGCGCAACTGAGCACCGGATCGATGACCACCCGGGTTCCGCTCGGGATGTCGTCGACGTCGTCGAGCAACTCGCCGACCAGCTCGTGACCGGGGGTGACCGGGAACGACACCAGCGGGGAGAAGTACGGTGAGGTCGCACCCGTGAGCATCCCGAGGTCCGAGCCGCAGATACCGGACAGCCGGGGACGGACCCGGCCCCAGCCCTCGCTGGGTGACCGGGGCGCCGAGGTGGAGACCAGGCGCAGCGGCGCGAGACCGCCCGAGACCGCCCCCGGGATCCGCTTGGAGATCGCCTTGGCGGCCAGATAGCGGGGCAGGGACCGGTGCACCTGCAGGGCGAGGACCTCCATCAGCTCGCCCTCGCCGGCGCCCGGTCGGCGTCCTTCCACTCGGCGATGGCCCAGCGTTCCCGCCGCGCAATACGGTGGAGAGCGGGATCGGGGTCGACCGCGACCGGATTGCCGACGCAACGCAGGAAGGGGACGTCCGAGCGGCTGTCCGCATAGGCGAAGCTGGCCGACAGGTCCGCCCCGACCCGCGCGGCGTAGGCACGGAGCCAGCTCGCCCGGGTGGCGCCGACCAGCGGCGGGGAGACGAGGTGGCCGGTCGCGATCCCGGCCTCGTCGGTTGCCAGGTCACAGGCGGCGACCGTGTCGAACAGGCTCGCGATCGGGGCGCAGAAACTGCGCAGCGCCCCGGTGACCAGCACCGTGGTGTGACCGAGCTGCCGGTGTTCGCGCACCCGACGGATGGCCGCGGGCGAGAGGGTGTGCAGCAGTTGTTGCCCGAGTTCGTCGGCGACCAACCGGTCGAGCGCCGCGACGTCCGCCCCCTCGAAGCGCTGGTAGAAGGCCCGGAGGAACCGGTCCCGACCACGTGCATCCAACCTCGCGTAGCGCGGGAGGCTGCGCAGCACGCTGGCGGCGGCGCCGACGAACGCGACGGGGTCGTCGGCCAGACGCGCACGCAGGTAGGTGGTGAGCACATCGGTGCTGGCGACGGTGCCATCGAGGTCGAACACCGCGAGGACCCCGGCAGCCGAGCCCCCCTCGCCGCCTTCGGGCAACGCTGGGGGCCCGGGGGCCGTCGATCGGGGCGGCATCTCGATGCGGAAGACGGCCGAGACCGCCGGGACGTGCACCTCGTCGAGATACTGGACCCAGTCGATGGCACACGGGTCGAACCCGAAGGTGGCCCGATCGCGGTCATCCAAGCGGTCGAGCAGGGCGCGGGCCTGGTCGTCGAGGAACACGGTCTCGGTCTGGGCGTAGATCCCGTAGATCTCCTGGAACCGGCTCAGCGTTCGCAGCCTCCGTTCGCTGCGGTCGAGGTCGCGGCCCAGTCGCCGCAGTCGCGCACCGGCCATCGGTGTCCGCTCGATCGTTCGGGCCGCGACTCCGCTCAGCCGCGTGGCCGTGCGCAGTTGGAACTCGAGGCTGTCGACGCCGGGGAACCGCCAGCTGGGCAGTTGGACCCCCCGGCCTTCGCGCCCGGGAAGCGGGTCGTGATCGAAGTGCGCCCGGACGATCTCGTAGAGGCGGTGCAGCGTCACCGGGTTGCGCGCCCCGGTGCCCGCCGTGAGGTAGGCGGGGGCGCCCGTGGGGGGCGGGTGCGCTGCGGCGACGACCAGGGTGTTGGCGACCAGATCGACCGGAACGATATCGACCACGGCATCGGGGAAACCCGGGAACTCGGGGATGTCCCCACGACCGAGACCGATGATGATCGGGTCGGCGACCTTGAACCCCTCCAACCATCCGGGATAGGGGTGTTCCAGTGATGACTCGATGATGGTGGGACGCACCACGCTCAGCCGATGGGCGCCGAAGTGCTCCTCGGCCACGCGTTCCCCCAGCGCCTTGGTCAGCGTGTAGGTGTCGGCGAACCCGAGCGTCCGGGCGCGCTGACGGCCGGCGTCGACGAGCTGATCGCGCACCCACCGGGTCCGGGCGGACTCCGCTTCGTGCCCGATCGCCTGGTCCCCGTGGCTACCGACGCGACGGTGCGCCTCGGCGAGGAACCGTGTCAGCATGCGGGGGTTGCGGGAGACCACTTCGGTGCGCTCGGCCAGGCGCTCGGCCGCGTCCGCTTCGGTCCGCCAGTCGATGTCGTCACGACACGGACCCTCGGCGATCGGGCCCGGCTGTCGGGCGGCGACATAGGCGGTCGAGACGTGGACGAGGTGGGCGCAACCCGCTTCCCTGGCTGCGGCGTAGAGCCGGTCCACGCCGGTGGTGTGGGTGCGGAACGCCTCCTCGATGCGGCTGTCGAAGGACACGCTGCCGGCCACGTGGATGAGCACGTCGATGGGGGGCAGGGTCAGGGGCGCCGTGTCCGCGAGGTCGACGTCGAGCACCTCGAGACGTGCGAGACCGTCGTCGAGTCCTCCACGAGCCCGTAGCCCCGCGAACGCGCTCGCGCCGTCGAGCAGCTCGGAGATCCGGTCGTATGCCGTTGCGGCCGAGCCCGAACGGGACAACACGACCAGTTGGGCATCCGGCACATCGTCGAGCAGGCGTGCCATCAACGCCTGTCCGACGAAGCCGGTCACCCCGGTGATGCCGACGCGCACCCCTGCCAGCCGATCGGCGATCCCCAAGGAAACCTCCTTCAGGCGTTCAGGCGTTCAGGCGTGGGCGCACGACCATGTGGTCGGAATTCGAGCCAAGGTGGATGGAGCGAGGACCGTCAGCACCGAGCGGCCGTTAGGTCAGCAACCTCGCCGCATCGAGTATTGCCAGGTGACGACCGCCGCCATGGCGTCCGGCTCGGCGTACGGCGCACGGCGATCGACTCGTGGGGTGCGGTCAGGGACCACATCGTTGCGGAGGAAAGAAAACCGTTGACGTTCCGTTGGTCGCATGCACAGACTGTGACCGCGCGTTGACCGCGGACGAGTGACCGCGGGCGAGCAACTGCGGGCGAGTGGTCGCGGGCGCGCCGGGAGCTGGGAGGCCACCTGTGCAGGTACCGGAGACGTTCGACTACGAGCGTGCGACCAGCGTCGACGACGCGCTCGCGCTGCTCGCGAAACACGGTGACGAAGCCCGCCTCATCGCCGGGGGCCACAGCCTGCTGCCCATGATGAAGCTGCGGCTGGCGGTGCCCGAGGTCCTGATCGACATCAACGACATCGCCGGGCTGGACCACATCCGGATCGAGGGCGACGAGATCGCGATCGGCGCGATGGTCCGCCACGCGGCGCTGAAGGACTCGGCGTTGCTGTTCGAGCACTACCAGGTCTTCCGTGACGCGGAGAGCGTCATCGCCGACCCGCTGGTGCGCAACCGTGGGACGATCGGTGGCTCGTTCTGCCAGGCCGACCCGGCCGAGGACCTGTCAGCGGTCGGCTCGGCGCTCCGCGGCTCCTGCGTGATCACCTCGGTGGAGGGCACCCGGACGGTCCCGATGCGTGACTTCCACCAGGGCCCCTACGAGACGGCGGTGGCCGACGGCGAGATGCTGACCGAGGTCCGCTTCCCGATCCGGCCCGGTTCCGGCAGCGCCTACGAGAAGGTCGAGCGTCGCATCGGGGACTGGGCGGTCGCGGCGGTGGGAGCGTTCGTGCAACTCGACGGCGACGTCGTCAGCGACGTCGGGCTCGGACTGTCCGCGGTGCGTGCGCCCCATTACACCATCCCGGAGGCCGAGGAGGCCCTGCGCGGCAAGCCCGCCACCCGTGAGAACTTCGAGGTCGCGGCCCAGCTCTGCCACGACCTGTGCGACCCGACCTCCGACCAGCGGGGACCGTCCGACTACAAGCGCCACCTCGCCCGCGAGCTCACGCTTCGGGCTTTGACACGTTCCGCCGCCCGCGCCCGGGGAGAGGACAGCTGATGCAGGTCACGATGACGGTCAACGGTGACGCGGTCACCCGGGAGATCGAGCCCCGGATGCTGCTCGTGCACTTCGTCCGCGACGAACTCGGCCTCACCGGCACGCACTGGGGTTGCGACACCTCCAACTGCGGGACCTGCACGCTGTGGATCGACGGTGAACCGGTCAAGAGCTGTACGACGCTGGCCGTGATGGCCGGCGGCCACGAGGTCCGCACCGTCGAGGACCTCGCGGACGGGGCCAACCTCAGCCCGCTGCAGCAGGGTTTCATGGAGGAGCACGGCCTGCAGTGTGGGTTCTGCACCCCCGGGATGATGATGACCGCGCAGGCGCTGCTGGACAAGCAGCCCGACCCCGACGAGGCGACGATCCGCGAAGCGATCTGCGGCAACCTCTGTCGCTGTACCGGCTACGAGAACATCGTCAAGGCCGTGCGCTGGGCCGCGGAGCACCCGGCCGGCGCCGACAGCGAGGTGTCCGCATGACCGCGACCGACGTCCCCGTCAGCGCCGAGGGCAACCCGATCGGCTTCGGCCGCATGCTCCGCAAGGAGGATGCCCGCTTCCTGCGCGGCAGGGGCAAGTACGTCGACGACGTGCAGTTGAAGGGGATGCTGCACGGCGCGATCCTGCGGAGTCCCTTCGCCCACGCCCGCATCGTGTCGATCGACACCAGTGCGGCGGAGGCCCACCCCAAGGTCAAGGCGGTGGTCACCGGCGCGGTCCTGGAGACGCTCAACCTCGCCTGGATGCCGACGCTGTCGCAGGACACCCAGTCGGTGCTCGTCACCGACAAGGTGCGCTTCCAGGGGCAGGAGGTGGCGTTCGTCGTCGCCGAGGACCACTACAGCGCCCGTGACGCCCTGGACCTGATCGAGGTCGAGTACGAGCAGCTGCCGGCGGTCTACGACGCGAAGAAGGCGCTGGATGCGGACGCGCCCGCCATCCGCGACGACCTCGACCGGCCGGACGCCCCGCACCCCAACCACATCTACGACTGGGAGGCCGGTAACAAGGAGCACACCGAGGAGGTGTTCGCCAACGCCGAGGTGGTCGTCACCCAGGAGATGCTCTACCCGCGTGTGCACCCCGCGCCGATGGAGACCTGCGGTTCGGTCGCCGACATGGACCCGGTCAGCGGCAAGCTCACCATCTGGACCACGACCCAGGCGCCCCACGCCCACCGCACCCTCTACGCGCTGGTCGCCGGACTGCCCGAGCACAAGATCCAGGTCATCTCGCCCGACATCGGCGGCGGGTTCGGCAACAAGGTCGGGATCTACCCCGGCTACGTGTGCTCGATCGTGGGCTCGATCCTGACCGGCAAGCCGGTCAAGTGGGTCGAGGACCGCTCCGAGAACCTGATGTCGACCTCGTTCGCCCGCGACTACCACATGACCGGGGCCATCGCGGCGACCCGGGACGGCAAGATCCAGGGCCTGAAGGTCGATGTCCTGGCCGACCACGGCGCCTTCAACGGCGTCGCCCAACCGACGAAGTACCCGGCCGGGTTCTTCCACATCTTCACCGGCTCGTACGACTACGACGCGGCCCACTGCAACGTCAAGGCCGTCTACACCAACAAGGCGCCGGGCGGGGTCGCCTACGCGTGCTCGTTCCGGGTGACCGAGGCGGTCTACCTCGTCGAACGCATGGTCGACTGCCTCGCGCAGGAACTGGGCATGGACCCGGCCGAGTTGCGGATGAAGAACCTGCTGCAGCCCGAGCAGTTCCCCTACACGACACCGACCGGTTGGGAGTACGACTCGGGCGACTACCCGCGCGCGCTGAACAAGGCCATGGAGATCGCCGGCTACGACGCGTTGCGGACCGAGCAGGCCGAGATGCGACGTGCGTACGAGGCCGGCGAGTCCCAGAACCTGATGGGTATCGGGATCTCGTTCTTCACCGAAGGCGTCGGCGCCGGGCCGAAGAAGCACATGGACATCCTCGGCCTCGGCATGGCGGACGGCTGCGAGCTGCGCATCCACCCGACCGGCAAGGGCGTGATCCGGCTCTCCGTGCAGTCGCAGGGGCAGGGTCACGAGACCACCTTCGCGCAGATCGTGGCGCAGGAGCTCGGGATCCCGCCAGAGGACATCGACGTCGTCCACGGCGACACCGACAACACCCCGTTCGGTCTCGGCACCTACGGCTCGCGTTCCACGCCGGTCTCGGGTGCGGCGGCGGCCGTGGTGTCACGCCGGGTCAGGGACAAGGCGCGGATCATCGCGGCGGCCGCACTCGAATGCTCCCCCGACGACCTCGAATGGGAACCGGGCCGTTGGTTCGTCAAGGGGGACCCGGATCGTGGTCAGACGATCCAGGAGATCGCCATGGCCGCCCACGGGAGCCTGGAGCTCCCCGAGGGCGTGGAGGGCCATCTCGACGCCACCGCCGTCTACGACCCGCCGGAACTGACCTACCCCTTCGGTGCCTACATCTGCGTCACCGACGTCGATGCCGGGACCGGGCAGGTCAAGGTGCGCCGGTTCATCGCGGTCGACGACTGTGGTCCCCGCATCAACCCGATGATCGTCGACGGTCAGATCCACGGCGGGCTGGCCGACGGGATCGGCATGGCGCTGATGGAGTTGATCGCGTTCGACTCCAACGGCACCAACCTCGGCGGCTCGTTCATGGACTACCTGCTGCCGACCGCCATGGAGTGTCCCTCCTACGAGCTCGGTGAGACCGTCACGCCCTCGCCCCACCACCCCCTCGGGGTCAAGGGCGTGGGCGAGTCCGCGACCGTCGGCTCGCCGGCGGCGGTGGTCAACTCGGTGCTGGACGCGATCCAGATCCGGGCCGCCGACATGCCGCTCACCCCGGCGGTGGTGTGGCGCGCGATGCAGGGCTCCCCGCTCCGCAACGATCTGGCCATCGAGTGACGGGGATGGGTGACGCCAGCATCGCCGAGCGCTCGGCGCAGCTCCGCGCCTCGCGGGTGCCCTATGTGCACGCGCGGGTGGTGCTCGCCGAGCGGCCGACGTCGTCGAAGCCGGGGGACGAGGCCCTGGTCCTCGGCGACGGCACCATCGAGGGGTTCGTGGGAGGCTCGTGCGCCGCCTCGACGGTGCGCGAGACGTCCTTGGCGCTCCTCGCGTCGGGCGAGTCCACCCTGTTGCGGATCACCCCGGACCCACAGGCCGACGAGCCGGGAAAACAGGTCGTGCACAACGCCTGCCTGTCGGGCGGAACACTCGAGATCTTCCTGCAACCCGCGGTCCCGGCGACGCTGGTGACCGTCGTGGGCGGATCACCCATCGCGGACGCCTTGGAGGCGCTCGGGTCGGCCCTGGGTTTCGAGATGGTCCGCTCCGAGGGTCCGGTGCCACCCGGATCGGCCGCGGTGGTCGTCGCGGCGCACGGCCACGGTGACGAAGAACGGGTCCTGACCGAGGCGCTGACCGGCGGTGTCGGCTACGTGGGCCTGGTCGCGAGCCCGAGGCGGGGCAGCGCCGTCGTCGGGGCGCTGGAGATCGACGCCGACCTCAAGGCCCGGGTGCACACCCCGGCCGGGTTCGACATCGGGGCCAGGACCGCTCCCGAGGTCGCGCTGTCGATCCTGGCCGAGATCGTCTCGGAACGTCCGCGGGCCGCCGCGCCGCCGTCCACCGCCGACCGGGACACCGAGGTGGCCCACGGACTCGGCGGCACCGGCACGGACCCGGTCTGCGGGATGTCGGTCGTGCGCGAGCTGTCGTCACTGCATCTGGAACACCACGGCGAACTGGTCTGGTTCTGCGGCAGCGGGTGCAAGAAGGCCTTCGCCGCCGATCCCGCGTCCTACGGCGCGTGAGCGGTCTCGCGACGCTGGTGCCGACCCTCGAGGTCCTGACCGAGCGTCTGGAGTCGACCGGCTACCTCGCCGACGAAGGGCTGGTCACGGCGCTGTTCTGCGCGCTGCGCCTGCCCCAACCGCTGCTGCTGGAGGGCGAGGCCGGCGTCGGCAAGACCGAGGCCGCGAAGACCCTGGCGGCGGTGCTGGACACCCCGCTGATCCGTCTGCAGTGCTACGAGGGCATCGATGCCGCGGAGGCGCTCTACGAGTGGAACTACCAGCGACAGCTGCTCGGCATCCGGCTCGCCGAGGCATCCGGCAAGGAGCTCGAGGAACACGACCTGTTCGGCGAGGACTACCTCGTCGGCCGGCCGCTGCTCGACGCGATCCGGCATCCCGGTCCGCGCCCCGCCGTGTTGCTGATCGATGAGGTCGACCGGGCCGACGACGAGTTCGAGGCGTTCCTGTTCGAGCTGCTGGGAGAGTCGAGCGTCACGATCCCCGAGCTCGGCACGATCCACGCGGTGGTGCCACCGATCGTGATCCTGACCTCGAACCGCACCCGGGATCTCCATGACGCCTTGAAGCGCCGCTGTCTCTACCACTGGATCGACTACCCGGATCTGGCCCGCGCCGTGGCGATCGTGAGGCGTCGCGTGCCGAGCAGCAGCCGAACGCTCGCCCAGCAGGTCGCCGCAGCCGTCGGTCGGCTCCGGACCCTCGATCTGCAGAAGCCCCCGGGTATCGCGGAGGCCATCAACTGGACCCTCGCGCTCGAGCTCCTCGGGGCCGGGTCGCTCGACGCACCGACGGCCGGCGCCACGATCGGCTCGGTGCTGAAGTACCGCGAGGACGGTCAGCTCGCGCGCGACCGCGGCCTCGACTGGGTGGTCGGGCAGGGGTGAGCAGCTCACGCCCCGATGCAGTCGTCCTACCGGATCTGGCCGAGGTGGCCGGCCGGTTCGGTCATCTGCTGCACGCGGCCGGTGTTCCCGTCACTCCGGAGCGGAGCGGTCGCTTCGCTGCGGCCATCGAACTCACGTCACCGGCGACCAACGACGAGTTGTACTGGACGGCGCGGATCACGTTGCTCAGTGAACACACCGAGATCCCGGTCTTCGATCGCGTCTTCGCCCAGGTGTTCGGTGACATGCTCGACGTGGTCGACGCTCGGGGGGACACCTCGACGCCCCCGCCCGTCACGACGCGCCCCGGTGAGCCGCGGCCACCCGGTGGTGACGACCGGGAGGGCGGCACCTCGCCGGTCCCGAACCCCAACCCGACACCCGGGGAAGGCGATGGGGGCGGGGACGACGCCGTCGATACCGTGCTGGCGGCCGTCAGCGATGAGGAGCGGCTGCGCACCCAGGACTTCTCCACGCTCAGTACGGAGGAGCTCCTACAGTTGCGCGCACTGTTCGAGCGATTGGCCGTCGCGCCTCCGCCCCGACGCGCGCGACGGTCGGTGCGCCATGCACGAGGGCGGCGCGTCGACATGCGGGCGACCCTGGCCAGGGCCCACCGCAGCGGCGGCGATCCCGTCGAGGCGATCCGTCGGCGGCAGCGCACCCGACCACGACGGTTGGTGGTGCTGTGCGACATCTCGGGATCGATGGAGCCGTATGCCCGGGCCTATCTGCAGTTGTTGCACTCCGCGGTCGGAGGTGCCCGTGCGGAGGCCTTCGTGTTCGCGACCCGACTGACGTGCTTGACCAGGGAGCTGGCCGCACGCCAGCCCGACGTGGCGCTCAGGAAGGCCGGGCTGGCGGCACCCGACTGGTCGGGGGGCACCCGCATCGGCGCGGCACTCAAGACCTTCAACGACGATCACGGCCGCCGGGGGATGGCCCGGGGTGCGGTCGTGCTGATCGTCTCGGATGGTTGGGAACACGGGGACCCGGCCCTGCTCGGCGAGCAGATGGCACGACTCAGCCGGCTCGCCTTCCGGATCGTGTGGGTGAACCCGAGGCGGGCCAGTCCGCGCTTCCAACCGCTCGCGGGCGGGATGGCGGCCGCGTTGCCGTACATCGACACGTTCGTCAGTGGGCACTCGGTGGACGCGCTCGAGGAGGTGCTGGCGGCCATCGCCGCCTGAGCCGTCTTCCGCGGAAGAAGCTCGTGCGAGCCGCCCGGTGTCTCACCTCACCCTGACACACAGGGTGGCGGCGGAACATCCAACCGGCGGGAGCCCTGGATGAGATGTCACAGCATGGTCGTAGTGTCGTCGGCGACAGATAGCCGTGGGTCTTCGGCCGCGGGCACAGCCGCCGACCGCCGCGCCTGCCGTGACCGCTGTGCCTGCCGTGACCGCCGCGACCGAGGGGACGTTGTGAACGCAGACGAGGACATCACGGGCGACACCGGACCGGGCGACACCGGACCGGGCGACACCGGGCCGGGCGACACCGGGCCGAGTGACGTCGGTCCGAGGGGCCCCGAGGATGCCTCGGCGTTCGCGGAACTGTTGGCCGAGGGGGTCGTCCCGTGGGATGCAGCGACCGTGTTGAGCGGAGCGGAGCCGTCGTGGTTCGAGCTGATGGAGCGGGTGCGCTCGCGTGGTCCCGACCCGGTCTTCGCTGCGTTGGAGGACGAGGAACTGGTCATGGAACTCGGCCGGCGTGCCGCCGGCATCGCGGCGAGCACGTGCCGCTACCTGGAACTGGTGGCCGAACTGGCGGTCCGGAGGATCTGGGCGGATCACGGGGCCCGCACACCGGCGCAGTGGCTCTCGTTCCAGCTCGGCCTCGGGGCATCCACGGCCGCGGATCATCTACGCGTCGGCCTGAGGTTGCGTGAGTTGCCCGCCATCCGGGAGCGCTTCGCCGAAGGGCGGATCTCGTACTCGAAGGTGCGGGCCATCACCCGTATCGCGGTACCGGAGATCGAAGAGCTGCTGCTGAACTGGTCCCAGTGGGCCACCGGGGCGGAGGTCGAACGCATCGTTCGTGCGTTCCGCAGCACCTGTCACTCCGAAGACCGCGACCGGGCTCCCGACCGGCGGCGCGACTTCCGCACGCGCCGCAACGGGGACGGCACGACGACGATCACGGTGCGGATCCCCGACGACGAGGCGGCCGCGATCGCCTCGAGCCTCGATCGACTGATCGACCTGGATGACCGGGCACGCGACCGCGACGCGTCTTCCGCGGAAGACGGATCGGAACTCGTGCTGCCCGTTTCGGGCGGAACCGACGAGGCGAGCGACCCCGGCGCCTGGACCGGCCTCGACACGACGGACCATGTCGAGCCTCCGTCCGATGTCGGTGACCTCGAGCACGGCGCGTCCCTCGGGGCGGGCACACCGTCTTCCGCGGAAGACGGTCAGGGTCTCGAACTGCTGGGCCTGGAGGGCTTGCTCGCGCTCGACGCTGCCGGCGCCGGGGTCGAGATCTCGTTCGGCCGGGACGGGGGCGCGGGCGGGGGGCATGTGCGATCCGGTCGTTCCCCGCGGGCGGCCGGTCGATGGGGTGGCTGCGAGGAACCGGAGCCCGTACCGATGCGCGCAGAGCACCGGACGCGCGGCGCTCGCCGGGCGGATGCTCTGGTCGATGCCTGTGCCATCGTCGCCGCGGACGCCGGGATCGATACCTCCGGGTTGGACCGGCACACCCTGGTGCTGCATGCCGACCTCGCGGATCTGCAACACCCCGAGACCTCCGTGACCGAGAACCCCAATGCCACGGTCCCGGTGGACCTCGCTGGCGGTCGTACACGATCGATGTCCCCACGGGTCCTGCGACGGCTCGCCTGCGAGGCCGGTGTGGTGCTCGTCGCCACCGACGGACGGGTGCCGATCGACGTCGGTCGTCGACAGCGGCGTCCGAGCGCAGCGCAGCGTCGCGCCCTGACGGTTCGCGACCGGTCCTGTCGATTCCCCGGTTGCGATGCCACACGGAGCCTGCATGCGCATCACGTCGTGCACTGGGCCGATGATGGACCGACCGACCTCGCGAACCTGGTGTTGATCTGCGGGTTCCACCACCGCTTCGTCCACGAGCACGGCTGGCAGGTGGTGCCGGCGGCCGCCGGCACGTTCCGCTTCGCGCCACCTTCCGGAGATTGGTTGCCACCGGCGCGTCAGCTGCCGGAGGCCGATGCGCGATCGCGTGCGGATCGCGCACCAGCCGACCTCGACGGATGGGCGCTGCGACCGACCCACCGCTCGGGTGGTCGCGATCTCGATCTCCATACGGCGGTACTCGTCCTTCACCAGGAGTTGCGTGCCGTGCTGCCTCTCGTGGACCTCGATCTGGCGTCTTGACACCGTCGAGCTGGTCGAGCGGTCGATCGCTGACCAAGCTGCAGGCATGTACCGACAGGCGTGCACCGACAGCCGCGCACAGGGGGCCCGACCGAGCGCCACGGGACAGAAGCTGGCACCGTGGACGAGCACACGCGATCGAGGGACGGCCGACAGATCCGAGGCCATGATGAGTGAACCGGGGGGACCGGCCGCGCCGGAAGGCGATAACCGTCCAGAGGAGGCGCCGGATGGTGGGCCGGCTGTCACCGACGGACGCGCACACGGGGTGACCGAGATCGACACCTCCCACGTCGAATGGTCGGCGCTGCCTGACCTGGGTGACGAGGCGGACCGTGTGGAACAGGTTCCCGACGAGGATCCGCCGCCGGAGGAACGTCAACCGCCGCCCGAGACCATCTGGGGCGCGATCTGAGTCCGGACCGTGTCCACACGATCCTGCCGGCGAGCCGTCCGGAAGTCGCACCGTGAAGCTGGGCCAGGTGAGCTGACCCAGCGCGGCAGTCGGGTCCGAACCACGGCGCCAGCAGTCGAACAGCGTCATCGGCGATCTCGCTCGGGAGCAGCAGTCACGTGCATACGGTCTGGGTCTGGGGGGATCAGCTCAACCGGGACCTCGCGCATCTGCGAGGTACCGACCCCGCATCGACACGCGTGCTGCTGGTGGTCAGCACCGCCAAGCTCGCCGAGCGACGCTGGCACGTGCAGAAGGCCCATCTGCTGGTATCGGCCATGCGTCACTTCGCGGCGGAACTCGAGGCTGCCGGATACGACGTCGATCTTCGTCGCGCCGAGAGCATGCGCGACGGTTACGAAGCCCACGTCGCCGAGTTCGCGCCCGAGCACGTCCGCTCGATGGAACCCGCGAGCCTGCCCGGGACCCGGCTGTTGGCGGACCTGGACGTCGAGGTGGTCGACAACGACCATTTCCTCTGCCACTGGCGTGACTTCGACGCGTGGGCCGATGGTCGCAAGCAGCTGAAGATGGAGGACTTCTACCGGCTCCGCAGACAGCAGACCGGCTACCTGATGGAGGGTGAGGAACCCGCCGGCGGTCGCTGGAACCACGATCACGCCAACCGGGAGCCCCCGACCGCCGAGTTGGCCGTACTCGCACCGGACCCGGTCTCCTCGACGCTCGACGAGATCGACCGTGACACCCTGGAGCACTGGCTCCCCGACGGGCTCTACGGGGCTCCGCCGGACGGGACCTGGGCGACCACCCGCCGGAAGGCGTTGGCGCGACTGCGCCGGTTCGTCGAGCAGGCCCTGCCCGCCTTCGGGGACCACCAGGATGCGATGGTCGCCGGTGCCTGGTCGTTGAACCACGCGCTGCTCTCCCACGCGCTCAACCTCGGCCTGCTGCACCCGCGTGAGGTGTGCGACGCCGTCGAGGAGGCCTACCTGGCCGGCGACGTGCCCATCAACGCCGCCGAGGGCTTCATCCGGCAGATCATCGGCTGGCGCGAGTACATCTGGGGCGTCTACCGCCGATGGATGCCCGACTACGCCGACGCCAACGTCCTCGGCGCCGACCTCGACGTCCCACCCGCGTTCACGGGTGAAGCCGCGACCGAGATGCGATGCGTCGAGGACACCGTCACCTCCATCCACGACCACGCCTACGCGCACCACATCCAGCGGTTGATGGTGTTGGCCAACCTCGCCACCAGCGCCGGGATCGACCCGAAGGCGTTCACCGGCTGGATGCACGCCTCGTTCATCGACGCCTACGAGTGGGTCATGGTGCCCAACGTCGTGGGGATGGGGACCTTCGCCGATGGCGGCCGGATGTCGACCAAGCCCTACATCTCCGGGGGCGCCTACATCGACAAGATGTCGGACGGTTACTGCAAGCCGTGCCGGTTCGACCCGAAGAAGCGCGTCGGCGACGACGCGTGTCCGTTCACGACCCTGTACTGGGACGTCCTGGACCGCAACCGCGCGACGTTGGGAGGCAACCACCGGCTGAACCGGCCGTATGCCACGCTCGACCGACTGAAGGACCTCGAGGAACTCCGGGAACGGGCAGTGGAGGTCCGTCATCGCCTGGCCACCGGCGAGCTCTGAACGGATCGGGACCGTCGATCGGCAGGTGGACGGTCGATCGGCAGTCGGGGTCGGGTCCAGCGGCTCTGTGAAGCAGGGTCGCCGAGGTCGATGATGGTCTCGGCTCCTTCTGCTCCGGATGGCCCGGCCTGCGGGGGGCCGAAGGAGGGGAACGATCATGGGCGCCCATCAGGCGTTCGCACGTCTCTCGGCGGTCTCGTTGGTGCTCCTGCTGCTCTCGGTGCTGGTCGTGCCGTCGGTCTCGGCCTCGCCGGTGCTTCGGCAGGGGGCACGTGGACCGGAGGTGGTCCAGCTCCAGAACCAGCTGGCGAACCTGGACTACAACGTCGGTCCGGTCGACGGTCGCTTCGGTCCCATGACCCGGAACGCGGTCATGGCCTTCCAGGGTGCCAACGGCCTGACGCGCGATGGCATCGTCGGACCGAAGACCTGGAGGGCGCTCGGCTCGTCATCGGGCGCGCCGGGATCGGTCAAGCCGCCGGCTTCGTCGGCGCCTCGTTCGTCGGCGCCTCGTTCTTCGGCGTCGGTGCTTCGGCAGGGGGCACGTGGATCGGAGGTGGTCCAGCTCCAGAACCAGTTGGCGAAGCTGCGCTACGACGTCGGTCCGGCCGACGGTCGGTTCGGTCCCAGCACCACGCACGCGGTCATCGCCTTCCAGAAGGTCAACGGTCTGACGCGCGATGGCGTCGTCGGGTCGAAGACCTGGGCGGCGCTCGCCAAGCCCAAGGCCCCCACGCTCCGTCAGGTGCGGACGGGGACCTACGTGGAGATCGATCTGGCGCGGCAGGTCCTGATCGTCGCGAGGGACGGGAAGGTCGACCGCATCGTCAACACCTCGACCGGCAAGTCGTCGACCCCGACGCCGACCGGCACCTTCCGGATCGAGCGGCGGATCGACGGCTACCGGTATGCACCTCTGGGCACGCTGTGGCGGCCGGCCTACTTCCGTGGGGGCTACGCCATCCACGGGTACCCGTCCGTGCCGTCTCATGCCGCCAGTAGTGGGTGCGCCCGCGTACCCAACGCGTCGATGAACCGGATGTGGAGCCAGCTGCGTGTGGGCACGCCGGTTCAGATCTACCGCTGAGCTGTTCCCGTGTCGACCGAGCGGTCGGTCGACCTCCGGATGAACACGATCGCCCGGGCCGCACCCGGCCCGGGCGATCGACCCGGTCGGTCTGGGTCACCGGTGCGGTCGGTCTGGGTCACCGGTCCGGTGGGTCAGTGGGGTGGGGCTGGGGGCCGGCCGACGCGGCGCGGGACACGTCAGTCGTTGAACACGAACACCCGAACGGCGTAGCCCGTGTGCGGATCCACCTGAGCGAAATACGCGGAAGGTGAACTGCCGACGATCGCGCCGACCTCGCGTCGGAAGTCCTCGCTGGTGGCGGCGTGAAGGGCCTCGTGGTGGGCGGTCACCGCCGAGACGACCCCGCGCTCGACGAGCGTGCGGTCCGAGGTCGTGAGCGTGTCGAGACTCAGCACCGTGACCATGACCGGGGCGCCCTCGCTGGCGGTGACACGCACCGAACTGGGCCCGCGGCCGTAGAAGTCGCGCTCCAACCGGGTCACGGCGTCGCCGATCGCCGCGCGCTGTTCACGGTCGAGCGGCGCAACGATCGGCATCGGTGGCTCCAGGTGGTCGGAACGTGGGAACGGGCGGGGGCGATGACGCGCGGATGGTGGCGCGCCACGGGCACCGCCGCCGGTAGAGTACGAGGACCGGGTCGTCCGCGTCGTGTCGCGGCGCGACGGACCGGCACGGACGTACACGCCCGCGGGCGGCGAGTCGATGTGCAAGCGTCGGTGCGCGGATCGCGGGCAAGGCCTGGGGAGGCCGCGTCTGGGCGTCCTACCGGTCGTCGCTCCTGGGCAGCACATCGCCAGGGGCGCGGTGCTGGGCAGAGGTTCGAGCTGGCCTTCCCTCGACCGGAAGTCTGATCATGGACCCGATATCGCTATCCGCACGTCACCCCATGCTGCGGGGACTGCCCTCACGCAACCTTCGTCCCCGTGACACCGCGAAGCTCGTGAGCGAACTCGCAGCCGACCCGTTGCTCTGGCGGGAACAGGTACGCCACGACCCCACGGAGCGCTGGCACACCCGACTGCACTGGTCGCCGTTCGTCGAGGTCTACCTGCTCGGCTGGGCCGCGGAGCAGGACACCCGCATGCACGATCACGGTGGCTCGGTCGGGGCGTTCGCCGTGGCCGACGGGGAACTGTTCGAGGAACGCAGCCGGGCGGGCGCCGCCACGACCGACCGGCGTCGGCACCGCGCCGGTGAGGTGGTCGCGTTCGACGCCCGTCACGTCCACAACCTCGGCAATCTCGGCCCGGCCGTCGCCACGAGCATCCACGCCTATTCGCCCCCTCTGCCGTTCATGCGCTTCTACGAGCCGGATACCCGTGGGAGATGGCAACCGAGCTACCGCCTGGCCGTGGATGGTCCCGAGCCCGACGATACGTCGCGGCCCGTGCGACTGGATGTGGAGGTCGCCTCATGAGCGGTCCCGTCGTGAAGACCGACGCGACGATCGAGGAAGTGCTGGCCCGAGCCCGCGGCCGGCTCGAGCGTCTCACGCCGCAGCGTGCCGCCGAGGAGTTCGCGGACGGCGCGGTGCTCGTGGACATACGTCCGCAGGCGCAGCGGGCGCGGGAGGGCGAGATCCCGGGGTCCTGGGTCATCGAGCGGAACGTCCTCGAATGGCGTTTCGACCCGAGCTGCCCTGCCCGGCTCGCCATCGCGTCCCATCGCGAGCTGCGCATCGTGGTGTTCTGCTCGGAGGGCTATACCTCCAGCCTCGCTGCGGCCAGCCTGCACGAACTCGGCTTGACCCGTGCCACGGACCTGATCGGTGGGTTCGTCGCGTGGCAGGCCGCCGGGCTGTCCACGGTCGCCGGTGGCCGCGCCGCTGACGGCTGACGCTGGATCCGACCGGTCGCGGACGTCAGTCGTCGCGCTCGCCCACGCAGCCGTCGTCGGCGATGCAGAAGCGGTCGTCGTCATCGGTGGTGAGGGCCCGGGCGTAGGCCTCGCCGTCGACGGCTTCGGCGGCACGGCGGGCTGCCTCGGCGTCCGGGAACGGGCCCTCGTAGACCACCCAGAGGTCCGGGTTCAGTGAGGGGTAGTGCGACGACCACAGCACCCCGCCATCGACCTCGAGGTCACGGGCACGTTGTTCTGCGGCCTGGGCGTCGAAGTCGCCGGAGCGCATCGAGGCGCGGACCACGATCCAGCGCTCGTTCTGCTCTTCGACCGGCACAGGCGCGTAGGTGCAGTCGGCGAACTCCCATGCCCGTAGCGGTGCTGCATCGTCTTCGGTCCCCACCAGCTCGACCGTGCAGACGCCGTCGATGGTGACAGGTTCGGCCTCGGGGTCGTCGGTGTCCGGTTGTACCTCTCGCCGCTCGGCACCACCCAGACCGTCGGTCAGATCGAACCCCTCGTCGGCCTCGTCAGCCTCGTCGGCCCCGTCGATCGGGGCAGACGCCTCCGCGGTGGCGGGCGGCTCGGCGGCGATCTCCAGTTGCCGGGGATCACCGCTGGTCAGTATGGCAACGAACCACAGGCCGGATGCCACGAGGACCAGGCCGCTGATCGTCCCGAGAGCGACCACCTGACGCCGCCGCTCGGCCCGGGTGACCAGCGCCGCCGACCCCGGCCGTGCGATGCCCGTAGGTGTGCGGTCGCGACGATCGGACACGGCGAGACCTCGGTCGAGAGCGGCACGACCCCAGGTGGAGTCCATGCGTCCAGCGGATAACACAGCCTAGGCGCGGGGCTCGGCCCATCTGGGGAACAGGCCCCAGCCGTTCGGGGCGATACCGAGCGCTGACGACCAGTGGTCGGTGCCGAGGATCAGCGGCGGTTGCGTCGAGCCAGCCACGTCTCGGTCAGGAGGCCGACGCCGATGCCGAGTAGCCAGACGTCCTTGGCGACCGCGAGACCTTGTTGGGTCGGGCGGACGCTCCTGGGTCGCCGCATGCCGGGCACACGCGCGTACAGGCCGAGCAGGCCCCCACTGAAGGCGGTGAGGCCGAGGGCGACCAGGCCGGTCGGGATCACGGGGGTGAGCAGGGCTGCGCCGAGGGCGATCTCGGCCTTGGAGAGGGTGTCGGTGAAGGTCGGGGCGTCCTGGTCGCCGAGGAAGGGGTAGGCGGTGGATGCCATACCGTGCAGGCCGGCCGCGGCCTCCGCATCGGCGTCGCGCTTGTCGAGCCCGGAGTTGAGGATCAGTGCTCCTGCGGCCAGGCGGGGTGCGAGGTGCCAGGGTTCGAGAGGGAGCGATGCCAAGGTGATGCCTCCGGGGGTCGGGAGCGAGGTGGGTAGGAGCCAGGAGTTCGGCGGGTAGATGCAGCGCGCGACGGTACCGAACCGTCAAGTACGTTGCACATGCAACTGTTCTGGTTCCGGGAGACGCCTGGGGGAGGTGTGCTGGAGGGGTGAGGACCTCCGCCCCTACGGCCATAGCGGCTGGTGCCTACGCTCATATCCGGAACCTTCCGCCCGGTGCGCGGTGCGCGTGGTGTGCTCTCGCACGATGCACGACGCGTCCGGTACCCCAGCGCGAGAGTCGACGTGTCCCAGAACCCCTCCCAGCACCCGAGTCCGAGCCGCGATGACGAAGAGCAACAGGGCACGCAACGAGCGCCCTCGTCGCCGAGCGCGACCGAGTCGTTGGATCATCGATCGCGCCCGTGGCACGCCCTGACGGTCGAGGAGACCGCCGAGGCGCTCGACGTCTCGACCGATGACGGCCTGCCGCCGGCGGAGGCGGACGCCCGCCTCGAAGAACACGGACCGAACGAACTGGAGGCCGAGGAGACCCGCGGCAACCTCGAGATCTTGGTCTCCCAGTTCACGAGTCCCCTGATCTACATCCTGCTGGTTGCGGGTGTGGTCACGATCCTGATCGAGGAGTACACCGACGCCGCCGTGATCGCCGCCGTGCTGGTGCTCAACGCCGTCATCGGCTTCTTCCAGGAGCGGAAGGCCGACCGGTCGGTGCATGCGCTCATGGACCTGGCGTCACCGAGTTCGACGGTGGTCCGTGGAGGACGAACGCAGGAGGTGGATGCCCGCCGGCTGGTGCCCGGAGACGTCGTGCTGCTCGAGTCGGGAACCCTCGTGCCTGCCGATCTCCGCATCGTGCGCGCCAACGTGCTGCGGATCGACGAGAGCCTGCTGACCGGGGAAAGCAACCCGACGACCAAGCAGGTGGAGCCCGTCGACGCGGAGTTGCTTGCCGCCGACCGGACCGATATGGCGCACATGGGATCGGCGGTTGCCAGTGGTCGCGGGCGGGGGATCGTGGTCGCGACCGCCGACGACACCCAACTCGGACGCATCGCCGAGAGCATCCGTGAGGAGAAGCAGCCGGAGACCCCACTGCAGCGACGCATGCACCGGTTCGCGAACATCATCGCGATCGCGGTGCTGGCCTCGACCGTGTTGGCGTTCCTGCTCGGGATCTCCCTGGGCGAACCGGTCGACGAGATGTTCCTGACGGCGGTCGCCCTGGCCGTGGCCGTGGTGCCCGAGGGCCTGCCGGTGGCGTTCACGGTGGCGATGGCCCTCGGTGTGCGTCGGATGGCGCAGCGCAACGTCATCATCCGTTCCCTGCCCGCCGTGGAGACGCTCGGATCCACGGTCACGATCGGTTCGGACAAGACGGGGACGTTGACCCAGAACCGGATGACGGCGGTGCGCGTGTGGACCCCGAACGGGTGGTTCGCCCTCGCGGGAGACCCGGACATCGACGAGCCCACCTCGCCCCGGCCCGCGGCCGAGCACCTCGACGGAGTGGCGCCGCTGGCCGCGACGATGCGCACCGCCGTGCTGACCAACGAGTCGGGCGTCGAGGTGACCACCGACGACCGGGGTGAGCCCGCGTTCGAGCATCGCGGCGACCCCACCGAGAGCGCGCTCGTCGAGGCCGCCTTCCGGGTGGGGATGGCTCCCGACGAGCTGCGAGCATCGGTCACCTTGTTGGCCGACGTGCCCTTCGAGTCCGATCTGCGCTACTCGTTCGTGGTCGTGGACGAGGACGGTCCGGTGCTCCGGCTCAAGGGTGCACCCGAGCGGGTCCTCGAGCTCTGTGTCGCGATGGCGACCGAGGATGGCACACGCGACCTCGACATCGAGGAGGCGCAGGCCGCCGCGACCGAGATGGCCGAGGGGGGTCTGCGCGTGTTGGCGATGGCCCAGCGGCGGCTCGAGGTGGCGCCGGAGCCCGACGTGCCACCGGAGCCTTCGGGCCTGGTGCTCACCGGGTTGGTCGGGATGCAGGATCCGCCGCGTCCGGGAGTTCGGGAGTCGGTCACCGCGACGAGGGACGCGGGTATCCATGTGATCATGATCACGGGTGATCACGGTGCGACGGCCCGGGCGATCGCGCGAGACATCGGGATCACCGACACCGCCGATGCCGAGGTCATCACCGGCAGCGAGCTCGAGCACCTCTCCGACGACGAACTGCGCGAGCGGGTTCGGCAGGTCTCCGTCTTCGCCCGGGTCGCACCGGAGCACAAGTTGCGGGTGGTGCGAGCGCTGCGCGACCTGGGGGACGTGGTCGCGGTGACCGGCGACGGGGTCAACGACGCGCCGGCGCTCAAGGCCGCTGACATCGGCATCGCGATGGGACGCGACGGTACGGACGTCGCACGTGAAGCTTCCGACATGGTCCTCACCGACGACAACTTCATCTCGATCACCGCTGCGGTGGAAGAGGGCCGCGTCGTGTTCGACAACGTCAGGAAGGTGACGTACTTCCTGCTGTCGACGGGAGCGGCGGCCATCGTCGCGATCACCTACTCGATCGCCGCCGGCTTGCCACTGCCGTACGTCCCTGCCGCGCTGCTGTGGCTCAACGTGGTCACCAACGGGTTGCAGGACGTCGCGCTCGCGTTCGAGCCGGGTGAGCCGGACGTGCTCGATCGCCCGCCCCGCCCCAAGGACGAAGGCATCGTCAATGCGGTGTTGTGGGAACGGACGTTGATCCTCGGTATCACGATGGCGGCCGGTTCGCTGTGGCTGTTCCAGTGGGCCATCGGCGCCGGGCTGACGGGCGCACAACAGCGCGGGGCCGCCCTGACCACGCTCGTGGTCGCGATGGCGTTGCACGCCGGCAATGCCCGTTCGGAGCGACGGAGCGTGTTCGCGATGGATCCACGCACCAACCCGTTCCTGCTGCTCGCCGTGGTGTTCGCGCTCGCGATCCACGTCGCCGCGTCGTACTGGGCTCCGACCCAGGCGGTGCTGCAGATCGGCCCGGTCACCGCGGCGGGGTGGGCGCGCATCCTCGTCGTGGGTGTCGCGGTCGTGGCGGTAAGCGAACTGCACAAGGCGGTGCGCAGCCGCCGATCCGAGGCATGAGGATGCCGAGCCCGCCATGTCGCGCCTCGGGTCCGCCCGGTCGGGTTCCGCGTAGGTGGGCCCTCCGGTGGTCTCGAGCGTGTGGTCCCCGATGACCTGGGCCCGGGCGTACGCCCTCAGCGGGCCGCGAACCTCGTCGCCTGCGTGGGGACCCCCGTCCTCCGGCGCCTCGATGCGCTGCTCGGCGAGGGTGCTGCTGACCGGATGGCGGAACAGGGCTGGTCAGGTCGGCGGGTTCGAACTCGGCACGTAGTTCGCCACGTAGACCGTGTTCGACGACTCGCCGCCGGTCAGGAAGTTCGGGAAGACCACCACGTGCGCCTCGACATCGACGAAGCCCTCGCGCAGGACGTCGAGGAAGTCCGGGTCCGGCGGATCATCGGACCACAACGCGAACACCCCACCGGGTCGCAGGTGGCGGACGAGCTGCCGGAGCCCCGATCCGGTGTAGAAGGCGGCGTGACTCGGGTGGAGCATGTGTCGGGGAGTGTGGTCGATGTCCAGCAGGATCGCGTCGAAGCGACGTCCCGGCTGTTTCGGATCGAAGCCCGCGGGTGCGTCGCTGGGTGCGTCGGTGGGTACGTCGGCGTCACCTCGCGCGAGGGCGAAGAAGTCGCCGTGCACGAGGCGTGTGCGCGGGTCCGTCGCGAGGCCGTCGACCTCGGGCAACAACCGGCGCTCGTGCCAATCGATGACCTCCTCGATGGCTTCCACGACCACCAGCGAGGCCACACGAGGATCTTCCAGCACGGTGCGCGCGGTGTATCCGAGCCCGAGGCCACCGACCACGACCTCGAGGCCCCTATCGCCCTCGGGTGCGGTGTCGGCGAGCGCTGCGAGGCCGAGTCGCGCCAGTTCGATCTCCGCGACCGTGAACAGGCTCGACATGAGGAACTCGTCGCCGAGTTTGACCTCGTAGACGTCGACCTGGCGTGACGGTTCCAGTCGGCGGCGCAGGCTGATCACGCCCATGGGCGTCTCTTGCCAGGCGAGCTGTTCGAAGAGCCTGCTCACGGACCTGCGGCTTCCCTCGGCGAGGCCGGACCCTACTGGTAGAGCCGGTGACCGGATCGACAGGATCGATGACCGAACTGGCAGCGCCCCGGTTCGGGAAGCTGGGTGGGGTCCACGGCGCTGCCATCGGTACGGCCGACCTCGAGCACTGCGAGCGCTGCGAGGTCGCATCGACCACCCTCGGACGGGTCATCCGAGCCATCCGGGCCCAGCGTCCCGATCTCGGGACGGAACCGCTCGAGCGGCTCACGGGGTTCGTCGACCAACTCGCCGGTGACGGCACGACGCACGGGTCGTGAGCGGCGCGCTCGATAGGGTCGGCGGTGTCATCGCCGCCCGGAGAAGGGGACGTCCTCAATGCAGCAACACCCTGGTCCGGATAGTGCCGTGGCCCTGATCGTGGACACCTCGAGCCGCAGGGCCCGCGATGCTGCGACGACGCTGGGGTCGCGCTACTCGTTCGTCGAGGAGGCGGATGCGGACCTCGGGGTGGTGGTGGGAGGCGACGGCTTCATGTTGCGAACCCTGCATCGGCTGCTGGATACGGGTCACCGTCTGCCGGTGTACGGCCTCAACCTCGGCACGGTCGGCTTCCTGCTCAACAGCTTCGAGGTCGAGGGGCTGGGGGAGCGCCTCGCCGACGCCGAGCCCACGGTGCTCCACCCGTTGCGCATGCGCGCCGAGGCCGAAGACGGCCGTGAGAGCGTCTACCTCGCGGTCAACGAGGTCTCGCTCCTGCGTGCATCCGCCCAGTCCGCGCATGTTCGGATCACGGTCGATGGCCAGCTGCAGGTGGAGGACCTGTACGGCGACGGGGTGATGGTCGCGACCTCCGCCGGCAGCACGGCCTACAACCGGTCAGCGGGTGGCCCGATCATCCCGCTGTCCGCGCCGCTGCTCGCTCTGACACCGCTGGCGGTCTTCGCGCCACGCGGATGGAAGGGGGCGTTGCTCGATGCCGATACGACGGTCCACGTCGAGGTGCTCGACCCCGCCAAGCGTCCGGTCTACGCGGCGGCGGACCATCATGAGGTCGGTCGCGTCCACGCCGTCTCCATCAGCCAGGTGCGGGACGCCGATCTGACGCTGCTCTTCGATCCTCACCACACGCTCGAGGGCCGGATCCTGCGCGAGCAGTTCCGCTGAGCCGCGGGGGTCAGGTCCGTGCGTCAGATCCACGGGTGGAACGGCGGCATGTCGCTCGACGCGCGTGTCGTGAACTCCGGGGCCCGCTTCTCGCGGAAGGCCTCCACACCTTCCTTGCCGTCGCCCTGGCTGGTGTAGAACATGGCGAGCGATTCGATGAGGTGGGCGTCCCGCGGGTGCGGAGCGGCGCTGTTGGACCACATCATCTGCCTGGCCAGGGCGGTGGCGACCGGCGAGCGTCCGTCGGTGAACGCATGTGCGAGTTCGCGTGCGGTGTCGAGCAACGAGTCCGCGGGGACCACCTGCGACACCAGGCCGCCGTCGGCGGCTTCCCGGGCGCTCATGGGCTCGGCTCGGTAGATCCACTGGAGGGCCTGGCTGATGCCGACCAGTCGCGGTAGGAACCAGGTGCTGCAGGCCTCCGGCACGATGCCCAGGCGGCCGAACACGAAGCCGATCCGGGCGGTGTCCGCGGCGATGCGCACGTCCATCGGCAACGTCATGGTCGCGCCGATGCCGACAGCGGGCCCGTTGATCGCGCCGATGACGGGCTTGGTGCAGCGGTAGATCGCCAGTGCGACCCGACCGCCGGTGTCGCGTACCCCGTCTTCGATGCGCGGGTCATCGAGGTTCGTATCCAGGTCCTCGAGCGAGGGTTCGAGGGATTCATCGAGGCCGAAGACGTTGCCTTCGACGGAGAGATCCATCCCGGCGCAGAAGGCGCGTCCGTTGCCCGTGACGATGATCGCGGCGACCTCGTCGTCCAGGCTCGCCCGGTCGAACGCATGGATGAGTTCATGGGCCATCTGTACGGTGAAGGCGTTCAGGTTCTCGGGTCGGTTCAGGCGTAGTTCGAGGATCCCGTCGGTGACGTCGTACTCGAGGGTCTCGTAGCTCATGGCGGGTCCTCGGGTTGGGGGAGGGGCGCGTGCCGACGGGGGTCAGCCCGCCGAGGGGCGTGTCAGCGCATGGGTCAGCGCATGGGTCAGCGCATGGGATGGGTCCATCGGCCCGCGAGTAGCGTTCCGAGCACGGTGAGTCCGGCCAGTTCGGTCGCGGGCGTCCGGAGCGGATCGCCATCGATCACGGCGAGGTCGGCGGCGTCGCCGACGCGCGGCCTGCTGCGTCCGCGGGACGACGCGGCGAGTGCCTCGTCGATGCCGATGCGCTGCTCGGGATGCCACGCCTCGTGCTCGCCGTCGGTCCGGGCTGCCGCGGCCGCGATGCCGGCCCAGGGATCCAACGGTGCCACCGGTGCGTCCGAGCCCAGTTCGAGCGACGCGCCGGCGTCGAGCAGGTCGCGGTAGGGGAACGCACGTCGGGTCCGGCCGACCCAGTGTCGGTCGGCGACCGCGCGGTCGCCCAGCACGTGAGCGGGCTGGACGCTGGCGACCACGCCGAGTGCGGCGAAACGCGCGGCGTCGCCGGGACCGAGCAGTTGCGCGTGCTCGATCCGCCCCGGATGTCCGAGCTGTTCGAACGCGTCCAGGGCGATCTCGTTCGCGCGGTCGCCGATGGCGTGGACGGCGCCATCGAGACCTCCGGCCCTGGCTCGGCGCAACAACCCGAGGAGTTCGTCGGGCGGTGTCTCGAGGCGGCCGTGGGCCCGGTCGGTTCCGATCAGCTCCGGATAGGGATCGTGACAGAGGGCCGTCCGCGAGTTCAACGAGCCATCGACGAACAGTTTCAGCGGTCCGACCTCCACGAGGCCGCCGGTGCCGTCGACGATCGTGCCGCTCGGCATGCCACGGGCGATGGCGGCCTCGAGGTGTTCGCGGTAGACCGTGCAGATCACGCGCACGTCGGATGGGCGTTGCCGGGTCCGTCGCTGCCAGTCCAGGAGCGGGTCGCCCATCTCGAAGTCGATGATGCCGGTCACGCCCTTGGCGGCGGCCGCGGCGGTCGCTTCTGCGACCCAGCGATCGAGGTCGACCAGCTGGTGTTCCTGCAGCAGGCGCATGGCGCGGTAGCACTCGGCCTCCACCAGCACTCCCGTGGGATGCTCCGGTGAGCCGATCCGGGCGAGGGCGGCGGGACTGAGCCACACGGTGTGCAGGTCGTTGCTCTGGAGCACGACCACACGGTCCGGTGCCGCGGCCTGGAGCAGGTCGCTGTGGAGTGGGTCGGGCCAGAGCCCGTCGCGGTACCCGTAGCCGACGATGGCTTCGCCGGGCGGTCGTGTCCGGGCCGCCGTCGCGACCGCATCGGCAGCGGAACGCGCCGAGGTGGCGCCGGTGAGGTCGAGTCGTTTGCGGGCCACCGCCCACTGCTCGATGTGGACGTGGGAGTCCCACAGTCCCGGTAGCAACGTCGCCCCGGCGAGTTCGACGCGTTCGATCCCCGGCCTCGGGGCTGCCGCGTCCCCGTCACCGATCGCGGTGATGGTTCCGTCGACGATCGTGACCGTGCTGGGTTCGGCGCGACCTGCGAGGCGTGCGTGGTCGAGCACGAGCGTCCGATGGGACGCCGGGGGTTGCCGGTGGCTCACGTCCGCTCGCCATCCGCCGCGGGCAGCTGCGAGCGCATCGTCGCGGCGAGTCCGGTGTTGCCGTGAACCTCGTCGCGATCGAGTCCGGTGATGACGGAACGGACGACCCCTTCGGGCTTGTCCTGGCTGAGCTTCGCCTTCGCCACGATCCGGGACGGCTCCAGTCGGAAGCCCACGGTCCCGGGCGCGATCCGGTGGGCGTAGTCGGTCACCGTCGCCAGCGACCAGGGGTGCGGCCGCTCGGCCTCGAAGCGCTCCACCGTGCGTTCGAGGACGTCCCAGGTCGCCTCGGCATCCAGCACCTCGGCGACACCGTGGAGGTGCACGACGACGAAGTTCCACGTCGGCACATAGGTTCCCTGGGGATACCAGGACGGGGTCACGTACCCATGGGGGCCTTGGACGACCACGACCATCTCGACCTCGCCGAGTCGATGGGATCGGGCGTCCGGGCGAGCCAGGTGACTGATGATGCTCACGGCATCGTCCTCGGCGTCATCGAGCAGCACCGGAGCGTGCGAGACCACCGGGATCCCGTCGACGGCGCTCGCCACCGCGGCCCAGGGGTGCTGTTGCACCAGAGCAGCGATGTCGTCGCGGTCCTCGAGGACGAACTCTGGTGACGTCAGCATGGGTGGAGCCTACCGAGAACCCCTGGGAGGCCGGCACGAGGCCAACCGGTTCCCGACGACCCACGCGGTCGGACAGTGGCTGACGTTGATCGCTCCGGGTCAGGTGATGGCGTGTCCGGAGCAACCGGACCTGAACGGCAACCGGGTTGCCCGACAACCGCCCCTTGAACCGGTCTTTCGACCGGTGCTCGACCGGCGTCGTACGGTCACCGCTTGGCCGTAGTTGACTCCGGGGAGAACCGTGTCATGCTCGGTGACCTGGCAGGCTCGTCACCGCCCCACGGCGGTGAGTGGTGAGGCCGCCGGGCGGGGGGACCATCGCGAACAGGGTTACGGTCGAGGTCCGGCGGATCGGGATGACGGTCACCGGCACGGTGCAGGGCGTGGGCTTCCGGCCGCATGTCTACCGCCTGGCGGTGGCGCTCGGGCTGACCGGTCGGGTGGGCAACGACAGCGGCAGTGTGTTCATCGAGCTGCAGGGCCCGTCTGCCGCGCTGGCCACGTTCCGGCGGCGGCTGGTGGACGAGCAGCCCCCGTTGGCGCACGTCGACACGGTGACGGTCGTGGACCTGCCGCTCGAGGACGGCGCCGCCACCTCCGACACCCGCTTCGACATCGTCGACAGCCGACGGGTCGCGGGACCGGTCACCACCGCGCCGCCGGACACCGCCGCCTGTGGTGACTGTCTGGCCGAGCTGATGGACCCGGCCGACCGCCGTCACCGCTACCCGTTCATCACCTGTACCAACTGCGGACCGCGTTTCACCATCATCACCGCGTTGCCCTACGACCGCCCCGCGACCACCATGGCCGGTTTCCCGCTGTGCGGTCCGTGCGAGCGTGAGTACCACGACCCGCTCGACCGCCGGTTCCACGCCCAACCGGTGGCGTGCGCGAAGTGCGGTCCACGGCTCCGGCTGCGATCCGCCGTCGACGGCTTCCCGGGGCGCCCGGCGACCGCCCGGGCCGGGGACGGGGCCGCCGAACCGGCAGGCGGCAGCGACGAGATCCTCGCGGCGGTCCAGGCGCTGCTCGCCGGGGGGGCGATCGTCGCGGTCAAGGGCATCGGTGGCTTCCATCTGGCGTGTCGCGCCGACCACGAACCCACGCTCACGACCCTGCGCGAACGCAAACAGCGTCCCGGTAAACCGTTCGCCGTGATGGCCCGTGACCTGGCGACGGCCCGCACGCTGGCCCACATCAGCGACACCGAGGCCGCCGTGCTGAGCTCGCCGGTGGCGCCCATCGTGCTGCTGCGCCGTCGCGACGACGCCCCGCTCGCTGGTTCGGTCGCGCCGGGCAACCCGTGGATCGGGGTGATGCTCCCCTCCTCGCCGCTCCATCACCTGCTGCTCCACGACGTCCCGGACGCGGGCCGATCGGCGCCTGCCGTGCTCGTGATGACCAGCGGAAACCTCGCCGAGGAGCCGTTGTGCATCGACGACGAGGAAGCTCGAGACCGGCTCGGCGCCATCGCCGACGCGTTCCTGCTGCACGACCGGCCGATCGCGGTGCCGTGCGACGACTCGGTGGTCCGGGTCGATCTGCTCGGCACCGAAGCCACGACCACCGTGATCCGCCGATCGCGCGGCTACGTGCCGGGCTCGCTCCCGTTGCCGTTCGACGGGGTCCCCGCCCTGGCGGTCGGCGGACAGCTCAAGACCGTCGCCGGTCTCACCGACGGCCGTCGGGTGTGGCTGTCGGCGCACATCGGCGACATGGGCTCGCTCGCGACCCTGCGGGCGTTCGAGCGCACCGTCGAACGGTTCGCGGCGATGCATCAGGTGACCCCCGAGCGGTTGGTCGCCGACGCCCACCCCGACTACACCACCCGGGTCTGGGCGGTCTCCCACGGCGAGGGTCGACCGGTCGTCGAGGTCCAACACCACCATGCGCACATCGCGTCGGTGATGGCCGAGCACGGCGTGGACGAGCCGGTGCTCGGCATCGCCTTCGACGGCACCGGGTACGGATCCGACGGGACCGTCTGGGGCGGTGAGATGCTGCTGGCCGACTACGACGGCTTCGAACGCATCGCCCACCTCTCGCCCGTCCCGCTCCCCGGTGGCGACGCCGCCATCCGCCACCCCCGCCGTGTGGCGCTCTCGCACCTGCGCAGCGCCGGGATCGCCTGGGACGACGATCTGGCGGCGGTCGCGGCCACCCCGATCGAGGAACGCGCGCTGCTGGACACGCAACTGGAGCGGAACCTGAGGTGCCTGCCGACCTCCAGCATGGGGCGGCTGTTCGACGCGGTGGCCTCGCTGCTCGGGGTCCGCCACGACGTCACCTTCGAAGCCCAGGCGGCCATCGAGCTGGAGGTGCTCGCCGGCTCCGCCGGGACGATCGCCCCCCCGGCCTCGGGGAGCGCCTCCGAGATCCAGCTGCCGCTCGTCCGCTCCGCTCACGGGCAGCCGACCCACCTCGATGCGGGGGTGCTCATCCGCGGGGTGGTGGCGGCGCTACGGACGGGCGTGGCGACGCCGGTGATCGCGCGGCGGTTCCACGAGGCGGTCGCGGCGGCGATACTCGAGGTCGCACTCGACGTACGCGAAGGAGGTGGCCCGGAACTCGTCGCGCTCTCCGGTGGGGTGTTCACCAACGCGCTGCTCACGCGACTGGCCACCGAGGCGCTCACCGACCGCGGCTTCACCGTCCTGCGGCACCGGCTGGTACCGCCGAACGACGGAGGGTTGGCGCTCGGCCAGCTCGCCATCGGCGCGCGTGGCGAGCGCTACGCCACCGCCCCACGCTCAGCAGTGAGAAGATCCACCGACCCTCGTCCCCACCTCGATCCTCGTACCCACGACGGCAGGAACTGACATGTGTCTCGGCGTGCCCGGCAAGGTCCTCGACATCCGTGACGAGCGCGGGACCCAGATGGCGACCGTCGACTTCGGCGGTGTCACCAAGAACGTGTGTCTGGCCTACGTTCCCCAGGCGAAGGTCGGCGACTACACGCTGATCCACGCCGGCTTCGCGATCACCATGGTCGACGAGGAGTCGGCGCTCAAGACCCTGGAGCTGTTCGGGGAGCTCGGGCTCCTGGACGAGGAGTTGGGCGTGCCGGCGGACGCGGCGGTCGACGATCGAACGATCACCGGACGGCCACCCGGGGCGGTGATGTCATGAAGTACCTCGACGAGTTCAACGACCCGGACCTCGCTGCGACGCTCTTCGCCCAGATCCGCTCCGTGGTCACCGAGCCGTGGGCGATCATGGAGGTCTGCGGGGGACAGACCCACTCGATCATCCGCAACGGCATCGACCAGCTGCTGCCCGACGAGGTGGAGCTGATCCACGGACCCGGCTGTCCCGTCTGCGTCACCCCCCTCGAGACCATCGACAAGGCCCTGGCGATCGCTGCCAAGCCCGAGGTCATCTTCTGTTCGTTCGGGGACATGCTGCGTGTCCCGGGCAGTCACACGGACCTGTTCGGGGTGCGGTCGCGCGGCGGCGACGTGCGTATCGTCTACTCGCCGCTCGACGCGGTGGGTATCGCGGAGGACAACCCCGACAAGCAGGTCGTGTTCTTCGCCATCGGGTTCGAGACCACCGCACCCGGCAACGCGATGGTCGCCTATCAGGCCCGTCAGCGGGGGCTCACCAACCTCTCGCTGCTGGTCAGCCACGTGTTGGTGCCCCCGGCGATCGAGGCCATCGCCTCGTCACCGACCAGCCGGGTCAACGGGTTCCTGGCCGCCGGCCACGTCTGCAGCGTGATGGGCACCTGGCAGTACGAACCGCTGGTGGAGAAGTACAAGGTCCCGATCGTGGTGACCGGGTTCGAGCCGCTCGACGTGCTCGACGGCATCCGTCGCACGCTCATCCAACTGGAGAACGGTGAGGCCTACCTGGAGAACGGCTACCCACGAGCGGTCAACGACGCCGGGAACTCCCCGGCCCAGGCCATGCTCGAGGACGTGTTCGCCGTCACGGACCGTAAGTGGCGCGGCATCGGGATGATCCCGCAGAGCGGTTGGCACCTCTCGGAGCGGTACCAGGACCTGAACGCCGAGACCCGGTTCGACGTCGCCGACATGGATGTCGAGGAGTCGACACTGTGCCGCTCGGGCGAGGTGCTCCAGGGGTTGCTGAAGCCCAACGAGTGTCCGGCGTTCGGTCAGGAATGCACGCCGCGCAACCCTCTGGGGGCGACCATGGTCTCGAGCGAAGGCGCCTGCGCCGCCTACTACCAGTACGGTCGACTGGAGTCGGCGCGGATGCTGCCGGTCGTCGATTCAGGAGCGAACCGTGGCTGATGTGGACCTGACCGCGTCCGAGCCCGCGACGACCCCGCCGATCGACGTCGAGGGCTGGAGCTGCCCCCTGCCGCTGCGTGATCACGAGCGCATCCTCGCCGGCCACGGGGGCGGCGGGAAGCTGTCGGCCGAGCTGGTCGAGCACCTGTTCCTCCCGGCCTTCGGGGCTGCCGCGGCCGGAGCGACACCAACGGACGCGGCGACGCTGATGATCGGTGGGGCCCGGTTGGCGTTCTCCACCGATTCGTTCGTCGTCGACCCGCTGTTCTTCCCCGGCGGCAACATCGGTGACCTCGCGATCAACGGCACGGTCAACGATGTCGCGATGGCGGGGGCCGTACCGGTCGCCCTCTCGACCGCGTTCGTCATCGAGGAGGGCCTCGAGCTGTCGGTGCTCGGCACCGTCGCGGAATCGATGGGCCGGGCGGCCACGGCCGCCGGCGTGCAGCTGGTCACCGGCGACACCAAGGTCACCGACGCGGGCGACGGGACGGGCCTGACGATCACCACCACGGGCATCGGGCTTATCCCCGACGGCGTGGAGCTCTCGCCTCAGCGGATCCGACCGGGGGACCGCATCATCCTCTCCGGGCGCATCGGCGACCACGGCGTCGCGGTCATGAGCGTGCGCGAGGGACTGCAGTTCGGGACCGAGCTCGCCAGCGATTCCACGCCCCTGGCCGGGCTGGTGGCCGCGATGCTGGCGGCGACCGACGACGGTTCACAGCTGCACTGCCTGCGCGACGCGACCCGGGGGGGCATGGCGGCCTCGCTGTGCGAGCTCGCGGCGAGCGCCGACGTCGGCATGAGCTACGCGGAACGCTCCCTGCCCATCGCCACGGCGGTCGCGTCCGCGTGCAGCTTCCTCGGGCTCGATCCGATCCACGTGGCCAACGAGGGCAAGCTGGTCGCCTTCGTCGCACCCGAGGCGGCCGACGCGGTCCTGGAAGCGATGCGCAGCCACGACAGCGGCCGTGAGGCCGTGATCATCGGCGAGGTCGTCGACGACCATCACGGGATGGTGGTGGCGCGCACCAGCCTCGGTGCGAGCCGGGTCGTCGACATGCCGCTGGGTGAGCAGTTGCCGCGGATCTGCTGATCGGTTCGGTGCGCGTGACCGCGCCGGTGCTGCTGCACCGCGTACAGCAGCCCCTCCGGAGCTCGCCGAGCAGGCGGGACCATTGCGGTCACCCGGGCAGGCTGTTTGACTCCAACCGACTGGGTGAGCGACGAGAGACGACTAGGAGCCTGCGATGGCCGAGTCCACCACCTCTGTTCGCGGCGGTGGTGGTGGCCCCGGGGTGCAGGCGTCCTCCACGGTGGTGCTCCTGGCGCCGTTGAGCGGTCTGCTCGTGCCCATCGAGCATGTTCCCGATCCCGTCTTCGCGCAGAAGATGGTGGGGGAGGGGCTCTCCATCGACCCGTTGAGCGATCGTCTGGTGGCTCCGTGTGATGGCGAGGTGGTGCAGATCCACGCCGCCGGTCACGCCGTCACCTTGAGGACCGTCGAGGGACTCGAGGTGCTGCTGCACGTAGGCCTCGACACCGTGGCGCTGAAGGGCGAGGGGTTCGATCCGAAGGTGGCGGTCGGTGAGCAGGTGACCGTCGGGACCGAACTGATCACGTTCGACCTCGATCACGTCGCCACGCATGCGAAGAGCTTGCTGACCCAGATGGTCATCACCAACTCGGAGCGGCTCGTCTCGTTCACGCCGCGCTCCGGTCTGGTCACCGCCGGCGAGGACGCCGTCGCGGACCTGGAGCTCGTCGCCGATGAGGGTCGCGACGATGGTGAGGCCGCCGCGGGCAAGCAGGTCACCTCCGAGGCGATCATGGTCACCAACCCGACCGGTCTGCATGCGCGACCCGCCGCCGTGCTGGCGAACCTGGCGAAGCGCTTCGACGGCCGTGTGTTCCTGCAGCGCGGGGACACCCGGGTGAACGCGAAGAGCGTGGTCGCCATCATGGGCCTCGAGGTCGGTCCCGGCGAGAAGGTGCATCTGATCGCGCAGGGTCCGGGAGCCGCCGAAGTGGTCGAGACGCTGACCGCCGCGGTGGCCGAGGGGCTCGGTGAGGAGGGCGGTGCTCCGGCCGCAGCGCCCGCCAGCAGCACGGTCCGCGCCGAGGCGGCCCCAGCCCCGAGAGCGCACTCGGACGACCCGGATCTGCTGCTCGGTGTGGCTGCCTCGCCGGGGCTCGGCGTCGGCACGGTCGTGCAGATCCGGCACGATGACATCAGTGTCGTGGAGGAAGCGAGCGATCGCCACCACGAGCGACGGCGGCTCGATGATGCCATCGACAATGCCCAGGTCCAGCTCGAAGCCCTCGAGGCACGCCTCCAGGGAGAAGCGGATCCGAGCAAGGCGGCCATCTTCGCCGCTCACCAGGAGCTGCTCGACGATCCGGACCTGCTGGACCTGGCGGGGAGCGCGATCGACAAGGGTAAGAGTGCCGCGTTCGCCTGGCGCAGCGCCTACCAGACGCACGCCGAACGGCTGGCCGGACTCCAGAGCGAGGTCCTGGCCGGGCGGGCCAACGACGTACGTGATGTCGGGCAGCGGGTCCTCGAATTGCTGACCGGTGTCCGTCAGGAGCGTCCCGAGTTCCCGGCCGGCACCATCCTGATCGCCGAGGACCTGACCCCTTCGGACACCGCCAACCTCGACCGCGACCGGATCGAGGGGTTCTGCACGACCGCGGGTGGGGCCTCGTCCCACGTGGCGATCCTGGCCCGCTCACTGGACATCCCGGCGGTTGCGGGGATCGACCCCCGGGCGTTGGAGGTCGCCGACGGGGAGCGGGTGATCCTCGACGGCGCCAAGGGCACGCTCCGGCTCGATGCCTCCGAAGCCGAGGTGGAACGCATCCGCGCTCGGCAGCAGCGGATCGCGAAGCGCCGCACCGTCGAGCTCGAGCACGCCCTCGAGCCGGCGATCACCACCGATGGGCACCGAGCGGAGGTCGTCGCCAACATCGCCGGGCTCGACGACATCCGCGAGGCGAAGTGGGTCGGCGCGGAAGGGGTCGGGCTCCTGCGGACCGAGTTCGCCTTCATGGGGCGCACCTCGGCGCCGACCGAGGACGAGCAGGTCGAGATCTACCGGGACATCGCCTCGGCGATGCCCGAGGGCCAGCCCCTGGTCATCCGCACCCTGGACGTCGGTGGGGACAAGCCCTTGTCCTATCTG
>PWLR01000227.1 GCA_003558435.1 Nitriliruptoraceae bacterium | reverse complement strand
GTCTGGCCGGTAACGGAGGGTGCGTGCAGTGCCCGAGAGGTCGGTTATCATGACGGATGTCGCCGCACCGATCGGTCGCGGGTCGCGCCACTGAGGCACCGTTCACGGGGCGTCTCACGCCGAGTCGGTTCGCAGGCTCGAGGGGGCTCGTCTCCCTGTTCCCATCGCCCGTCGTTCCGCGCCAGTAGGCCTGCGCCGCTACGCGCCAGCTAGCGCCGCGCGTCAGCGCGACCGCATCCCGTCAGACACCGGAGAACCCCATGGACCGCACCGTCCTCGAGAAGAAGGCGCTCGCCGAGCTCCGCGAGATCGCATCGACGCTCGAGCTGCGCGGCTACCAACGGATGAAGAAGGCGGATCTGGTCAGTCTCATCATCGATGCGGCGACCAAGAGCGCGGCGACCAAGAGTGCTTCGAACGGGGGCAACGGCCAGGGTGAGCGGCGCCCCGAAGCCACGGACACCGCGACCGACGACACCGCGACCGAGGACACCGCCACCGAGGACACCGCCACCGAGGTCGTCGGGGGCGACCGCAGCGCCGACGATGCCACCGGCCAGGCCGCGGAGAAGACCGACGGCGCGTCCGGCAATGGCGCCGGTGCCGGCCCGCCTGCCGAGCAGGCCTCCGGCCGAGGCACCGGCGGCGACGCGTCCCGGGTCCGGGCACGTCGGCGCGGAGCCCAGGACGCGGCGTCGTCGGGCGGAGCGGATGGCGCCGGGTCCCGTAGCGAACGTGGGGATCAGCAGGAGCGCAGCGATGCGCGTGGGGCGCCGCGTGACCGCAGCGAACAGCGTGACCGCAGTGATCAGCGTGACCGCAGCGATCAGCGCGACCGCAGTGATCAGCACGGGGGTGACACCGATGGGCAGGATGATCGGGCCGGCGATGGTGGCGATGCCCAGGGCGGCTCCGACGACGACGCCAACCGCAACCGCAACAAGCGCGAGCGTCGCCGCAAGGGACGCGGCCAGGGTCAGGGCCAGCAGGAGGACCTGCAGGACGCCGAGGTCCGCGAGGGCGTGCTCGACCTGCTTCCCGAGGGCTACGGCTTCCTCCGTGTCACCGGGTACCTCTCGGGCGATCGCGACGTCTACGTCTCGCAGTCCTACGTGCGACGCTTCGATCTCCGGCGCGGGGACCGTGTGGCGGGACCGATCCGCCGCAACAAGAACAACGACAAGTTCCCGGCGCTGGCCCGCGTCGACACCGTCGAGGGCGAGCCGCTCGACCTCGACGCACCGTCCAAGCGGGTCGAGTTCAAGGACCTGACCCCGCTGTTCCCGACCGAGCGCCTGAAGCTGGAACGCCCGGAAGCGCCGATGGCGATGCGGCTGGTCGACATGATGGCGCCGATCGGCAAGGGCCAGCGCGGGTTGCTGGTCTCTCCGCCGAAGGCCGGCAAGACCACGGTGCTGAAGCAACTGGCCGCCGCCATCGAGGCCAACAACCCGGACGTCCACCTGATGGTCGTGCTGGTCGACGAGCGTCCGGAGGAGGTCACCGACTTCGAGCGTTCCTGCAAGGGCGAGGTCATCTCCTCGACCTTCGACCGTCCGGCGGAGGACCACACCCAGGTCGCCGAGCTCGCCATCGAGCGCGCCAAGCGGCTGGTGGAACGCGGACGTGACGTGGTGATCCTGCTGGATTCGATCACGCGGCTCGGTCGGGCCTACAACCTCGCCGCCCCGGCGTCGGGTCGGATCCTCTCGGGTGGGATCGACTCGGCGGCGCTGTACCCGCCGAAACGGTTCTTCGGGGCCGCGCGCAACATCGAGGAGGGCGGGTCGCTGACCATCATCGCGACCGCGCTGATCGAGACCGGCTCGCGCATGGACGAGGTCATCTTCGAGGAGTTCAAGGGCACCGGCAACATGGAGCTGCGGCTCGATCGCCGGATGGAACAGAAGCGCATCTTCCCGGCGATCGACATCGCCGCGTCCGGTACGCGCCGCGAGGAGTTGCTGCTGCCCGAGGACCGGCTGGAGGTCGTCTGGAAGCTGCGGCGACTGCTGGCCACGATGGACTCCGAGGCCGCGCTGCAGTTGCTGATCGACAAGCTCAAGGCCACCAAGTCCAACGAGCAGTTCCTGCAGATGATCAGTCGCTCGAACCTGCAGTGATGCGTGCGAGCGAACGCGACTAGCGTCGGCGCATGGAGCCACGAGAGCGACCGGGCGCGACGGGACGTCCGCTGCCGCCTCGGTTGGAGCCGCTGCGGCCGCTCGTGCGCCGCGCCCGGGTGCCCTACCGACGGTCGAAGCGGCTCGTCTCGGCGGGGACGATCGCCGGTTCGTGCGACCGCATCGCGGGGCCGGGGGTAGCGCTGACCTTCGACGACGGACCGGATCCGGTCTTCACCCACGAGGTGCTGGACGTGCTGGCGGATCGGGGGGTCACCGCCACCTTCTTCGTGGTCGGGACCAACGCCCGGCGCCACCCGGGCCTGATCCGGCGGATGGTCGCCGAGGGGCACGGCGTCGCGTCGCACTCGATGACGCACCCCGACCCCTGGCGCCTCCGACCGGTCGAGCTCTGGCGCGACTACCGGGCGGGTCACCTCGAGGTGGCGGAGGTCCTCGGCCACGACGTGCGGCTGTTCCGTCCGCCCAAGGGCCACATCGACCGACGTGGGGCGCTGGCGATCCGGGCAGCGGGCCTGCGGCCCTACCTGTGGACCTTGGATGCGGCTGACTGGGAGCCGGACCTGCGGCCCGAAGACGTCGTCGAACGGCTCGGTAGGCCCGGCGCGGGGGACGTGATCCTGCTCCACGACGGTCTCGAGGGACCCTGGGCCCCGGAGGCGCTCGATCGT
>PWLR01000087.1 GCA_003558435.1 Nitriliruptoraceae bacterium | reverse complement strand
TCCCACACGGCCTCGGCAGCCTCGAGATCGAAGGAGCCGGCGAAGACCGACAGCTGATCCAGCAGGGACCGCCGAGTCACATCCAGGAGGTCGTAGGACCATCCCACCACCGCCGCCAAGGTCTCGTGCCGCCCCGCATCGCCGGTCCGCAACAGCCGCAAACACTCATCGAGACGTGCGGCCAGGTCACCGAGACCGAGGCCACGCAACCGGGCCGCCGCCATCTCGATCGCCAGGGGGAGCCGGTCCAGTCGGTCGCAGACCTCGATCGCCAGGTCCTGCTGATCGGCCCGGATCGGGGCTCCGGCCTCCTGGGCCCGCTCCCTGAACAAGGTGATGGCCGCCTCACGGCCCAAGGGGGGTAACGACATGATCACCTCACCGGAGGCCGCGAGCGGCTGTCGGCTCGTCACCAGGAGGTGAAGCGCGCCCGAGGCGGCGAGCACCCGCGAGGTGATCGACCGCACCGCCGAACGGACGTGCTCGGCGTTGTCGATCACGACGAGCGCCCGCTGGCCGCTGAGGTAGTGCTCCAACGACCTATCGAGAGGCTCGGCCGCGGGTGCTCCCACCGCCCGGACGATCGCCGGCACGACCGATGAAGCGTCGGCGACGTCGGCGAGGCTGACGATGAACGCACCGTCCGGCAGATCGTCCGCGACCCACCGCGCCACCTGCTCGGCCAGGGTCGTCTTGCCGACACCCCCCGGGCCGACGAGCGTGACGAGACGGCGGCGACGGACGAGCTCGTCGAGCTCCGCGAGCTCACGCCGCCGTCCCACGATGCTCGACAGCCGCCCCGGCAGGGCCCGGGGCCCACCGTGGGCACGCGTAGCGCGCGGCACCGTCATGAACACCTCCCGCTCCGCCCCGAGGAAGTCCGGAGACGGATCGAGGCCGGCGTCCCGGACGAGTTCGCGGTACCTGCGCGCCTTCGCGGTCGCCTCCGCCTGGCGACCCGCCGCGTGCAGGGACCGCAGCAGGCCGACCCATGCCGCTTCCGCCAGGGGTTCCTCGGCCACCAGCTGCGTGAACGCGGCGATCGCCGCCTCGTGATGGTCCACGGCCAGCAGCAGCCGCGCGCGCCGCAGACGGCCATGGACGTGCAGTTCGGTGAGCCGCGCGACCTCCCCGACGAAGTGCTCGTGGTCCGCGAACTCGCCGTACGGCCGGCCACGCCACAGACCCAGCGCCGTGTCGATCTCCCCCACCGTGCCGGAGCGATCCAGTCCGCGTTCGAAGCGGTGCACGTCGCACTGCTCCTGGGACACCGCCAGGGCGTACCCCGGAGGCCGCGCGGCGATGACATCGTCGCGGAGCGCTCGCCGCAGCCGGGAGACGTGGCTCTTCAGCGCGTCCTCGGGGTGAGCGGGTGGCGTCCCACCCCAGATGAGGATCGCGAGCTCCGAGGTGGCGACCGCGCGTCCCCGGGCGTGCACCAGCGCCGCCACCAGGGCCCGCTGCGCCCGGCTACCGAGGACGATGACCTCGTCACCGTCACGGGCCTCGATGGGCCCCAGCACCCGCACATCCAGCATCTTCTCAGCGTAGTGACCACACCCCCGGACGAAGTGGGAGACCGCGCCCACCCTCCGGTCCCGGCGCTGCCACCGGTCCGACACCTCGCTGACACCGGTCTGCCATCCGCCGTGCGACGGTGCCCGTGAGACCTCGCCACCGGACGGAGCCCGCGATGACCACCGACATCATCCCCGACCTCGAGACCGGTTGGACCCCGCACACGCCGGCGGACGACACCGTCCTGCGGCGCGGCCTCCTCGCGTTGGCGGCGTCATGGGAGCTGACCGGCAGGGCCAACGGCGGGAGGGTCCGTCGCGAGGCCCGCTACACCGTGGTGGACCACGGTCGACCCTCCGGCCTGTTCAACGGCGCCATGCTGCTCCAGCCGCTCCGGGGCCGGGGCTTCGAGGCTGCTGTCGAGCAGATCGAGGGCTTCTTCTCCGAGAGCGGGAGCGGAGCCGCGTTGCTGTGGAGCCCGTGGTCGACGCCGGACCTCACCGAGCGCGGATGGACGCTGCAGGGACACCCGCCCCTGCTCTACCGCCCGGCCGGGATCCCGGTGGAACGGCGAGACCGTGAGGACCTCGAGGTGGCCGAGGTGGCGACACCGACGGAACTCGAGGCGTGGAGCCGCCTGACGGTCGAGGCGTTCCCGTTCGACGACGTGGACCCACCGGGCGGGTTGCTCGACCCGACGACCCTCGGCGATCCGCGCTACCGGCTCACCGTCGCACGGGTCGCCGGTCGGGGGGTGGCGGTCGGGGGCCAGGTGGTCGTCGACGGCACGAACGTGCTCCTGCTCGGCGCCACACATCCGGATCACCGTGGCCAGGGGTACTACGCCGCGCTCGTCGCCGACCGCCTCGCCCGGAACCCGGACCTTCCCGCGGTGACGATCGTCAGCGACGACAGCCGTCCGGTGCTCGTCGAGCGCTTCGGGTTCCTACCCATCTCCCGCTTCACGCTCTGGGAGCGCCCCCGACCCTGACCTGCGAGACCGCCGACGACAGAAAGGCAGGACCATGACCGCGCTGAGCACCACGACCGGTGACACCGTCGAACTCGAAGCCGCCCTCGACCGGTTCGCCGACGACCTCACGGGTGAGCTGCTCCGACCCGCCGATCCCGGCTACGACGACGCCCGTGCCCTGTGGAACGGCCTGACCGTTCGGCACCCCGCCGCGATCGCACGCTGCACCGACACCGACGACGTCCGCGTCGCCGTGCGGTTCGCCGCCCGCAACGAGCTGCTGCTCGCGGTACGGGGTGGCGGACACAACGTCGCGGGCACGGCGGGCGTCGACGGCGGGC
>PWLR01000100.1 GCA_003558435.1 Nitriliruptoraceae bacterium | reverse complement strand
CAGGGTCCGCACGTAGAAGGCGTAGGTCTCGGATTCCGGCATGTTGGTGGCGACGTCGGGGAGTTGCTCACGGACCGGGCCGAGGTAGTCCTCGCTGAACGAGGCCACGATGATGTCGGTCTCCCGGTCGTACTCGTCGACCAGGTCGATGACCGGTTGGATGATGGCCTCGCCGCCATCGGTCTTCAGCTCGATGACCAACGGGGTGGTCGGGAACGCCTCGAACACCTCACGCAGGGCGGCGTGCCGCACCCCCTGGCCGGCGAAGGGGGTGGAGCCGTCCTCGGCCTCCCACGTCGCCCCCGCGTCCAGCGACTGGAGCTCCTCGAGGGTGAACTCCCCGACCGCGCCGGAGCCGTCGGTGGTCCGATCGACGGTGCCGTCGTGGATGGTGACCACCTCGTTGTCGGCGGTCAGCTGCAGATCCATCTCGAGGGTGTCGGCGCCGAGTTCCAGCGCGGCCTCGAACGCCTCCATGGTGTTGGGCGGGGCGTGTCCCTGCGCGCCGGCATGCGCGATGATCGACACCCCACCGTCAGCGGCGGCCGCAGGTGGGACGCGGGGGTCGATCGGGTCGACCTGGGTCCATGCGGCCACTACCAGCGCGACGAGCAGGACCAACGCCACCGTCAGTCGGCGGCGGGTCCGCGTCGAGCGCACCGCAAGGCCGGATCCGTCTCCCATGGCGCGCAACCTAGCGGCTGCCCTGCGCTCGGCAGTGCCGGTGACGGCAGCAGGGCAGCGGTGGCCCGGCCGGGCGCCGGACGGCGACCGGACCGCGATCGACGAGCCTCAGGAACGTGAGGTCCCGGCGGCCACGGCCCGGCTGTCGAACGTCATCGAACCGTCGTCGTCGACGTCCACGACCACGTGCTGGCCGCCGGCGAGCTCCCCGGACAGCATGGCCTTGGCGAGCGCGTCCTCCAGTTCCTTGCGGATCACCCGCTTGAGCGGTCGGGCGCCGTAGAGCGGGTCGTAGCCGAGCTCGGCCAGCCGGTTCATCGCGGCGTCGCTGACCTCCAAGCTCAGGTCACGAGCGGCCAACCGCTGACGCAGTCGCGACAGCTGGATGTCGACGATCTCGCGCAGCTGTTCCTGCGCCAACCGGTCGAAGATCACGACCTCGTCGATCCGGTTGAGGAACTCGGGCCGGAAGTGGCCCCGCACGTCGACCATCACGCGTTCACGCAACTCGTCGGGCGACAGGCCGACATCGAGGATGTGGGTCGAGCCGAGGTTGGAGGTCATGATCACCACCACGTTGCGGAAGTCCACCGTGCGTCCCTGGCCGTCGGTCAGGCGGCCATAGTCGAGCACCTGCAACAGGACGTTGAACACGTCCGGGTGGGCCTTCTCCACCTCGTCGAGCAACAGCACGCGGTAGGGACGACGTCGCACGGCCTCGGTGAGCTGGCCGGCCTCCTCGTAGCCGACGTAGCCGGGAGGTGCCCCGATCAGCCGTGCGACCGTGTGCTTCTCCTGGTACTCGCCCATGTCGATGCGGATCATGGCGCGTTCGTCGTCGAACAGGTACTCCGCGAGCGCCCGTGCCAGCTCGGTCTTGCCGACCCCGGTGGGGCCGAGGAACAGGAAACTGCCCAGGGGACGGTCCGGGTCGGCGATCCCGGCACGCGACCGGCGCACCGCGTTGGCGACCGCCTCGACCGCCTGGTCCTGGCCGATCACCCGGGCGTGGAGCTGGTCCTCGAGGTTGATCAGCTTCGCGGCCTCCGACTCGATCAGCTTGGAGACCGGGATGCCGGTCCAGCGTCCGACGACCTCGGCGATCTCGACCTCGGTGACCTCCTCCTCGAGCAGGCTCTCGCCCTCAGCCCGCAGCGCGTCGATGCGTTCCTGGGCCCGGTCGAGCTCCTTCTGCAGCTCGGGGATGCGGCCGTGACGCAGTTCCGCGACCCTCGCGAGGTCACCGTCACGCTCGGCCACAACGGACTCTTCGCGCATCCGCTCGAGTTCCTCCCGGATGTGGTTGACCCGGTCGAGTTCGCCCTTCTCCTGCTCCCAGCGCGCACGCAGGGAGGTGTCCTGCTCGCGTAGGTCGGCCAGTTCCGCGTCGAGGTCGGCGAGCCGGGCCCGGGCCGACTCGCTGTCGTCCTTCGCGAGGCTGTGCCGCTCGATCTTCAGCTGGCGCATCCGGCGGTCGATGTCGTCGATCTCGGGCGGCAACGAATCGATCGAGATGCGCAGGCGCGCCATCGATTCGTCCAACAGGTCGATGGCCTTGTCGGGCAGGAACCGGTCGGTGAGGTAGCGGTCCGACAGCGTCGCCGCGGCCACCAGCGCATCGTCGGTGATGTGCACGCCGTGGTGGACCTCGTAGCGCTCCTGCAGGCCACGCAGGATCCCGATGGTGTCGGTGACCGAAGGCTCGGCCACGTGGACCGGCTGGAAGCGGCGCTCGAGCGCGGCGTCCTTCTCGATGTTGCGGTACTCGGCGAGCGTGGTCGCGCCGATCATGCGCAGCTGACCTCGGGCGAGCATCGGCTTGATCATGTTGGCGGCGTCCATCGCCCCCTCAGCCGCGCCGGCACCGACCACGGTGTGCAGCTCATCGATGAAGGTGATGATCTGCCCGTCGGAGGCCTCGATCTCCTGCAGGACGGCCTTGAGCCGCTCCTCGAACTCGCCCCGGTACTTCGCCCCCGCGAGCATCGCCGAGATGTCGAGCGCGATGAGCCGCTTCCCGTGGAGTGAGCTCGGGACGTCGCTCGCCACGATCCGCTGCGCGAGCCCCTCCACGATCGCCGTCTTCCCGACCCCCGGCTCCCCAATCAGGACCGGGTTGTTCTTCGTGCGCCGGCCGAGCACCTTGAT
>PWLR01000065.1 GCA_003558435.1 Nitriliruptoraceae bacterium | reverse complement strand
TGTTATATGTATAAAGTAAGGATGTGCTTAAAATGGCACAACGGCTCCCAGTGATCTTAAATGATGATGAACGTAAAGCATTATTGAAGCAAGCCAACAAGAGATATATTACTGGTCACAGAAATAAAGTGATGATCCAGATCATGTTTAACTTGGGATTAAGGCTGGCAGAAGTAATAAATCTTAAATGGGATGATCTAGATTTTTTATCCGAAGTTTTAATGATCCGTGAAGGAAAAGGAATGAAGGATCGCACTCTCTATGTTAAAGACAATAACTGGAGAGGTGAAGATGATAAAAAAGCTTTACAAGACTGGAAAGATAGACAGGTAAAAGAGTTAGGTTATCTTCCTGAATATGTATTTACCTCAATGAGTAAAAATGCACAAGGGAAACAACTTCAACCTCGTTATATTCAGGATATGATTTCGAGGTATGCTAAAAGAGCAGAAATAAAGAAGGCTGTCAGTCCTCATACGTTACGGCATACTTTTGCGACTGATTTATATCGGAAAATAAAAGACCCAGTAACAGTTAAGAATGCCCTGGGGCACAGTAGCATTACAACTACCATGATTTATGTCCATCTTGTTGGAGCTGATGTGGAGAAGGCGTTGTCGGGTGGGAATGGTTAAGAAATTGATAGAGTATGACTTTGACGATCAGTTGGAATTAGCTATAACTGAACCTTTTTCCCACCACCGTAGCCTTATTGCTTGATTTGGTAATAGTAACCCAGAAAATTGGTAATGGTTAGGTGCGATTTCGATTATGTCGCCCTGTTCCCTAGTTTGAAAATCAACTTTATAGAATATATCCCTAGTAATGTTTACTTTAACTTCTGGGTTGAGAATTGCTGTCCCAAGTGAAACATTAGTTAAATCACTAATGTACTTAATTTCTCTCGTAATCCATGTAATAGTCACGGTTTCGTCTTTGGCTAACTTGACTAATTCTTTTTTTGTGCGTAGGATAAAACCTTTATCGTTCATTTCCCTTCCTTCAATATCCTTTACTCCAGCATTTTTAGTATAATATCGCAATGATTCGATCTTACTACTTCCTTCTGGGTGAAACCATTCTTGTATTCCAACATGGGGATTAACTTCAATTGATTTATAGTATATGTTTTTGATTATGAGTTTAACTTCTTCACGCATTTCAACCTTTCCACTTACATTGCGAAGGCGTTTAATCGTATAATTGAAACTGGCATTAATTGCAAGTCTGTCTATACCGTAAACCCATCTCAGTTCATTTTTTATATCATCATCAAGCCCAAACCCGAAAGCAAGCTCGAAAACATCTTTTGCAAGTCTTTTCCTAACGGCAAGTTCTATAGTTAAACCGAGAACGAATGCCGTTATAAAGGCGATTGCAAGAGAATTTAAGATTACAATAATAATGGAATTAGAATTTAATGTCAGGACGTAAGGAAGCATAAGAAACAATATTGCTCCGAGAAGCAGAACTAACATAGTCTTCCATGTGTCTTTTATAAGTTTTTTCATCTTATTAAGTCCATTCCGAAATTAATGTCGCCACCGACTGAGCTACAGCAAAGAATATCTTTTTGTATTCTTCATCAAAAATCTTAATCCTCTAATGAACTTTTAAGCTTTTTATTTATTATTAACATGGCTTTTTCATAAGGCTACAAGATCTTTTTTCTCTATAATATATTCTAAGCTTTAAGTCAACTGAGAAGTCCTTCAACTTTGAGAATAGATTTTGCTTATAGGGATACTCTTGATACTCTCTTTTTGCATTTCTCAGACGAAGTATAATCTTCGGGTTATATTTCCTCCAATTTCTATCTGACTGTTACTAATGTTTTAATTTCGACCTACATAATTAAATCTGATTTAAGTAAATCTCGAATATCACAAAACCAAGGCATCAAAAGAAATAATTGTCAATGCTATATCAATGCAAAGTAGATATTATACTAACCCTTATCCAAAGAAATTCGTTGTACAAAGTTGAGATATTTATCTCGACTCTTTTCTTTAAATCGAGTTATATGACACATATGTGTCCTATGAGTTTCGTATAATCTTATGACAAACTCGATACTACTCAAAGTCTACTGCCTTAAGATTTACAATGAAATTTAGGCAGGATTACCGCTCTACAGGTAGAAACTATCCATAATCTATTCAATCGAAATCTTCGACATATTTCTACTACTGCAAAAATCATGAGAGGGTGATTTATATGGCAAAAAAAAGAGTGAACTATACAGCTTCTTATGGGATAGGTTAATGTTTGTTTGATACTGAAAGAATGAAAACAAATTATAATTGTTTTGGAGGCTGAACATTGAACAACTTCCAAGAAAAAGTAAACTTCATCTGGAGTATAGCTGAACTTCTTCGGGGCCCTTACAGGAAAGAGCAATATGGTGATGTTGTTTTACCGATGTGTGTATTAAGAAGATTTGATAATGTCCTTGAACCAACTAAAGATAAAGTTCTACAGCAATGTGAAGAACTTAAAAAAACAAGTTTGCAAAACATCGATCCCATCTTAAACAAAACCTCAGGTCAAAGCTTCAACAACACCAGTAAATATGATTTTCAAAAACTCCTTGATGAACCTGATAACATTGCCAATAACCTCAGAAACTATATCAATGGTTTCTCCAAGAATGCCCGTGAAATCATCGAATACTTCGATTTTGACAAACAGATCACAAAGCTTGACAGCAATAACTTATTATACCTTGTCCTCTCCAAGTTTAATGAAATAGACCTCCACCCTGATACGGTCAGCAACATGGAAATGGGCTACATTTTTGAAGAATTAATTAGAAGGTTCTCTGAGCATGCCG
>PWLR01000175.1 GCA_003558435.1 Nitriliruptoraceae bacterium | reverse complement strand
CAGCGCGTAGCGGTCCTGGACCGATTGATCGGGTTCGGCGACGATCCCCGTGGTGCCGACGAGGCGGTCGATCACCGGGTTGGTGGCTCCACCGGCGGCCATGGCCATCAGGCCCGCGAGCCCGAACGCCCCGGCGAGCACCAGCATGGCCGCCTTGCGCCGGTCGACGATGCCGACCACCACGAGGACACCGACCGCCGTGGCCACCCAGTAGCCGCGACTCAGCGACATCCCCAACGCCGGCACCAACACCGCCATGGCAGCGAGGGCCCATCCCCGTGGCGCACCGCGGTAGACGAGCACGGTCGCCACGCAGACCATCAACGCCGCCGCGACCACGCCCGGCAGGGCCATGATGTTGTACGCACCGAAGGTGCCGACGGCGCGCACGTCCTCGCCACCGAAACTGGCGCCCGTGTTGGTGAGGTACTGGGTGATGCCGATCATGCCCTGGACGACGCCGAGGGTCAGGACCGCCCCGAGCACGATGCGGACGTCGGACCTGCGGCGATAGGTCAGATAGGCCGCGAGGGGCACCACCACCAGCAGTTGCGTCTGGCGGATCGCGCCGGAGAAGCTCGCCAGGGGATCGGTGGCGAAGAACGTCGAGACCGTCGAGGCCGCCAACAGGCCGAGCAGTGGCAGCATGACCCACGACGCCAGGCGCCGCTCGTCGGTGGGTGACGGCGCCCACAACACCCGTCCCGCGACCACCCCGACCAGCACCACCGAGGCCACGTCGGCCAGCGTGACGTGCAACAGCGCCTGGCCCTCGTCGCCCGTCCGCCATGGCACCGCGGTGACCAGGATCATCCCGGCGACGGCCAGTGACGGCCGGTGCCACGCCCGGACCACCAGCCAGGCCCCGAACGGCACGAGCACCACCGAGGCGGCGGCGACGAGCAGCACCTGCACCGCCAGCGGGAACGCCGTCAGGGTCATCGGCGACGGCTCTGGCGGGGTGCGACCATCGCCAGCACGAGCCCGGCGAACACCCCGAGCACGAGACCTGCGGCCACGCTCGGCAGCATCGTCGACGGGCTGGTGGCCCCCTCCTCCAACGCCGGGGTGACCACGTTGACCGCGTAGCCGCTGATCGCGGTCTCCCCCTCGCTGTACTCGCCGAGCGCCTCGGCCATGGTGTTCGCCCGGAGCGTGGCGAGCTCGGCCGAGTCGCCGCTCCCGGTCATCTCGATCACCGGCGCGTCGGGGAAGGCCGTCACGGTGATCCCCTGACCGAAGGTGCCCAGTTCCGCCTCCGGGTCGGCCTGCATCATCACGGCCGGCTGCCGGGCGAGCCGGCTGTAGACCTGCGCGTAGGAGGTGGGCGTCGTACCGGCGTCGGCATCGGCCTCGGCGGTCACCACCAGGTAGGCGCTGACCTCGTAGCGGTCGGGCACCACGGCCCCGACGAGTGCGCCGAGCAACGCCCCGACGAGTGCGCCGACGAGCACGAAACGCCAGTTCCGGAGCACCGAGGCCGCGATCCCGGCCGCCGGGGTCGTCGATCCGGGAGCGGCGCGCCCACCGTTGCGGTTCGTCGGCGGGACGTCGGGCGTGGTCCGGGGCGCAGGGTCGGAGACACGCAGCGACGATCGGTCGCCGCCATCAGCGGGCTGGTCCATGGTCGTGCTCCTCAGAGAGCGATGAGGTGGGTCGGATGTCGGGTGCATGCACGACTGGTCGCGCGATCCGGCAGGGCGTGCGGTGTCGCGTGCGGGCGTGAGTCCTCGCGCCCCTCGACGGACCGCCGGGCATGGTCCTGTCCCCACCGGCAGGGCACCCCACGGACGAGATGCTGAGCAGGAGAATGCGCCACCGGCCCACGACGGTAACGAGGGGCTCGAAGAGCGACCCGGCGCGAGATGTACCGGCGGCCATCGCTGCGTCCACCTGGACTGGATGGTCCGCCGCCCGTCCTGACGCGACCCGGTTCCATGCGGCCGCCCCGGGTGCACGCGGGGCGAGCGCGGACATCTGCGAACAGGAGTGGACGATCGATGGGCAACGGCGCACGGCATCCGGACGGACCGCCCGAGAGGACCCCACCTCGCCCGCTGAGCCGGTATCCACGACGTCCGGTCCTCACGGGGCTGCTGGCCGTGCTCGCGTGCATCGTGACGGTCGCCGTGGTCCTGATCGCCGACGATCCGGACGCGGCGCGCTCGCCGACACCCGCCGACCTCGGGCCGTTCCCGGCAGCCGAACTCGCGCCCGGGCCCTTCGAGGTCACGCTCGGTCTCAATCCGACCGAACTCACCGACGCCGAACTGGAACGGTCGCTCGACCTGGCGGTCGATGCCGGGGTGACCCAGATCCAGTCGGGCGCGACCTGGTGGTATCTCAACCGTGATCGGCAGCCACGCGACTACGACTGGACCGACCTGGATCGGCTCCTGAACGCGGCCGAGGCGCGGGACCTGCGGGTGGTCCTCCGGTTGTCGGGATCCCCGGGCTGGGTCCACGGTGAACCGATCAGCGAGGGCACTCCGCCGCTCGAGACCATCTGGCGGCCCCCGGTCTACAGCGAGGATCAGTTGCGCCACTGGGGGGACTTCGTGGCCGACGTGGTGTCCCGCTACGGGGTGCGGGTCGCCTTCTACGAACTCTGGAACGAGCCCAACGGCGTCGACTTCTGGCGCCCGGACCCCGACCCGGCAGGGTTCGCCTCGCTCCTGCGGACCGGCTACCTGAGAGCGAAACACGCCGATCCGGAGGTCCTGATCGCGAACGGCGGTCTGAGCCGCAACGACCTCGGCTACCTCGAGACCCTGTACGAGGAACTGCGGAACACCTACCCGGATGCCGAGGACAACGGCCACTTCTTCGACATCCTCGGTGTCCACCCGTACTCACGGGATGTGGCGCCCACGACGGTCACCGATGATCTCGTCACCAGCGGCGAGTTCGGCGTGATCGACGAGAACTTCACCGCCTTCACCCGCATGCACGACGTGCTGGTCGACCACGGCGAGGGCGACAAGTTGCTCTACCTCGGCGAGTACGGGTTCTCGACGACCCGGACCTGGATGGACCCCGTGCCCGACGAACGCCGCGCGCGCTACCTGGTGGAGGCGTTCACCATCGCCGAGCGCCACCCCTACGTGATGGGCCTGAACTGGTACGACTTCCTGACCTATGACGACACCCAGGCCGGTTGGGCGATCGTGGACGGGGACGGACGCCCCACGGCCACCTTCGAGGCACTGCGCGAGCTCGAACCCCAACGAGGGCCGGGCCCCCTCCGACCCTCGCGCTAGGGGCCGAGCGCTCTCTACGCTGGGATCATCGTCCCGCGGAGGTAGCGCGCACGTGCACCACGATCACCCTGCCGCCGTGGAGCGGCACCTCGAGGCCTGGTTGGGTGCCTGGCCACCGACCCGTGACCGCTTGGAGGCCGTCGGCCATCCCGCACGGGCGGAACCCGGCTGGGACGGTGGTCACCACCCGCTGATCGGGATCATCGCCCCCGATGGCGGGATCCTGTCGCTCCGGCCCGACCTGGTGGAACGGGTGCGCCCGCTGCTCACGTCCCCGGAGGAGGCCGCCGATCCGCGCTGGCGGGCCCGGGTCGCCGACGCCATCGGGCTGCACGATCAGGTGATCGGCAACGACGTGTTCCGCTTCGTGCGCGAGGCGCCGAGTCCCGACGCCCTACCCGATGTCGGTCGGTGGGTCCCCGCCGGCGACCCCGACCTCCCCGATTGGCTCCGCCCCTTCAACGCCCCCGAGGCGCTGGTCGCCCGGGAACACGACCAGCTGCTCGGGGCCGCCGGGATCAAGATGCTGAGCCCTCACGGGGCCGAGATCGCGGTCGTGATCGAGCCGAACGCCCGGGGCCGGGGCCTGGCCAGGAGCCTGACCGCGCAGGCCTGTCGGCGACTGATCGCCGACGGTCTCGCCCCCACCGTGATCCACGCCGACGACAACATCGGCTCGGTACGCGCCGCGGAAGCGGTCGGCTTCACCGATGAGGGATGGCGGGCGCTGGAGGTCCTCCCCCGGGAAGCACGGTGGCGAGGGATCGCCCGCAGGGCCCGACGTCGCGTCCGGGCGCGTCGGGACCGGGGAGGGCGCCCGGCGAGCCGGTGAGCCGCGGATCGCTCAGTAGGTCGGGATGCTCGGGTCCACCTGGCGGGCGTAGGCGTTGATGCCGCCGCGCATGGACCGGGCCTTGAACCCCGCGCCGCGCAGGAGTTGCGTGGATTCCAACGACCGGACGCCCGACAGGCAGTGCACGACGTACTCGGTGGTCGGGTCCAACTCACTGAGCTTGCCGGGAAGGGTGTCCTTGGGGATCAGCACGGAGCCCGGGATCCGGTTGATCTCGTACTCGTGCTCCTCCCGGACGTCCAGCAGGACCACGTCGGGCTTGTCGGCGATGTCCTCGTACTCGGTGGGGAGGATCTCCAGGTCCGCCAGCGACAGGTCGGTCTCCACGACCCCGTCGTGGGCGGGCACACCGCAGAACGCCTCGTAGTCGATGAGTTGCGTCACGGTCGGGTCCTCGCCGCACACGGGGCAGTCGGGATCCTTGTTGACCTTGACGTACATCCACTCCTGTTCGAGCGCGTCGTAGAGCCCGAGTCGCCCGACCATGCTCCGCCCGATGCCGGTGATCAGCTTGATGCCCTCGATGCCCTGCGCGGTCCCGATGTGACCGGCCATGATCCCGAGTACGCCACCCTCGGCGCAGTTGGGGACCATCCCCGGTGGCGGGGGCTCCGGGAACATGCAGCGGTAGCAGGGGCCCTCCTCGGCGTAGAAGACGCTGAGCTGACCCTCGAACCGGAAGATCGACCCGTAGACGTTCGGGATCCCCAGCAGCACGCAGGCGTCGTTCACGAGGTAACGCGTCGGGAAGTTGTCGGTGCCGTCGATCACGAGGTCGTAGCCCTCGAGGACCTCCAGCGCGTTGTCGGAGGTCAGGAAGGTGCGGTGCTCGACGACCTCGACGAACGGGTTGATCTCCCGGATCGAGGCGTGCGCCGAGGCGACCTTGTGCGTGCCGATGTCGGAGGTGCCGTGGATGATCTGGCGCTGCAGGTTGGAGGCATCGACGACGTCGTCGTCGACCAGACCGATCGTGCCCACGCCCGCCGCGGCCAGGTACAGCGCCAGCGGCGAACCCAGTCCACCGGTGCCAACGAGCAGCACCCTGGCCGCCTTGAGCCGCTCCTGCCCCTCGACCCCGACGTCCGGGATGATCAGGTGCCGGCTGTAGCGCGCGATCTCCTCGTTGGTGAGGGGCTCGCGCCGGTCGACGACCGGCCGGTTCACAGGCACCGGGGAGGTCAGGGAGGACGAACTGGACACGAGGTGCTCCTAGGAGGCGGTGGGACGTGGGTACAAAGCGCCGTCAGGAGTGTGAACGCGTCCGCTGGGCCGCTCCTTCCCGCTCAGGGACAACGGTGCGAACCCCCGTGGCCACCCGGCCGCGAGCACGTATCCTCGCGCCTCCCGGAGAGGAAGACCCCCCGTGCGAGCTGCCGTCATCTGCGAACCGATCCGGACCCCGGTGGGACGTTACGGCGGTGTGCTCCGGGACCTCAGCGTGCAGGCACTCGCCGCGACGGTGATCCGCGCCCTGCTCGAACGCACGGCGTTGGACCCCGAGCGTGTGGACGAGGTCATCCTCGGCCAGGGCTACCCCAACGGCGACGCACCCAGCCTCGGTCGGGTCGCGGCCCTCGACGCCGGGTTGCCGGTGGGCGTCCCGGGCCTGCAACTCGACCGCCGCTGCGGCTCGGGGCTGCAGGCGGTGCTCGATGCCGCCATGCGGGTACAGACCGGCGTCGCGGACCTGGTCCTGGCCGGTGGGGCCGAATCGATGAGCCGGGTGGAGTTCGCCGCGACCGGCATGCGCTGGGGTGTCAACGCCCCCGAGGTTCCGCTCGTCGACCGGTTGGCCGCTTCGAGGGTCACCGCGGGAGGCATCAACCATCCGGTTCCCGGCGGGATGCTCGAGACCGCGGAGAACCTGCGCCGCGAGTTCGCCATCCCACGCGCGGAGCAGGACGCGCTGGCGCTGCGCTCCCACCAGCGGGCCGTCGCCGCGCAGGAGGCCGGACGGTTCGACGCCGAGTTGGTGCCGGTCACCGTCGCGACCCGTCGGGGCACCGAGGTCATCGACCGGGACGAACACCCCCGGGCCGACAGCACCCTGGAGAAGCTCGCCTCGCTGACGGCGCTGCGGAGCGGGACCGACCCGGAGGCCACCGTGACCGCCGGGAACGCCTCGGGCCAGAACGACGGCGCCGCCATCTGCATCGTCACCCACCGCGAGCACGCCGAGGCACTGGGCCTGCGACCGCTGGCGACGCTACGCAGCTGGGCCGTCGCCGGGGTGGAGCCCGCGCGGATGGGCATCGGACCGGTCCCCGCCTCCGAGACCGCCCTCGGCCGCGCCGGGATCGCTATGGCCGATCTCGACCTGATCGAACTGAACGAGGCCTTCGCGGCCCAGACCCTCGCGGTGACCCGCAGCTGGGGCTTCGGTGAAGCCGACCACGACCGGCTCAACGTCAACGGTTCGGGGATCTCGCTCGGTCACCCGATCGGCGCGACGGGCGGGCGCATCCTCGCGACGATGCTGCGCGAGATGGAGCGCCGCGAGGTCCGGTTCGGGCTCGAGACGATGTGCATCGGTGGCGGCCAGGGTCTGGCCGCGGTGTTCGAGCGCGTCGCGTCCTGAGGCGAGCGCACCGTCGAGGGGTCGATGGTCCCACCGAAGCGGGACCTGCGACCGCGTCGCGGTCAGGGAGCCGCTCGTAGCGTGTGACGAAGACGATCTACCGACTCTGCCGACACTCTGCCGACCAGGAGCATCCGGTTGCCGCCTCTCTGCATCGACGGGAACGAGGCGGTGGCACGAGTCGCCTACGCCCTGAGCGAATCGATCGCCCTCTACCCGATCACCCCGGCCTCGGGGATGGGCGAGCACGCCGACGCCTGGGCATCGGCCGGGCGCCCCAACGTGTGGGGCGTGGTTCCCAGCGTGGTCGAGATGCAGTCCGAGGCCGGCGCCGCCGGCGCCCTGCACGGGGCGATCCAGGCGGGCTCGCTCGGGACGACGTTCACGGCCTCGCAGGGCCTGCTGCTGATGTTGCCCAACATGTACAAGATCGCGGGTGAGCTGACACCGACGGTGATCCACGTGGCCGCCCGGACACTGGCGACCCACGCGCTGTCGATCTTCGGCGACCACTCCGACGTCATGTCGGCCCGCGGCACCGGTTGGACGATGCTGTGCTCCTCCTCGCCCCAGGAGGCGCAGGACCTGGCCGCGATCTCCCATGCGGCCAGCCTCGCGTCGCGGGTTCCGGTGCTGCACTTCTTCGACGGGTTCCGTACCTCCCACGAACTCAACGTCGTCGAGCCGTTGAGTGAGGAGGACCTCCTCGCCCTGGTCGACGACGAGCACGTCATCGACCACCGGCTCCGTTCGCTCGACCCGGACCGTCCGGTACTGCGCGGCACCGCCCAGAACCCGGACGTGTTCTTCCAGGCACGCGAAGCCTGCAACCCCTTCCACGACGCGGTCCCGGGCATCGTGCAGGCCACCATGGACCGCCTCGCCGAACGCACCGGCCGTCGCTACCACGTGGTCGACTACCACGGTGCTGCTGACGCGGAGCGCGTGATCGTGCTGATGGGCTCCGGCAGCGAGACCGTCCGCGAGGTCGTCGACCACCTGACCGAGCAGGGCGAGAAGCTCGGCGTGCTGACCGTCCGGCTGTTCCGCCCGATGCCCGTCGAGGCCCTGCTGGAGGCCCTGCCGGCCACCGCCACCCGGATCGCCGTGCTGGACCGCACCAAGGAACCCGGCTCCGTCGGCGAACCGCTGCACCAGGACGTGGTGCACGCGCTCGCCGACGCGGTGATGAACGGGAGCCGGACCAGCCTCCCGGACGTGATCGGGGGCCGTTACGGGCTCTCCAGCAAGGAGTTCACCCCGGCGATGGTGGCCGCCGTGTTCGCCGAACTCGCCGCCGAGGAACCCAAGCGCCGGTTCACCGTCGGCATCGTCGACGACGTCACCCACCTCTCGCTCCCGACCGTCGATCACCGGCAACCGCGCCCGGAGGGCGAGCTCTCCGCGGTGTTCTTCGGGATGGGGTCGGACGGCACCGTCGGCGCCAACAAGAACACCGCCAAGATCATGGCCGAGGGCACCGGCCAGCACGTGCAGGGCTACTTCGTCTACGACTCGAAGAAGTCGGGGGCGACCACCGTGTCGCACCTGCGCTTCTCCCCCACGCCGATCCGTTCGACCTACCTCATCGACGAGGCCGACGTCGTCGCCTGCCACCAGTTCGGCCTGCTCGAGAAGCTCGACGTCCTGCACCTCGCGCGACCGGGGGGCACGGTGTTGCTGAACGCGCCCTTCCCGCCCGACGAGGTCTGGGACCGGCTGCCCGCGGACGTGCAGCAACTGCTGATCGAACGCGACCTGCGGCTGTTCGTGATCGACGGCTACGCCACGGCCCGGGCCGCCAAGCTCGGCGGGCGCATCTCCACCGTCATGCAGGTCGCCTTCTTCGTCGCCTCGGATCTGCTTCCGCTCGACGAGGCGGTCGCCGCCATCGAGGACGCCGCCCGCAGCAGCTATGCGGGCCACGGGCCCCTGGTCGTGAACCGCAACCTCGATGCGATCCGCGGGGCGGTCGATGCGGTCCACGAGGTGACCATCCCCGAGCGGGTGACCTCCGGCTGGCAACGGCCGGGCGCGATCGAACGGGCGCTGGAACTCCGGCCGATCAGCCGGGACGACGTCTCCGCACTGGTCGAACGGGTGACGGCCCGCGTCATCGAGGGCGACGGTGAACGGCTCCCCGTCTCCGCCCTGCCGGTCGACGGCACCTTCGAGACCGGCACCGCCCGCCTGGAGAAGCGCACGCTGGCCAGCGAGGTGCCCATCTGGGATCCCAACATCTGCATCGACTGTGGCAAGTGCGCGATCGTCTGCCCGCACGCCGCGATCCAGATCAAGGTCTTCGAGGCCGACGCGCTCGACGGCGCACCCGAGGAGTTCCTGGCCAAGCCGTTCAAGGATCGCGACCTCACCGACCACCTGTTGACCGTGCAGCTCGCACCCGACGACTGCACCGGTTGCGGGGTGTGCGTGGAGGCGTGCCCCGCGTTCTCCAAGGAGGCGGTCGGCCACCAGGCCATCGACATGGAACCCGCGGGGCCGCATCGCGAACGTGAACGGGAGAACTTCCACTTCTTCCAGTCGATCCCCTACCCGGACCGCACCACGGTCCGCCAGGACACCGTCAAGCACACCCAGACCCTCCAGCCGCTGTTCGAGTTCTCCGGTGCCTGCGCCGGCTGCGGCGAGACGCCCTACCTCAAGCTGATGACCCAGCTGTTCGGCGACCGGACCGTCATCGCCAACGCCACGGGCTGCTCCTCGATCTACGGGGGGAACCTGCCCACCACCCCGTACGGCACCGACGCCGCAGGTCGTGGACCGGCCTGGTCCAACTCGTTGTTCGAGGACAACGCGGAGTTCGGGTTCGGCATCCGGCTGGGCATCGACGAGCAGCGGGTCGTGGCGACCCACCTGCTCACCCAACTGGCCGGACGGCTGGGCGACGACCTGGTGGCCGGCCTGCTGGCCGGATCGACGGCCGGCGACGAGCAGGGCCTGGCCGAACAGCGTGAACGGGTCGCGGAACTCCGCCGCCGGTTGGCCACCATCGACGACGACCTGGGCGTGGTCGCACGCCAGCTCCAGGCGATCGCCGGCGTGCTGGTCCGTCGCGACGTGTGGATCGTCGGCGGCGACGGGTGGGCCTACGACATCGGGTTCGGGGGGCTCGACCACGTCCTGGCGTCGGGCTCGGACGTCAACGTGCTGGTGCTCGACACCGAGGTGTACTCCAACACCGGCGGTCAGGCCTCGAAGGCCACCCCGCGCGGGGCGGTCGCCAAGTTCGCCACCGCCGGCAAGTCGACGCCGAAGAAGGACCTGGGCCTGCTCGCCATCCAGTACGGGTCCGTCTACGTGGCGCAGATCGCACTCGGAAGCGACGAACGCCAGACCATCAAGGCGTTCCGCGAGGCGGAGAGCTGGCCGGGACCCTCGCTGCTGCTGGCCTACTCCACCTGCATCGCCCACGGGGTCGACATGCGCCACTCCATGGACCGCATGGACCTGGCCGTCAAGACCGGGTACTGGCCGCTGTTCCGCTTCCACCCCGGCGAGGCCGAGGGCACGCACCCGTTCAAGCTCGACTCGAAGGCGCCCTCGAAACCACTCGACGACTTCCTGACCACCGAGGGACGGTTCGCGGTGCTCCAGCGCAACGACCCGGAGCGCGCCGCGGCGATGCGCGAGGCGGCCGGCAAGGACGTCGCCGAGCGTTGGCGCTACTACGAACAGCTGGCCGGGATCGAACGGCAGGTCCACGACAGCCCGGAGGTGCCCTCGTGACCGAAGGCAACGGACATCGCTCCCCCGCGACCGCGGGACCCGACCTGAGTGCGGACTACCTCGGGCTGCGGCTGCGGTCCCCGGTGGTCGCCTCCTGCAGCCCGCTGACGGGCGACCTCGCCTCCCTGCGCGCACTCGACCTCGCCGGGGTCGGCGCCGTGGTGCTGCCGAGCCTGTTCGAGGAGCAGCTCGAGCACGAGGCGGAGGAACTGGACCGCTATCTGGGTCTGGGTTCGGACGTCAACCCGGAGGCCACGTTCGGCTACGCCCCCGTGCTCGACGACTACAACCAGGGCTCCGTGCAGTACCTGAAGCTCATCCGGGACGCGAAGGCCACCCTCGAGGCGCCGGTCATCTCGAGCCTCAACGGCTCGACCCGCGGTGGCTGGACCGAGTACGCCCGCATGCTCGCCGACGCCGGATCGGACGCGATCGAGCTCAACCTCTACCAGGTGGCCGCCGACCCGAACCGCACCGGCCGGTCGATCGAGGACGAGACCCTCGCCCTGGTCGCCTCCGTCTCCGGCGCGTGCGACGTGCCGGTGGCCGTCAAGCTCTCGCCCTACTGGTCCGGGCTCGCCCACTTCGCCGGACGGCTGGTGGACGCGGGAGCGGCGGGCCTGGTGCTGTTCAACCGGTTCTACCAGCCCGACATCGACCTCGAGACGCTGTCGGTCGGACCGCGACTGGTGCTGTCGACCTCCGACGAGCTGCGCCTGCCCCTGCGCTGGATGGCGATCCTCCACGGCCGCGTCGCCGCCTCCCTGGCCGCCACCAGCGGCGTCCACGACTCCGCGGACGTGCTCAAGGTGCTGCTCGCCGGCGCGAACGTGGCGATGACGACCTCGGCGCTGCTCCGTCATGGCCCCGAGCACGTCCGGGTGCTGGTCGACGGCGTGCGCGACTGGATGGTCGAGCGCGAGTACACCTCGGTCGAACAGCTGACGGGATCGGTCAGCCAGATCAACGTCGGTGATCCGGCGGCCTTCGAACGCGCCAACTACATCGACACGCTCACCCGGTACGCGAGCACGTTCCTGCACTGAACGCCGCCGTGACCCCTCAGACGTTCATGCCCATCGCACGCAGTTCCTCGCGGACGTAGTCGGCGATCATGTCGGTCGACCACGGCGGGGTGAAGGTGAACTCGACCTCGACCCGGTCGACCCCCGGCATCGCCCCGAGGATCACCGAGCACTGCTGGTGGATCACCTCGGTCAGCGGACAGCCCATGGAGGTCAGGGTCATGAGCACGTGCGCGTACCCGCGCTCGGGCTTGGTCACCTCGTAGACGAGGCCGAGGTCGACGATGTTGTAGCCGATCTCCGGATCGACCACGGCGCGCAGGCCGTTCATCAGATCCTGCCCGGAGGGCATGCCGTCCTCTTCGAGGGGAAGGTCCTCGAACGGGTGGCGCTGACGCGGCGGCTCCGCCGATCCGGCGGGAGCGTTACCGTCCGCGGTGTCGTACTCGGGGACGGCCTCATCGTCGACGAGGGTCGAACTGGGGACGTTCGTGGGCTCGCTCATGGTCACTCCTCGTGGTTCACGGTGTGGGCGGATGCGCCGCGCTCGTAGGTCTGGATCGCGTCGCGTACCGCCATCCACCCGAGCAGCGCGCACTTCACGCGGACGGGGAACTTGGCGACGCCCTGGAAGGCGACCCCGTCGAGCAGATCGTCGGGGCGTGCCGGGTCGTCGCCGTGCATCATGCGACGGAAGTCCTCGACGAGGTCGAGCGCGTCCTTGACCTCGCGGCCGATGACGGCGTCGGTCATGGCCGACGCGGCGGCCTGGCTGATCGAGCAGCCCTCCCCGTCGAACACCAGCCCGTCGACACGATCGTCGACGACGCGCAACCGCAGGTCCATCTCGTCACCGCACAGCGGGTTCGAGTGGTGCACGTGCACGTCCTCGTCGACCAGCGACGGGGCGCGGTTGTGCGGTTTGCGGTAGTGGTCCAGGATGATCTCCTGGTACAGGTCCTCCATCATGACGAGGCTCCTCAGCGGGCGAAGAACGAACGTGCGGCCTCGATGCCGTCGACCAACGGCTCCAGGTCGTCCACGTCGTTGTAGATGTACGAGCTGGCACGCGCCGTGGCGTTGAGCTTCAGACAACGCATCAGCGGCTTGGTGCAGTGGTGACCGACCCGGACGCACACGCCCTTGGAGCCCAGCATGGCGCCGACGTCGTGGGGGTGGACCCCCTCGACGGCGAACGAGATGGCGCCGCCGCGCACCGCCATGTCGGTCGGCCCGTGGATGGTGACACCCTCGATCGAGGTCAGCGCCTCGATCATGGCCGCGGTCAGCGCGACCTCGTGCTCACGCACCCGGGTCATGCCGAGGTCGGTCAGCCAGTCGACCGCCGCACCGAGGCCCGCAGCCTCGGCGATCATGGGGGTGCCCGCCTCGAACTTGTGCGGGATGTCGTTCCAGGTCGAGCCCTCGAGGGTGACGTCACGGATCATGTCGCCCCCGGAGAGGAACGGATCCATCGCGTCGAGCAGTTCCGGGCGGGCCACCAGGGCGCCGATACCGGTGGGCCCGAGCATCTTGTGCCCGGTCACCGCGTAGAAGTCGACGCCGAGGTCGCGGAAGCTGACCGGCAGGTGCGGTGCGGCCTGGGTGCCGTCGACGTGCACGAGCGCGTCCGGGTTGGCCTCGCGCACCATCCGTGCCAGTTCGGCGACCGGGTTGATGGTGCCGAGCACGTTGGAGACGTGACCGACCGCGAGGAACCTCACCTTGCCGTCGGCGAGCAACCGCCGGGCGACGTCGAGGTCGAGTTGGCCGTCGTCGGTCAGGGTGATGTGGCGCACCTCGAAGCCGAGATCGCGCGCGGCGTAGGTGAACGGCACGTGGTTGGCGTGGTGCTCCATCACCGTGGAGAGCATCGCGTCGCCCTCGCGCAGGTTGCGCCGCACCCACGAGTAGGCCACGAGGTTGCAGGCCTCGGTCGCGTTCTTGGTGAACACGACCCCGCGCGGGTCGGCATCGAGGAAGCTCGCGAGCTTGGTGCGGCCACCCTCGTAGAGGTCGGTGGCCTCCTCGGCCAGCGGGTAGACCCCGCGGTGCACGTTCGACCGCGACCAGCGATAGAAGTGATCCATCGCATCGAGCACCGCCGTCGGCGTCTGCGACGACGCGGCGGAGTCGAGGTACACCAGACGCTGCCCGTCGAGCTCCCGAGACAACGTCGGGAACTCCTTGCGCAGCGTCGGGACGTCGATGGTCATCGGAACCTCTACCTGTCGGGTGGTGTCATCGTGCCCCGCCCGGCCCGCACCGGCCACTGCGGACGGGACAACCGTGCGGGCCGGATGCTGCCTAGACCGTCGCCTTGAGGCCGGCGATGTTCTCGTAGCCCTTGTCCTCGAGCTCGTCGGCGAGCTCCGGTCCGCCGGAGGCGACGATGCGGCCCTCGAACATCACGTGGACCTCATCCGGCTTGATGTAGCGCAGGATGCGGGTGTAGTGGGTGATGATCAGCACGCCCAGGTCGGGACCCTCGAGACGGTTGACGCCTTCGGCCACCGTCTTGAGCGCATCGACGTCCAACCCGGAGTCGGTCTCGTCGAGCACCGCCAGCTGCGGACGCAGCAGCGCCGCCTGCAGGATCTCGAAGCGCTTCTTCTCCCCACCGGAGAAGCCCTCGTTGACCGAGCGCTGGAGGAACGACTCGTTGACCCCGAGTTCCTTCATCTCCCCGCGCAGGCGGGTCATGAACTCGCGGATCGGCACGTCGTTCTCCGACACCGCGTTCAGCGCGGTGCGCAGGAAGTTGGTGAGCGAGACACCCGGGACCTCGACCGGGTACTGCATGGCGAGGAACACCCCCAGGCGGGCCCGCTCGTCGGGCGTGAGGTCGTTGAGTTCCTTGCCCTGCCAGGTGATGGTGCCACCGGTGACGTCGTAGGCGGGGTGGCCGGCGATCGCGTAGGCGAGCGTCGACTTGCCGGAGCCGTTGGGGCCCATCAGGGCGATGGTCTTGCCCTTGTCGAGGTCGAGGGTGACGCCACGGAGGATCTCCGTGCCGTCGGCCTCGACCGTGAGGTCGCGGATCTCGAGGTCAGCCATGTCGAACTCTCATTCTCAGTTGTGGTCGGGCTCGTCAGTGATCGGGGAAGGGGGCGTCGTTGGTCGGCGCGGCGACGTCCAGGCGCACGTCGTCACCGTCGAGTTCGACGGCGAAGGTCGGCACGGGCTTCATCGCGGGCAGCGAGGACGGCTTGCCGGTGTCGAGGTCGAAGGTGGAACCGTGCAGCGAGCACTCCACGCCGTTGTCCCAGACCATGCCGTCGGCGAGCGACCACTGCTGGTGCGAGCAGGTGTCGTGTACGGCCTTGACGGTCTCGCCCATGCGCACCAGACAGACCGGGACACCATCGACGTCGACCCGGGTCGGGGTCGCCTCGGCGAGTTCCGAGAGCTTCGCGACGGTCCGGGTGGTCATGCGTTCACCTCGTCACGCAACGCGGCGTCGTTGACCTGGACGGCCGAGAGGTCCGCCTGCTCGACGCGGGCCTCGATCGCGGCGAGCGATGCCTCCTCGATCCCCGGCAGGTCGAGTTCGCGCAGGACCTCGCGGAAGAACCCGAAGACGATCAGACGCAGGGCGTCCTCGCGTCGGATGCCGCGGGACTCGAGGTAGAACAGGTGACGGGCATCGATCTGTCCCGTCGCCGAACCGTGACCGGCGGTGATGTCCGAGCACTCGATCTCGAGGAAGGGTGTGGCGTCGGCGCGGGCGCCCTTGGTGAGGATCAGGCTGCGGTTGTTCTCGTCGGTGGAGGTCCCGACGGCGTCCTTGTGCACGAAGATGTTCCCACGGAACACCGTCCGGCTACGACCCTGCAGGGCGCCCTTGAACAGCACGTCCGAACTCGCGTGCGGTGCGATGTGGCGCACGTAGGGCTGCAGGTCGAACCACTGGCCGTCGTCGGCGAAGTAGATCCCGAGCGGGCGCACGTCCGCGCCCGGACCCACCAGGTCGGTCTCCGGGCGCAGGCGCACGGTGGCGCCGCCGGTGGTGACCGCCAGGGTGCGGATCGTGGTGTCGCGGTGGGCCTGGATCTTGTGCAGGCCCAGGTGCTGGATCTGGTCCGACCAGCTCTGCAACGAGGCCAGGTGCACGGTCGCGGCGTCGTGGGCCACGACCTCGACGACCTCGTCGACCAGCGCGTCGACGCCCTCGACCGAGGTGTGCTCGAGGTAGATGCTCGCCTTGGCGTGGTGTCCGATGACCGCGAGCACCCGCGGCAGGTGCGCGCCGGGTCGCGTCACGTGGACGTGGATGCCGATCGGCGCCTCCACCTCGACCTCCGGCGGGACGTAGACGAACGCGCCGCCGGTCCACGCGGCGTCGTTGGCCGTGATGGTCCGGTCCTCGTCGCCGCCCGTGCCCTCCGGGTCGGAGGTCGTCAGCGAGCCGAGCACGGACTCGATCAGCTCCGGGTGCTCGACGACCGCCGTCGCCAGATCGGTGACGATGACGCCCTGCTCGACGAGCGCCGCCGGCACGACCGCGTCGAGCACGACCCCGTCGACGATCCGCACGAGCGAGGTGGACGCGTCGAGCGAGGCGGTGACGGTCCCCGGCACCTCGACGCCGACCTCGGGCAGCTCGGCGACCACGTCGCGGACGACGTCGAAACGTCGGTCGAACGGCGTGGAACGCCAGAACTCGTCCGCGCGGCTGTCGGGCCAGGCCTGGTCGAGGTAGCGCTTGAAGGCCGCCAGACGGCGGTCACGTAGCCAGGACGGTTCCCCGGCGGCATCGCTGCGGCCGGTGACGGCGTCCTCGGTGAGGGCATCGAGATTCACAATGGACTCTTCATGGTCGTTGCGGTGTCCGCGCGTCGCCGCGCGGACACCTTTGGAACGATAAGGAGTGGTTGTCGGCGTCAGCCGATCGCACCCTCCATCTCCAGTGCGATGAGGCGGTTGAGCTCGACCGAGTACTCCATCGGCAACTCGCGCGCGATGGGCTCGATGAACCCACGAACGATCATCGCCGTGGCCTCGTCCTCGTCGATCCCCCGCGACTGCATGTAGAACAGCTGGTCGTCGGAGAGCTTCGAGACCGTGGCCTCGTGCTCGATCGTGGCGTCCTCCTGATCGATCTCCATGTACGGGTAGGTGTCGGTGCGCGAGGTGTCGTCCAGCATCAGCGCATCGCACTTGACGGCCGAGCGGGCGTGGTGGGCTCCGTCGTTGATCGCCACGAGGCCGCGGTAGCTGGTGCGGCCGGTGCCCTTGGAGATCGACTTCGACAGGATGTTGGAGGTGGTGTAGGGCGCGGCGTGGACCATCTTGGCGCCGGCGTCCTGGTGCTGACCGTCGTTGGCGTAGGCCACCGACAGCACCTCACCCTTGGCGCCCTCACCCGTCAACCACACGGCGGGGTACTTCATGGTGACCTTGGACCCGATGTTGCCGTCGATCCACTCCATGGTGGCGTCCTTCTCCGCCACGGCGCGCTTGGTCACCAGGTTGTAGACGTTGTTCGACCAGTTCTGGATCGTGGTGTAGCGCACGCGGGCGCCCGGCTTGACCAGGATCTCGACCACGGCCGAGTGCAGCGAGTCGGAGCTGTAGATCGGTGCGGTGCAGCCCTCGACGTAGTGGATGTAGGAGCCCGGCTCGGCGATGATCAACGTGCGCTCGAACTGGCCCATGTTCTGCTTGTTGATACGGAAGTAGGCCTGGAGCGGGATGTCGACCTTGACACCCTCGGGGATCCAGATGAACGAGCCACCCGACCACACCGCAGTGTTGAGCGCCGCGAACTTGTTGTCGTTGGGCGGGATGATGGTCGCGAAGTGCTCGCGGAACAGGTCCTCGTGCTCCTGCAGGGCGGTGTCGGTGTCGAGGAAGAGCACGCCCTCGGCCTCGAGGTCCTCACGGACCTTGTGGTAGAGCACCGTCGACTCGTACTGCGCGGCCACACCGGCGACGAGGCGCTCGCGCTCCGCCTGCGGGATCCCGAGCTTCTCGTAGGTCTCGAGGATCTCCGGCGGGAGCTCGTCCCAGGTCGTGGCCTGCTTCTCCGAGGCCTCGACGTAGTAGAAGATGTTCTCGAAGTCGATGCCGGTGAGGTCCGCGCCCCAGTTGGGCATCGGGCGGCGGCGGTAGGCCTCGTAGGCGCGCAGGCGCAGGTCACGCATCCACGTTGGCTCGTTCTTGCGCTCGCTGATCGCGGCGACCAGGTCCTTGGTCAGGCCACGCTCGGAGGTGAACGAGTAGCCGTCGTCGGTGTCCGACCAGCCGAACTTGTATTCGGCGAGGTCCTGGGCGACGTCCTGCTGGTTCTGGCGGGCGTCACTGACCGGAAGTTCGATCTCGGTCTGGCTCACTGAGGGTCTCCTTGGGGCGAGGTCTGGTGCGCGGTGGCTCGGGTCTCGGGAACGGACCCGTCGGGCTTCGGGTCCGATGGATGCTGCGGGCGGGGTGCGACCGAACACACGCAGGCGGACGAGCCGCCGGCGAGGGTCTCTCGTCGCGAGAGCGTGACGTCGCGCCCGAGCACCTTCGAGAAGGTCGCGGCCTCGTAGGCGCAGACCTCCGGGTGATCCTTGGCGACATCGTAGATGGCGCAGTGGTCCTGGGTCAGCGTGAAGCCGTCACCCTCCGGGCTGACCGAAGCGGCGAACCCGGCGTCCGACAACGCGCCGGCGAGCTGCTCCAGGCGATCGTGCAGCTGTTCGGCGGTGACCGCCTCGCGCAGGTGGTCCACCTCGCGTTCGAGCCGCCACCGGAGGAACGAACGTACTCCCCCCCGGCCGTACTCGTCGCTGAGGAAGTCCATCATGTCGGCGGCGAGCCGGTCGTAGCCTTGCGGGAACAACCGGTTCGCGGTCTCGGTCAGGGTGTAGCGCGCCGGCGGGCGGCCGCGCCCCTGGGGCACGGTGCGCGCCACCACCAGCGATTCACCCTCGAGCACGGCGAGATGGCGTCGGGTGGCGACCTCGGAGACCTCGAGGTGGGCTGCGAGCTCGGCGACACCGGCGTCACCCGCCCGCCGCAGGTACTCGACGATCGAGGCCCGCTGGACACCCAGCAACGACACCAGCGACCGCGAGGTGACGGTGGACACCTCGGTGGCGCCTTCGGCGCCGGTCGTCTCGGTCGAAAGGGTGGACATGCACGCTCCCAGGGGGTCCCGGATGATTTCGAAACGTTGTTGTTGAACAAAGGGTACGGGTACGGACCCGACTCGGCAAGGTGGCCGCCGAGCGAGCGGGCGAGTGGGCGGGGTTAGGCTACGGACGCCGGGTCCCGGGAGAGGACCTCCACCAGCGCCGAGGGAGTCGCCGTGTCCGCTCTGCCCCCGCTCGCCCTGAGTCTGCCCCTGACGGGGGTCGATGCCCGGACCTCGATCGACGTGGCCCGCGAGGCCGAGCAACGCGGCTTCGGAGCCGTGTGGAACTCCGAGGTCCAGGGTCCGGACGCCTTCACCACGCTCGGCGCCCTGGCGATCGCCACCGACCTCGACCTCGGGGTCGCGGTGGTCCCGGCCCAGACCCGGAGCGCGATGGTGCTCGGCATGACCGCGGTGAGCCTGGCCGAGCTGACCGGCGGACGGTTCACCCTCGGCATCGGCTCGTCGTCGGAGGTCATCGTCCAGGGGTGGGCCGGTCAGCGGTTCGACAAGCCGCTGACCGCGGTGCGCGAGACGGTGGAGGCCCTGCGCCCGGTGCTGAGCGGCACCCGGTCGACCCACGAGGGCGAGATCGTGTCCATCGGTGGCTACAAGCCGCACGCCGTACCACCCGGCGGCCGGGTCCCACTCGTGCTCGGTGCCCTGAACCCCAAGAGTTGCCGCACCGTCGGGGAGCTGCAGGTCGACGGGGTGTGCCTGAACCAGCTCGCCCCCCACCACGTCCCCCAGGTGCTGCAACAGGTCGCGGAGGGAGCCGGGGGCACGCTCCCCGACGACTACCGCGTGGTCGCGCGGCTGTTCTGCGCGGTCACCGACGACGTCGCCGGGACCCGGCAGGTCGTCAAGAGCGTCTTCGCGCCCTACATCGCGACCACCGTCTACAACAAGTTCTACCGCTGGATGGGCTACGAGACCGAGGCCCAGGCGGTGCTCGACGCGGCCGGGGACCGCACCGCGATGGCGGCCGCCGTCAGCGACCGCATCGTCGACGAGCTGTTCTGCCTCGGCACCGCCGAACAGGTCGCGGCCAAGATCGCGGCCTACGTCGACGCCGGGGTCACGGTCCCGGTCGTCCAACCGCTCGCGCTCGGCCGGGAGCAGGCCGAGACCACCCTGTGGGGCGTGGCCGACGCCTGGTCCTGACCCTCGATCCTGACGCGAGGACTACTGCTGCGACTGCGGGTGTTCGCCCGCCGAGAGCACCGGCTGTGCGACGCCTCGCCGGCGTCGGCCGCCACCGGGCACGTCGCCGAGCGGTTCGAGCGCCAGCCGGCGCATCGTCACACTGACCTCCAGTTCATGGGCACCCGGTCCGCTGAACACGCCCCGGAACGGCGAGACATCGTCGTAATCGCGACCGCGGCCGATCGAGACGTGCCGCTCGCCCACCTCCTGGGCGTTGGTCGGATCGAGCGCCAGCCAGCCGAAGCCGGGGACGGCGACCTCGACCCATGCGTGGGTCTCGACCTCGACCTCGTCGGTCTCGGCGTCGCTCCCCGTCGCGTCGTCCACGGTGAACAGGTAGCCCGACACGTACCGCGCGGGGACACCCACCTCGCGGTACATCGCGATGGCGAGGTGCGCGAAGTCCTGGCACACCCCGGCCCCGGCCCCGAACACCTCGTCGACCCCGACCCCCACGTAGGTGGAGCCGGCGCGGTAGTCGAGTGCCGCGACGTGCTCGTGCACGCCGTGGGCGAGGCCGACCACGTCCGAGGTCCCCGCGCGCAACCGCCGCGCGGTCACGGCCAGGTCCTCACCCCAGTCGACGTGCGGCGATCGCTGCAGGAACTCCTGGTGGTCGTCACGGAAGCCGCGGTCGTCGAGCGAGCTCAGGGCCACGTCGCTCGGCGCGGCCGCCCCGGGGTAGGTCTCCACGGTGGCCTCGGCGACGACCTCCAGCACGTCGTGGGGCGATCGGACCCCGAAGGTGTCGACGCGTGTGCCCCAGTAGTCGTAGTAGGAGGCCACACGCGACGAGGGCGACGTGGTCACGTGGTAGTGCACCAGCTGCTGGTGGTCGTCGGTGGCCGGGCAGGCGCGCAGCTCGTTCTGGGACTCCGAGACCGTGCCGCCGTAGCGGAAACGTGTCAGGTAACGGATGTCGAGACGCACGATCCCTCCCGGGTCAGGCCGTGGCGATGGCGTGCATCGCCCCGGATGGCTGGTGGCGGAAGAACTCGTCGGCGACGGATTCCGCGACCTGTCCGAGCTCGCTCTGGACCTGACCGAGGAACTCGTGGAGCCCGACGTCGAACAACTCCGAGACGTCCCGGTAGCGCAGTGCCGACGCGGCGAGCCCGAGCTGCCGGGCCGCACGGCTCGGCCGACCCTCGCGCAGCGCCTCGAGTTGGTGCATGGAGCCCGTGAGACAGAACAGCACGCTCCGGGGCAGGTCCGGGTCGAGCAACAGGAACTCGACGACATCGGCCGGATCCATCGACGAGCGGTAGCGGCGCCGGTAGGCCTCGAACGCCGAGGCCGACTTCAGCACCGCCATCCAGTGGTGGAAGTCGGTGCGGTCGGCGCCCTGGGCGATCTCCGCACCGAGCGGCGCGAGCCGTTGTGAGGGCCCCGCCAGATCCTCCAGCTGGCTGTAGCGCACGTCGATCAGACGGCAGATCATCTGCGCACGTTCGAGCAGCCGGCCCAGCGCCATGAACCGCCAGCCGTCGTCGCGCGGCATCGTCTCGCTGGCCACCCCGTAGATGGTCATCGACGCCTTGCGCACCGAGGCGAACAGTTCGTAGGGCTGATCCGCGAGGTCCCGGCTCAGGTCCCGCGACGACAGCGCCAGATGCAGGTCGTTGATGTGCTCCCACAGCTCGGTGCTGACCAGTTCGCGTACGGAACGGGTGTTCTCCCGGGCCTTGGCGACCGAGGAGGTGATCGATCCCGGGTTGCTGCGCTCGGCGACCAGGAACCTCACGACCCGGTCCCGATCGAGGGGGCCGTCCCCGAAGCCCGCCCGCAGGTGCAGGACCTCCAACAGCTGTTCCCAGGACTTCGACACCTCGCCGTAGGGGGACTCGAGCAGCGTGTGGTAGGTCACGTCGACCATGCGCGCGGTGTCCTCGGCCCGCTCCATGTACCGACCGGCCCAGAACAGGTTCTCCGCGAGTCTCGCGAGCATCTCAGGCCTCCCGGTCTTCGAGCACCCAGGTGTCCTTCGATCCGCCGCCCTGCGACGAGTTGACCACCAGTGAGCCCTTGCGCAACGCCACGCGGGTCAGCCCGCCCGGCACCACCTCGACGCTCTCGCCGGCGATGGCGAAGGGACGCAGGTCGACGTGCCGGCCCTCCATCCGCTCCCCCATCAACGTGGGGTGCCGCGAGAGCTGCACGACCTCCTGCGCGATGTAGCCACGCGGGTCGGCCGCGACCCGCACGCGCATCTGTTCGACCTCCTCGTCGGTGGCATGCGGGCCGATCAACATCCCGTAGCCGCCCGACTCCGCCACCGGCTTGACCACCAGCTCGGCCATGCGGTCGATCACCATCTCGCGTTGGTCGGCCTCCCAGAGCAGGTACGTCTCCACGTTGGGCAGGATCGGCTCCTCCCCCAGGTAGAACCGGATCAGATCCGGCACGAAGGCGTAGACCGCCTTGTCGTCGGCGACCCCGTTGCCGAGCGCGTTGGCGATGGTGACGTTGCCGGCGCGCGCGGCCGACAGCAGACCCGGCACCCCGAGCGCCGAATCCGGCCGGAACACCACCGGATCGAGGAAGTCGTCGTCGATGCGCCGGTAGATCACGTCGACGCGCTCGAGGCCCTGGGTGGTTCGCATGTAGACCACGTGCTCGTCGACGACCAGGTCCCGGCCCTCGACCAGTTCGGCCCCCATCTGCCTCGCCAGGAAGGCGTGCTCGAAGTAGGCCGAGTTGAAGACCCCCGGGGTGAGCACGACCGCGACGGGGTGCTCGCCGGCCGCGGGTGGTGCCACCTCGCGAAGCGCCTTGAGCAGCATGGGGCCGTAGTGGTCGACCGGGCGCACCCGCTGCTCGGCGAACGCGTGCGGCAACACGCGGGTCATCGCGGCCCGGTTCTCCAGCACGTACGAGATGCCGGAGGGGTTGCGCAGGTTGTCCTCGAGCACCCGGTAGGTGCCCTCCCGGTCGCGCACGAGGTCGACCCCCGAGACGAGGCAGCGCGCAGCGTGCGGGACCGGGATCCCGAAGGCCTCCCGGGCGTAGTCGTCGGCGGTCTCGATCAACCAGCGGGGCACGACCCCGTCATGCAACGCCGCCTGTTCGCCGACGTACAGGTCCTCGAGGAAGCGGTTGAGGGCGGTCACCCGTTGCGCGACCCCGGACTCGATCGTGGCCCACTCGTCGGCCGGGATGATGCGCGGCAGCAGGTCCATCGGGAAGGTGCGCTCGACGCCGTCGTCGTCGCCGTAGACCGTGAAGGTGATCCCCTGGGTCCGGAAGATCCCGTCGCGGATCCGCTCGCGACGCGCGAGATCCTCGCTGGAGAGCCGGCTCAGCCGGTCGATCAGCCCCGCGTAGTGCGGCCGCACCGTCCCGTCGTCGGTGAAGACCTCGTCGAAGAGGTCGCGCGTGTCGTACCGATCGAAGAGAGCACTCATGGCCGTCAACCTACCGTGCCGGACTGGACCGGACGGTGGACCTCCTTCAGCGCCCCCCTCCGCAGCCGATGGGCCCGGGAGAGGGTCCACGGCAGAGGGTCCACGGCAGAGGGTCCACGGCAGAGGGTCCACGGTCGGGTCCGCCTCGACCGCTAGCGTCCGGCCGCGGCTCCCCACCGGTCGGGAGCGAGCAGGATGACGGCGATGCGACGCAGGGCGATGTACACCCCGGAACGTGCGTCGGAGGTGCTGGCGCGCTGCGGCCCCGACGAACTCGCCCGGGCACGAACGAGCCGGGACCGGCTGCTGGCCAGCGCCCGGGCGCTCGCGGGCGTGCTCGCCCACGACCCCGACCGGGCCGACTGCACGGACGCCGGGTGCGCGCTGGCCGGGAGTCCGGACCGCCAGCGGTGCGGTCTCGTGCACCGCTTGGCGCGCGTCGAGTCGGAGCGCGTCACCGGCGATGCCCCGGACCCCGTGCCGCTCGGGGTCGAGGAAGCCACCCGGCGATTCGAGGAGGCGCTGACCGGCGCGGTCGGGGCGATCCGACGATGCCGACAGACCCGGCACGGCAGTGGGCACTGCTGGTTCGCCGCGGCCCCCCACGTCGACGGTTGCGGCGAGGTGCTCCGAACCGCCCACGAGCTCGGTTGATCCTCGAGCCATGTCACTCTCCGTGGTCAAGCGTTCGTTGCGGGCTGCCGATAGGTCGGGGACACCGGACAGTGGGGTTTCCAAGCGATGGAGCGAGCGCCAGAGGACCCCGCCGGGGATCGAGGCAGCGATGCCGCCGGGCACGCGGGCATCGTGACGATCGATCTCCGTGCGTTCGAGGTGGATGTCCCGGTGCCCGGAGGGGACATCGTGCGCGTGGACCATCGTGAACACCGCGCGGACGTGGTTCGCCGGCTGCTGTTGCTCGGCGTCTCGGAGCGCACGTTGACCAGCCTGCTGCCGGATTGGGTCGAGCTGATCGGCCGGGTCGTCGACGAGCTGCGGTCGCCGGGACCGGGGTCGGGCTGAGTCGGGCTGATGTGGGTCGCGGGCGCCGGGTGTGGCAGGCTCCCCGCCGATCAGGAGCGCGACCATGTCCGACACCCGTCCGCTGGAGGGCCAACGCGCCCTGGTGACCGGAGGCTCCCGGGGACTGGGGGCAGCCACGGCCCGCCGGCTCGCCGGGATGGGTGCCGAGGTCATCGTCACCTACCGGCAGCGACACTCCGAGGCCGCCGAGGTGGTGGCCGCGTGCAACGACGCGACCCCCGGTTCCCGCGCGGAGCAGCTCGACCTGCTCGAGGAGGACAGCGTCCGGGCCCTGTTCGAGCGGTTGACCGACCGCGGCGACGAGTTGGACGTGGTGGTGGCCAATGCCGCCGCCACGGCGTTCAAGCCGCTGCTCGAACTGAAGATGCACCAGATCGACAAGACCTTCGCGATCAGCGTGCGCCACTTCCTGCTGGTCTCCCAGCTCGCGTTCCCGCTGCTGCAACCCCGCAGCGGTCGCATCGTGGCGATCAGCGGCGCAGACACCGTCGGCTACATCCCCGGCCACGGGCTGCTCGCCGCGGCCAAGGCCGGGATGGAGACGATCGTGAAGTACCTGGCCTGCGAACTGGGCCCGTTGGGGGTGACCGCCGTGGGTGTCCTGCCCGGGTTCATCGACACGGAGTCGATCCAGCTGATGACCGGTCCGTTCCACGCCAAACTGATCGCGGCCGAGGAGCGCACCCATCCGCTGCGTGCCGCCGCCACCCCCGACGACGCCTCGGAGGCGGTCGCGTTGGTCTGCCTGCCCGAGGCCCGGTGGTTGAACGGCCAGATCGTGCAGAACGACGGCGCCGGGCTGTTCGCCTACATGGGACGTTTCGGACAGGCGTGGTCGATGGTCCCCGACGAGATGGTCATGCCCGACGTGTCCGACGCGCCGATGCTCCGCTCGACGGACGATCCGCCGGCTTGAGCAGCAGGTGCCAGGCGACGTCGTCCGGGCCGATCGGCGCGGGCGGGATCGAGCCGTAGACCGCGACGAGCTCCAGCCCGGCGGCCGTGATCGCCGCGTCGAGCTCCCCTGGTGTGACCACGGCGGCATCGAGGTCGTCCACCAGCACGGCACCGTCCGCGAACGCGTAGGTCAGCGTCGCCCGACGTCGCGCCGTCCACGGCTCGAACGACCCCGCTTCGATGGTCACCTCGACCGGCGCCGTCCCGTCGGCCGGCAGCAGGCGCCCCGACGAGGTGCCCGACAGCCCCACCAACCACCACGGTGAGAGCAGGTGGAGCGCCACACGGCCCTCGGGCCGGCACCGACGGGCCGCACCCGCCAGTGCGGATCGACGGGCCGCGGCGTCCGGCAACTCGTTGAGCAGCGACGCCGGCAGGGCGACGAGCCCGACCCGTGGTCCGTCCGGCAGCGCGGCCACATCCGCCTCGACCACCTCCAGGTCGCTGCCGGCATGGGCGTCGCCCAGCGCGTGCAGCATGGCCGCATCGTGGTCGACGGCCACGACCCGCGCGCCTCCGGCCAACAGCGCCCAGGTGAGCCGACCGGTGCCGGCTCCGAGCTCGAGGACCCGACCGTCGGGCGATGCACGGGCGAGCTCGAGCCACCACGCGTCGTCCTCCTGTCGTGGCAGTCGGCGGTAGAGCTCGGCCCGTTGCGTCACCTGCGGAGCCGGGCGCGCAGGCCGGTGTGACGATCGACGGGCCGTTGCCACCGGGCCGCGGCTCGGACCGTCTGCTCCTGGCCGACCACGATGAGCGCGCGCTCGGCCCGGGTCACCGCCGTGTAGAGCATCCGACGATCGACCACACCCCGGTCCGAGACGTCCACGACCACCACGGCGACGGGCCAGGTACGTCCCGAGGTGCGGTGGATGGCCCGGGCCATCGACGGGCGGTCGGGCCCGCCGAGCGCGTCCGCGATCGCGGCGTCGACGGCGTGGGCCCCGAGTGGTCCCGCATCGCGCGGGGTCAGCACCTGGATGCCGTCCAGATCGACACCGAGGTGCTCCGGGATGCGCCGGGTCACCGCACGCACGACCCGTCGCACCGGATCCCCGTGCGGTGGTTCCTCGGCGAGGAAGACGTCACCGTCGGCCCCGCGCAGGACCCCGACCTCACCGGCGAGCACCTCGCGCGCCAGCCCGACGATCCGGCCGGTGGACGCCGACGGGTCGGGTCCCGACGCCTCGGGCTCGGTGAACGAGGTCACCGGCACCACGCCCGAGTCGACGAGGTCGCGGAGCACCTGACCCGGCCCTTCGGGCACCTGCAGGTCGAGGTCGCCGACCACCAGCAGGTGGGCGCCGTCACCGATGCCCGCCACCAGCTCACGGACGGACTCCGTGTCCCCGCACGCGGCCGCATCGGCGATGACCAGGTCCTCCCCCAGACGGAGCCCCACACCCTCGACGGTGCGGACGATCGCCGTCACGGCCCGAGCCGCACCGGTGCCCCGGCCTCCCGTCAGCACCGAGACGGGGCACGAGAAGGTGGCCCGCACGGCCGGCCCGAGCCCGTCGGGCGCCAGCTCGGTGAGGCGCTCACGCAGACGTGGGCGCTCGGCGCGCAGCAACCGGAGCAGACCCGCAGCCAGGTCGCGCTCGGCGCGCAGCGCCCCCGGGGTGCTCACGACCTCGCGGTCGTCGATCCGTTCCGTCGCGAGCGTCCCCTGCGTGACGGCCGCAGCGACGGCGTCGGCCGCGATCAGGCGATCGACCCCTGCCAGTCGCGCGGTGGCGGCCACGAGCGCATCGTGGGCGAGGTGCTCGTGGCCCGCACGCCGGCTGGCCGCGACGGCGGCGGTCGCCGCCGCCCGCACGCGCCCGGGGTCGGTCATGGGCATCCGGAGGTGCCGGCCGAGTTCGTCCACGTGGCCGAAGCGGACCCGATCGACGGCGAGCAACCCGTAGGGGTCGGTGCGAGCCAGCTCCGGTGCCCGCGGCCCGAACCGCTCGTGCACGGCCGAGGCCACGTCCGCGGGCCACCGCACGGGTGCGACCGAGCGCATCCAACCGTCGGACGCGGCCACCCGCTCCGGCGCGATCCGCTCGTAGAAGACCGCCTCGAAGCTCCACCCGTGTCGCCGGTGCTGCTGCCAGTGGCCGACCACGGTCACGCACTGCCCCTCGACGAGGTCGGCGACCGGCCCCGTACAACGGACCGCCGGCCCTCCTGCATCGGCGACGAGTTCCACCATGCCCATGGCGGCATCGTCCGGATCGACCTCGACGAGGCCGAGGACCTCGCCGCGGAGCTGCTCGTGGGTCCCGAGCAGCGTCGGGGTCACGCTCCTCGACCGGGCTCGGGGTGCTCCGCCTCGCTGCGAACGTCCAACACATCGGCCTGCGAGGTGGCCGCCCGGGAGCCCGGGTCCTCCGTGTTGGCGGGGTCGGCGAGCTGATCGAACTGCTGGGGCAGGGTCGGCTCGTAGGTCACCACGGTCTGGCTCCGACCGGCGAGCACCCATCCCGTGACGGCTCCGACGACGAAACCGGCCGCGGCGACGCCGGCGGTCCGGCGCTGGGCACGTCGGCGCTCCGCCTTGGAGGGAGGCACGGCGGCGATCAGTTCCCGGCCCCGCTCCGATACCTCGGCACCCCGGTCGCTGAGGTCGTCGGCGAACTTGGACAGCGATCCCAGCCCGCGGACGGCCATCGCCGGCAACACCAGCAGGCCACTGAGCCCGGTCTGCAGCGCCTTCCACGCCCCGAGCTGGGCCTTGGTGGCGATCTCCTCGGTGGGGAGGTCCTCCTCGATCTCGTGGTAGCGCTCGATCAGTGCGTCCCGGGCCGCCAGCGCCCGTTCGCCCAGTTCCTCGCCCATGTCCTCGGCGAGCGCGGCGACCTGCTCCTTGGTCGCCCCGGTGCGCTTCATCACGTCCTCGCGGGTCGCCTCGGCCCGCTTCATCACGTCCTTGACGAGACGTTCCGACCGTTCATCGAGGCCGTCCAGGTCGGGCCGGACGTTGCGGATGATGTCGGTCGTGGTCACGGGGGACTCCGAGTGGCAGACAACAGGCGGGAAACGTCGCGCTCCGACGGTAGCGGAGCGCCCCTGGGCTGTACCGACGCGACCACCCGTCCGGGGGCCAGGGTCCCAGCCGACCTCAGCTGCGCGGCCAGAGGGCCTCGGGGTCCGGGCGGGAGATCGACCAGCGCAGATCGGTCCGGGAGGTCAGCAGGTCGAGCAACTCCCCGGGCGGGCCCAACCCGGCAGGGGACGTCGCCCCGGTGGGAGCGGGCTCGGCCAGGACCCGTTGCACGCACCCGAGCGCGCCGGCCGCCGTCAGACGGTACGGATCGCGCCCGTACGCCCATGCCCGGGCGACCCCGTCCCGACCGTTGGCCTCGGCGACCACCGCCCACCGGATCGCGGCGCGACGCGCCCCGCCCATGGCCGGGCGCGGGCGTGCGATCCGTCGCGTGAGCCGTTCGTCGACCGCATCGATCCTGGCGAGGTTCCCGGCGAACTGGAGCACCTCGCAACGCCATCCTGTCAACGCGATGTAGGTCCGCACCGTACGCACGCCCGGGACGTGGCCAGGCACGGTGATCGCCTCACCGCCGGGTACGGAGGCCGCGTGCGCGGGTCCCACCGGGCGGGGGAACCAGGCCAACCGGCGCTGCTCGCCGATGGGCTCGGGGCACAGTTCACCGTCCACGAGGGCGAGTGCGGGAGCGGTCAGTTCGCGCGCCGCGCTCCGTCGCCGTCCCGCGGACGCGTCGGCCAGCAGCGCTGCCCGATCCGGCAGCGTGTAGGCGACGTGGATCTCCCGCGGGGCCTCCGTGGCCGTTCCGGCCAGATGTGCGAGCGTGTCGCCGATCAGGTGCTGCAGGCCGGCGCCGGCGACGAGCGTGACCCCGGCCTCGCGGGCGGACCGGTGGGCGTCGTGCAGCACACGGACGTGGGCCTGCTCGGGTACGACGTCGACCAGGTGGGCACCGGCCGCGCAGGCGGCGTCGACGAGCATCTGGGCCATCCCCGGTGCCCCACTCGCGGCGTTGACGACCACCGACGCGTCCTCGAGCACCCGTTGCAGGGCGTGGCCGCCCGCCTCCGTCGTCGTTCGGGGGACCTCGACGACCTCGAATCCCGCCACGGCCGCGCCGTCGGCGATCAGCCCACCCACGAGGCCTCGGGCTCCGATGAGTGCGATGGTGGACACGACGACCTCGAGGTTCGACGACGATCACGGTGCGACCGGAAGGGACATCCGACCCGGACATCCGACCGCGTGCGGCCGGACGGTCGGACGAGAAGGTACGCCGGGGCTCGCCGGCCACGGTCGGGTCGCATGTCCGGGACGGGACAGGGTGCGTGACTCGCGGGGGGCCGGGTGCGAGGATGCTCCTCCCCGACCAACCCCACGACCTGCATCGGGTCTACCGTCGACGAGGATCTCGTGACGCCCACGCTGCCGCCGCCGGTGACCGACGGCGACGTGCTCGTGAGGCTCCCCGCGACCGGCGCGAGTTGGCCGACCACGCTCCCCGCGGCCCCCGGGGGACACCTGCTCACCCTGACCCTCGGCCATCCGGCACTGCTACCGGCGGCGCACGGTCGACTCCCGGCCGGGTACCGCCTCGTGGGGGTCGCGACCGATGCGCGACCGATCGGGCAGACCGTCGACGTCTACGTCCCGGCGAGGGTGCGCGACGATCACCCGGACTGGTGGCTGTCGCTGTTGAGCCGGGCCGAGCGGGTCTTCGATCTGCGGCTCGGACCGGTCCAACGGGTCCTGGCCGCGGAACTCGCGCTCCACCGGCGGCCACCGACCGATCGCACCGCGTAGAGCCACTCGCGGCCAGTCGCCGCTCACTGCGGCACGCGGACACGGGCCCCGATCTCCCCGAACGCGTACTGACCGGTCATGTCTGTGCGCCCAACGCTCGTCAGGGCGGTGTGGCGGACCGAGTGCTTGCAATCGCTAGCGCTTATGCGTAATCTTGCAAGCGTTAGGGTCGATCCTTGAGAAGCACACCGCAACGACGCCCCAGCACCGATCACCGTACCGACGACGACGGCCCCGAGGGGTCGCTCGGCGGAGGGACGGGGTCCCGGCACCGGTCCCCGCGGGCCAGCAGCCCGGCTCCCGCTCCGTCCCTCCCCCCGGCGACGTTCCAGGTCCGTCGCACCCCCTGATCCGACCATCCCCAGTCCGAACCAACGAGTCCCGAGAGGACGTTCCCATGGCAGAGACCGCGAAGAAGACCGCCACCAAGAAGTCGACCGCGAAGAAGACGACCGCGTCGACCCCCGCCAAGAAGACCAGCAAGAAGACCACCAAGAAGGCCACCGCGTCCAAGGCACCGGCCAAGAAGACCACCAAGAAGGCGACCGCGCGTGTCGAGGTCCCGGCACCGCTGCTCGAGCGTGAGCCCGTCGCGATCCTGGAGACCGCCGGCTACGCGGCGACCAGCGTCGTCAACGACGTCATCACCCTGGTCCGCAACCCGGACCGGCTCGAGTCGATCCTCGCCTCGCTGCGTGAGCGCCTCGGCAAGGACCTCGAGCGCACCCTGGAGAGCTTCACCCGGGTCGTGGACGGTCGCGCCGCCGAGGGCAAGAAGGTCATCGAGGTGGTCGTCAAGGACGAGCGCGTCTCCCGCGTGCTCGACCAGACCTCCAACACCCGCTCGCAGCTGAAGGCGGCGCTGACCTCGGTCACCAAGACCGCGGACGTCGCCGGCGAAGCGGCCGGCAAGCAGGCCGAGACCGCCCGCACCCAGGTCAAGGGCGCCACGACCACCGTGCGCAGCTCCACCGACCAGGCCCGCTCGCAGGTCAAGGGTGCCGCGACCTCCGTCAAGAAGATCGCGGACGTGGCGTTCGACGCCGCCAGCAAGCAGGCCCCGAACGCCGCCAGCCAGCTGAAGGCCGCGGCGACGTCGGTCCGCAAGACCGCGGAGACCGTGGTCCACGCGGGCGCCGACACCGCCGTCGACGCCGAGGTCGAGACCCGCAACTGACCCGGCTCCGCCACCGCCTGGCGGTGAGCGTCTGACGACGACGTCCGACGTCTCACCGCCGGCCAGCACCACCGACGCCCTCCCCGCTCCCGGGGAGGGCGTCGTCGTGGAACTAGGGTGTCGCCGTCGACCCGTAGTAACGTCCACGCACCGACCCTCGGACCCACCGTGAGCCTGCACGATCAGATAGAGACCGATCTTCGCGAGGCGATGAAGTCGCGCGACAAACCCCGGACCTCGGCCCTTCGCATGGTCGTCGCCGCGCTGAAGAACAAAGCGGTGGCGGAAGGGCTCAGCCCACAGGGCCGCCTGGACGACGAGGTGGTCGAGCAGGTGCTCGCCACCGAGGTGAAGCGTCGCAAGGAAGCGGCAGCGGCATTCCGGGACGGCGGACGCATCGACTCGGCGCTCAGCGAGGACGCCGAGGCGGAGATCTACGCCGCCTACCTCCCGGAGCAGCTCACCGACGACGAACTCCACACGATCGTCGAGGACGCCGTCGCCGAGACGGGCGCCGAGGGCCCCAAGGAGATGGGCCAGGTCATGAAGTCCGCGATGGCCAAGGTGCACGGCCGCGCCGACGGGGGCCGGGTCTCGGCCATCGTCAAGGAGCGTCTCACCCGATGAGCGGAGCCGTGCCGCTACGCAGCCACGTCGATGCGACCTCGGAGCGTTTCGTCGCCAACCGCGACCATCACGTGGCGCTGGCCGCGGAGTTGCGGGAGCGGCTGCGCATCGCCGCGCGCGGAGGCTCGGAGATCTCGCGGGACCGGCACGAGGGGCGGGGCAAACTCCTGCCCCGTGACCGGGTCGAGGCGCTGCTCGATCCGGGGACGCCCTTCCTCGAACTCTCGCCGCTGGCGGCCGACGGCATGTACGGCGGTGACGCGCCCGGGGCCGGGATCATCACCGGCATCGGTCGGGTCTCGGGTACCGAGGTCGTGATCGTCGCCAACGACGCGACCGTCAAGGGCGGCACCTACTACCCGCTGACGGTCAAGAAGCACCTGCGTGCCCAGGAGGTCGCCCGCGACAACCACCTGCCGTGCGTCTACCTGGTCGATTCCGGTGGGGCGTTCCTGCCCCTGCAGGAGGAGGTGTTCCCCGACCGCGAGCACTTCGGTCGCATCTTCCGCAACCAGGCCCAGTTGTCGGGGATGGCCATCCCCCAGATCGCGGTGGTGATGGGCTCGTGCACCGCCGGTGGGGCGTACGTCCCGGCGATGAGCGACGAGACCATCATCGTGCGCGAGCAGGGCACGATCTTCCTCGGCGGTCCGCCGCTGGTGAAGGCCGCGACCGGCGAGGTCGTGACCGCGGAGGACCTCGGCGGTGGGGAGCTGCATGCCCGGACCTCCGGGGTGGTCGACCACCTGGCGGCCGATGACCGCCACGCGCTGCGGCTCGCCCGGGACGCCGTGGCGCATCTCAACCGCCGAACCCCGGGCCACCTCGAGCACCTCGAGCTCCGGGAACCGGCGCCGCCGGCCTTCGACCCGGCCGAGATCTACGGGATCGTCCCGGCGGATGTCCGCCAGCCCTACGACGTCCACGAGGTGATCGCGCGGATCGTCGACGGGTCACGGTTCCACGAGTTCAAGGCCCTGTACGGCGAGACCCTGGTGTGCGGGTTCGCCCACATCCACGGCTTTCCCGTAGGGATCGTGGCCAACAACGGCATCCTGTTCCGGGAGTCGGCGCTCAAGGGCGCGCACTTCATCGAACTGTGCAACCAGCGCGGCATCCCGCTGGTGTTCCTGCAGAACATCTCCGGGTTCATGGTCGGCCGCGAGTACGAGGCCGGCGGCATCGCCAAGGACGGGGCGAAGCTGGTCACCGCGGTGGCGTGCTCGACCGTGCCCAAGCTCACGGTCGTGATCGGCGGGTCGTTCGGCGCCGGCAACTACGCGATGTGCGGTCGCGCCTACGACCCCCGGTTCCTGTGGATGTGGCCCAACGCCCGGATCTCGGTCATGGGCGGCGAGCAGGCCGCGACGGTGCTCGCCACCGTCCGCCGCGAGGCGCTCGAGGCCCGGGGCGAGAGCTGGACCAGCGAGGACGAGGAGGCGTTCAAGGACCCGATCCGGGACACCTACGAGACGCAGGGCAACCCCTACCACGCGACCGCGAGGCTGTGGGACGACGGGATCATCGACCCGGCCGCCACGCGCGACGTGCTCGGCCTCGGACTGTCGGCGGCACTCAACGCGCCCGTCGAGCGCCCGCAGTGGGGCGTGTTCCGGATGTAGCCCCCGGTGTCGGCGACACCGGCCGGCCATCGGAGCACTCGCCACGACCCGCTAGCTTCCTGAGCGATGAGGCGGTCGGCAGAGGGGGACGGGGTGCGGCTCGGACTGCTCCAACTGCGGCGTGCCCGGCGACGTACCTCGGTACTGATCGCGACGGTGGTCGCCCTGACGGCCCTGGTACTGCTGGTGTCGACCATCTCCTCCACACTGTTCACCTCGCTCGCAGGCGCGGTCGACAGCATGCGCGCCGACGTGGTGGTACTCACCTCTGCCGCACAAGGCACGGTGCAGGCCAGCCGGGTCGGGCGCGACACGGTGGACGAGGTGGCACGGGTCGATGGCGTGCAGCGTGTGGCCCCGGTCGGCGAGACGCGAGTGACGGTCGTCCTGGAGGATCAGCGCCTGGATGCGTCGCTGTTCGGTATCGACCCGCAGGGCCCTGGCGGACCGACGGACCTGGTCGCCGGCCGGCTTCCCGCCTCACCCACCGAGGCGCTCGCCGACGACGCCGATGCTCGGCGTGGTGTGACCCTCGGCAGCCACCTCGAGGTGGTGGGTGCCGACACCGCTCTGGAGGTCGTGGGGCTGACCAACGGGGCACGGTTCGGTGGCGTCGTCACCCTCTACGCCCCGTACCGGACCTGGCAGGACGTGCTCACGGCACTGTTCCCCGACGCCACCGAGATCCGGCCCTCGCTGATCGCGGTCGAGGGCACCGCAGGCACCGACCCGGAGCAACTCGCGGCCCGGATCACCGCAACGGTCGACGGTGTCGCTGCCAGCACGCCGGCGACGGCGGCGATGCATCTGCCGGGTCTGACCGGGATCCGTGACAGTTTCCGATTGATCGGCCTGATCGCTGCAGGAGCGGCGCTGGTACTGATCGGCGCCTTCTGGTCGTTGGTCACGGCGCAGCAGGAAAGATCTCTCGCCGCGCTCCGGGCTACCGGGGTCGCGACCGCGGCACTGGTCCGGGCACTGTTGGTGCAGGTGGTGGTCGTCGTCGGCACCGGGGTCGCGGTGGCCGGTGCCCTGCTGTGGTTCGGTGGCCGGCAGGCGCCTCCCGCGTTCCCGCTCACCCCGGAACCCACCGAGGTCGTCATGGTCGGTCTGGCGCTGCTGGCCGGGGGGGTGGCCGCCGCGCTGCCGGCGACGGTGCGGTTGGTTCGCATCGATCCTGTCACCGCCCTCGCGAGGTCGGAGCGATGATGCGGCTCGCCCTGCTCGAGATCCTCCGTGCTCCCCGGCGCTTCGCGCCGACGGTGGCGGTGCTCGCGACCGTGATGTTCCTCGCGCTGGCCGTCTCGGCGTTGGCGGATGGGTTGCAACGCGCGAGCACCGGCGCGCTCCGCAACACCGATGCGGACCTATACGTCTTCGCTGACGGTGCGCAGCGCAACGTGCTGCGCAGCATGTTGCCGGACGTCCTCCAGTTGCCCATCGGGTTCACCACGGGTGTCGAGGACGTCGGCACGATCGGCTTCTCGCCCACGGCGGTGCTGCTCCCCGGCGATGGCGAGGAGCATCCGGTGATGGCGGTCTCGGTCAGCCATGCCTTCGCCGGTCGACCCAACGACGTCGTCGCCGGTCGCCTGCCGTTCGACGGCGAGCCGCGCGTGGCCGCGATCGAGGAGCGGCTCGCCACCGGAGGCATCGGCCTGGGCGATCGGATCGGGGTGGTCGACGCGTTCGAGGTCGAGGTCATCGGCATCGTGCGGGACGCGAGCTACCTGCTGCGCCCGACGATCTG
>PWLR01000196.1 GCA_003558435.1 Nitriliruptoraceae bacterium | reverse complement strand
ACCGGCGTCGTCGGCGGCGAGCCGGAAGCGCACCGGGTTGCGAACCACCCCGAGCTCGGCGAGGTCCTCGCCCACACCACGCACCGTCTGGCCGCGTTCGACCGTGTAGTCGACCGGCTGGCCGGCCTCGACGTCCGAGGCGAACAGGTTGGTGTCGGCCCACCACAGCGCCCCCGCGAGCCCGGCCAGGGCGAGCACCACGAACGACAGGAACCAGCGCGATCCGCGACTCAACGTCATGGTGTGTTCCCCATCCCGGTCTCCCTCCACGCCCCGTTCGGTACCGAACGATCTCTCCGTCCGATCTCAACGTCGCGATCTCTCCGTCGCGCCGTGTCGCGGTGCAGGTTGCCAGCCCGACGCCGCTTCCGCTCGGACCCTCAGCCGGTGCGCCGCCCCCGTTGGACCTCGAGCACCCCCTGGAGCAGCACGCTCGCGGCCACCCGGTCGATGCTGTCCTTGCGGTCACGTCGCGAGACGTCGCCCTGCAGCAGGACCCGTTCGGCTTCCACGGTGGTGAACCGTTCGTCCCACAGCAGCACCGGGAGGCCGGTGCGTTCGTGCAGCGCTTCGGCCATGCGCCGGGCCCGGGCCGCGCCCGAGCCCTCCCGGCCGTCGAGTCGCCGCGGGTAACCGACGACCAGACCGACCGCGTCGTGTCGGGCGGCGGCATCCACCAGCGCGTCCAGGGTCGGCCCGTGTTGTTCCCGCGGGACGTGCAGGGTCTCGGCCGGGGAGGCCACGACCTGGGTGGGGTCGCTGATCGCGATGCCGATGCGGACCTCGCCGAGGTCGATGGCGACCAGCCGGCCGCTCAGCGGCAGCTCGCCACCCAGGGGCGTGCGGGGACGGCTCACGTGGAACTCACCGCCGCACGCGCTTCGCGGGCCGCGACCGTCAACGCCTCGTCGAGCTGCGCGCCCTGCTTGCCGCCGGCCTGGGCGAGGTCGCCCTTGCCGCCCGCCCCGCCGCCGACCACCTGGGCGGCCGGGTGCAGGATCGGTCGGGCTTCGACGCCGGCGTCCAGCAGGTCGCGGGTGACCGCGCAGATCAGCTGCGCCTTGCCGTCGTCGCTGGCCGCGCCGACCACCACGACCGCCCGGGTGGCGAGGTTGCCGCGGATCTCGGAGGCCAGTTGCCGCAGCTCGTCCATCGCGAGGCCGTCGGCGCGGTGCACGACCACGGCCGTGCCGTCCTCGCGGGTGGCGGCCTCAGCGATGGCCTTGGCGTCCTGTGACAGGGTCGCGCCACGCGCGGCGGCGAGCTGCTTCTCGGCCGCCTTCAGCCGTTCGAGCAGTTGGGCGACCCGGACCACGGCCTGTTCGGTCGGGGCGTCGACCAGCCGGGCGACCTCCTCGGCCACCAGCCGTTCGCGGCCGAGGAAGCTCAGCGCGTCCTCGCCGGTCAGGGCCTCGATGCGGCGGGTGTTGGAGCCGATCGATTCCTCGCGCACCACCGTGATCGTCCCGATGGACGCACCGGAGGGGACGTGGGTGCCGCCGCACAGCTCCTTGGAGAACTCGCCGATGGTCACGACCCGGACCTCCTGGCCGTACTTGTCCCCGAAGTTCGCGACCGCGCCGGCGGCCTTGGCCGCATCGAGGCTCATGACCTCGGTGTGCACGTGCGGGTCGTGCAGCACCCGGGTGTTGATGGTGCGCTCGATCAGGTCGATCGATTCCCGGGACACCGATTCGAAGTGGGGGAAGTCGAAGCGCAGCCGACCGGGGGTGACCAGCGAACCCGCCTGCTGCGCGTGATCGCCCAGCACCTCCTTGATGGTGGCGTGCAGCACGTGGGTGGCCGAGTGGCTGCGCGCGGTCGCCACGCGCCGCGCCGGATCGACCCGGGCCTCGATGGGCTGGCCGGTGGAGACCTCGCCGGCCACGACCCGGGCGCGGTGCACGGTCAGGCCCTCGATGCGTTCCTGGGTGTCGGTGACCTGCAGGCGCCCGGTGGCGGTCTCCAGGGCCCCGGCGTCGCCGATCTGCCCACCACCCTCGGCGTAGAACGGGGTGCGGGGCAGCACGATCTCGACCTCGTCGCCCTCGGTCGCGGCATCCAGCAGCCCACCGCCGGTGATGATCGCCCCGAGCGAGGCCTCGGCGGTCAGTGAGCCGTAGCCGACGAACTCGGTGGTGCCGACCGTGCTGGCGGCCTCGCGGTAGTGCTCGATGGGGATCCCGCCGTCGCCGCGTTTGGAGGCGGCCCGGGCGCGTGCACGTTGCGCGTCCATCAGCTCCTCGAAACGCTCCCGGTCGAGCTCGAGCCCGGCGTCCTGGGCGATCTCGGCGGTGAGGTCGATCGGGAAGCCGTAGGTGTCGTGCAGCTCGAAGGCGACCTCGCCGGGGAACGCCTTGGCGTCGTCGGAGGCGCGCACCCCGGTGATCACGCCGTCGACCTGTTCGAGGCCCTGACGCAGACGTGCGCCGAAGTCGGATTCCTCGGCGGCCGCGACCCGGGTGATCAGCTCGCGCTGGCGGGCCAGGTCCGGGTACGACGCCGAGGTGTGCTCGATGACGGCCTCGACCATCGGCAGCAGCAGCGGCTGGCCGCCGCCGACGTCGAGGCCCAGCAGCTGGCCGTGGCGCACCGCGCGGCGCATCAGCCGGCGCAGCACGTAGCCGCGGCCCTCCTTGGCGGGCAGGACCCCGTCGGCGATCAGGAACGCCGCGGTCCGGGCGTGTTCGGCCACCACCCGCAAGGACACGTCGAGGTCGGCGTCGTCGCCGTAGGTGACGCCGGTCAGCTCGCCGGCGCGGATGAGCAGCGGTGCGAACAGGTCGGTCTCGAAGACGTTGGCGACCCCCTGCTTGAGGATCGCCATGCGCTCGAGGCCCATGCCGGTGTCGACGCTGGGCTT
>PWLR01000021.1 GCA_003558435.1 Nitriliruptoraceae bacterium | reverse complement strand
CGGTCTGCTCCTACCCACCGACCCGGTCTGCTCCTACCCACCGACCCGGTCTGCTCCTACCCACCGACCCGGTCTGCTCCTACCCACCGACCCGGTCTCTCCCTACCCCACCGACCCGCACTCTCCCTACCCACCGACCCGAGGCTGCACCCGTGAGCTATCCGCTGGGCCAGAACCGCTACGGCAAGACCGGTGTCCGCCTCGCCACGGTCGCGCGCGACGGCGACCAGCACCGCTTCACCGACCTCGACCTCGAGGTGCTGCTCGAAGGCGACTTCGACGCCGCCCACACGCAGGGCGACAACGCGGCGGTCCTGCCGACCGACACGATGCGCGGCACCTGTACGGCGCTGGCCCGCGACGGCATCGACCACGTCGCGGTGTACCTCCAGCAGGTCGTCGACCGGCTGTTGGTCGCCTCACCGGCGGTGACCCGCATCCGGATCCGGGCCATCGCCCACCCGTGGGAGCGCATCGAGGTCGACGGGGTCCCCCACAGCCACGGGTTCCGTCCGGCCGCCGGGGGCTCGTCGGTGACGACACTGACGCAGGAACGCGGGATGCCGCCGACCGTCACCGGTGGGATCCAGGGCCTACGGCTGCTCAAGACCACCGGCTCCGCCTTCTCCGGTTACCCGACGGACGCGTACACGACGTTGCCGGAGACCCGTGATCGGATCATGGCCACGACCGTCGAAGCCCGATGGGGCACCATCGAAGCCGACCTCGACCACACCGCGTTGGCCGCGACGGTGCCGACCACGTTCTCGGCGGCCTTCGCCAGGCACGACGCCAGCGAGTCGTTGCAGCACACCCTGCACACGATGGGCAGTGCCGTCCTGGACGCTCATCCGGAGGTCACCTGGATCCGGTTCCGGATGCCCAACGAGCACCACAACCTCGCGGACCTCTCGCCCTACGGTCTCGACAACCCGAACATGGTGTACGTCGTCGCGGGTGATCCCTCCGGTCTGATCGAGGGCGTGGTCACGCGCGAAGGGGTCGAGCCGCCACCGGCCTGGTGAGGCGCGTGACCCCGGCGCCCCAGCTCCAGGGCGGTGCGCACGGACCCCGTCCGGAACGCGGTCGTTCGGCCACAGGCGGAGGCGCATCCCGGTGTGCAGCATCGGGGCGTCGCAGCCCATCCGGGCTGCCTGCCGCCACGCGCCCCGTTGATGCGCGCACCTCAGGAGCCCACCCGTGTCCTCCGATTCCTCCGATCAGACCTTCGCTCGCGCCCTGCACGATCTCGGCGCCGCCGCCTGGTTCGGCGGCTCGCTCATGGGGGTCACCGGGCTCCACGCCGCATCAGGTGCGGTCGTGGAGCCGACCGACCGGGCTCGCGTCGCCAGCGCGGGTTGGCAGGCCTGGGGCCCTTGGCGCAGCTCCGCGCTGGCGTTGCACGTGGCGGGAAGCCTGTCGCTGCTGTGGGGCAACAAGGCGCGTCTCGCCGGTCAGCAGGGGGCGATGACGACCAACCTGATCAAGACCGGGGTGGCCGTGAGCGCACTGGTCGCCGACGTCTACGCCGGCATCCTCGGACGCCGGATCGCGGCACACCAGCCCGTCGAGGTCGCCTCCGCCGTCGAACCGGCCGATCCGACCCCCGACGAGGTCGCCGAGATGCAACGCAAGCTGCGCGTCGTGCAGTGGAGCGTGCCGGTGCTGACCGGCGCGAACGTGGTGCTGGGCTCGAAGATGGGCGAACAGCAGCGACCGGCCAATCTCGCCTCGGGCGTGTTCGGGCGGCTCGATCCGCGTCGGTGACCACCCCCGGGCGCGACCGGACGTGCGGTCGCGGCTCGTGCTCATCCGGACGGCGGCGCGGGTGGGCCGATCTTCGCTCGCGCCCAGGCCAACGCCCCGGGCGCCATGCCTTTGAACTTCGGCACCTCGTGCAGCACGGTCACCAGCAGCGGCGTGTCCGGCGGCAGGTGGTCGTACTTCAGCGCGTGGTAGACGACCGAGCGGGACTGGTCGCTGTCGACGAACAGCAGCCCGGGGCGGAGCGAGACGAGTTCGCGCCACGGACCCTCGCTGTCCTCGCCCACGTCATGGCCATCGAGGTAGGCGAGGTACACCACGAGCTCCTCCAGGGGATCCGGGGTTAGACATCCCGAGCGTAGGTGCGACGGGCACCGGGGAACCGGCGCCGGGGCGACACCACCACGCCCCGGAACCCCTGTATACGGGGGCAGCCGAGGCCCGCCAGCCCGCTACCGGCCCACCGACGCCGGGGCTCCGCAGGGAACCCCCAGATCCGGGGGCAACCGCCGACCGCCGACCGCCGACCGCCGCCCGTCGGCCCCCGCGCCCCCGCAGCCACCGCGCCCCCGCGCCACCGCGCCCCCGCACCCCCGCGCCACCGCGGCGCGGCCGGCCGGTCGGCGATCACTCGACGCTGACGATCCGGTCGTAGGCCGGCAGGGTGAGGAAGTCGACGAACTCCTCGTCGAGCGCGACGACCTCGAACAGCTCGGCGGCCTCGCGGACGCGGTCGGCCGTCGCCGCGTCCGGGCTGAGGCCCACCAGCCGCGCCACCTCCCCGGTCAACAGCTCCCGGACCAGCTCCGCGCTCACGACCGACCCGTCGGTCAGTCGCACCCCGTTGTGGACCCACTGCCACAGCTGTGCGCGGGAGATCTCCGCGGTCGCGGCGTCCTCCATCAGGTCGGCGATCGCGACCGCTCCCCGACCGCCGAGCCACGCGGCCAGGTACTCGACGCCCACCGCGACGTTGGCCCGCACGCCCTCGCGGGTGACGGTCCCCTGCGCGCTGGCGACGTCGAGGAGGTCGTCTCCGGTCACCTCGACGTCCTCACGCAGCCGGTCGAGCTGGTCGGTGCGGCCCTCGCCGAACGCCTCGGTGAAGACCTCCGTGCAGATGCCGACCAGGTCCGGGTGCGCGACCCAGGAGCCGTCGAAGCCGTCGTCGGCCTCGCGCTGCTTGTCGGCGCGGACCTTCGCCAGCGCCCGGTCGGTGACCTCCGGGTCGCGCCGGTTGGGGATGAACGCCGACATCCCGCCGATGGCGTGCGCGCCGCGGCGATGGCAGGTGCGCACCAGCAGTTCCGTGTAGGCGCGCATGAACGGCACGTCCATGGTGACCTGGGAGCGTTCGGGCAGGACCATCGTCGGTCCCGACGCCCGGAAGACCTTGATGAGGCTGAACAGGTAGTCCCACCGACCGGCGTTCAGGCCGGTGATGTGGTCGCGGAGCTCGTAGAGGATCTCGTCCATCTCGAACGCGGCCGGGATGGTCTCGACCAGCACCGTCACGCGCACCGTGCCGACCGCCAGCCCGAGCCAGTCCTCGACCGCGGCGAGCACCTCGGCCCACAGTCGCGCCTCGAGGTGGCTCTCGAGCTTGGCGAGGTAGAGGTACGGGCCACTGCCGGCGTCGAGCAGGACCCGGGCGTTGTGGAGCAGGTAGAGGGCGGCGTCGACGATGCTGCCCGACATCGGTTCACCGTCGACGGTCACGTGCCGCTCGTCGAGGTGCCAGCCACGCGGCCGGGGCACGGCGACCGCCAGCGGGGCGTGCTCGGCCAGCCGGTAGACGCGCCCGTCGGAGGAGACGTGCTCGAGGGTGCCGCGGGAGACGTCCTGGAGCACCACCTGGCCGTCGACCACGTTGTGCCAATGTGGCGTGTTGGCGTCCTCGAGGTCGGCCAACCACACCTTGGCCCCGGAGTTGAGGGCGTTGACGGCCATCTTGGCCTCGGTGGGGCCGGTGATCTCCGTCCGGCGATCGGTCAGCCCCGCGGGTGCGGGCTTCACGGCCCAGCCGTCGTCCTCGCGGACCGCGCGCGTGCTGTCGAGGAACCCGAGCGGTTGGCCCCGACGGATCTCGTCCTGCCGTTCGACGCGCCGTTGGAGCAACTCACGGCGGCGGGGCTCGAAGCTCCGGTGGAGCTCCCCCAACAGCTCGAGGGCCTGCGGGGTGAACACCCGGTCGAGTCCGGCGACGGGCGGACCGGCCACGGAAGCGGGAGGCGCGGTCGTCGACATCGTGGACTCCGGGTCGGTCGGTGGCTCGGGACGCTACCCCCCGACCTCACCCCACGACCTGGAGCCCGGCGGGATGGCCCCGCAAGCGAGGTTCCCGACTGGATGTGGTCGCGTGCTGTACGCGCGGACGACACGTGATGCCCGGGGTGCACCCCCCGTGGCGGGATAGCGTCCCGCAGCCGACGCGGTGGCTGGCCGTTCTCCCACGAGCGCCGGGCACGAGACCACCCGAGGCGCGAGTCGTCCGATCGCCATCTCCACCCCGGGGGCGCCACCTTGAGCACGTCGAACCGTAGATCGTTCCGTCTCGCCGCCACGATCGTCGGCCTCGCCGTGGTCGGTGCGGGCTGCTCCGCGGTGGGAGGTTCCTCGCGTTCGCTCAGCTTCGCCGGCCCGGACGACGGCGCACAGTTCAACGCGGAGACGATCGAGACGCTCAGCTTCGAGGCGCGCGACGACGGCGAGCCGGAGGAGGCGACGGTCGAGGACCTGATCGTGTTGCTCGACGGCGCGGACGTGACCACGGACGCGGAGCGCGACGGCGTCGAGCTGGTCTACGCCCCGCAGGACCTCGAGGACGGCGAACGCACCGTGGCCTTCGCCCAGCGGCCACCGGCCGACGACGACGCCGAAGGCGACGAGGCCGAGGGCGACAGCGAGCCCGCAGCCGCAGAGCCCGAGGTGCTCGAGACCTGGACCGTGATGGTCCACACCACCCCGCCGGACATCGAGGTGACCTCGCCGGACGGTGCCGTGATTGCCGGCGAACCGCTGACCGTGGCCGGCACCACCGAACCCGGCGCCACGGTCGGGTTCGCCGACCAGGACACCACCGCCGGTGACGACGGGAGCTTCGAGCTGCACCTCGATTCGACCCCGGAGGGTGCGCTCGCGTTGACCGCCACCGATGTGGCCGGCAACACCACCATCGACGAGTTCGCGCTGGTGACCGTGCCCTCGCGCGTGGAGATCGACGAGGTCCGCACCGTGCACGTCTCGTTCTGGGGGTGGGCCGGCGGTCTGCGCGAACCGATCATGCAGATGATCGACGACGGCAAGATCAACGCGGTGCAGCTCGACCTCAAGGACGAGGGCGGCCAGATCGGCTACGACTCCGAGATCCCGCTCGCCCAGGAGATCGGTGCCTCGCAGGGCATCTTCGACCTCGATGCCGCGGTCGCCGAGCTCCACGAGCGTGACGTCGCCGTGGTCGGGCGCATCGTCGCCTTCGCCGACCCCATCCTCGTCAACTGGGCCTGGGAGAACGACCAACGCGACTGGGTGATCCAACTGCCCGACGGCAGCGCCCCCTACACCGGGTCCTACGCGGGGTTCTCGAACTACACCCACCCGGACGTGCTGGCCTACAACATCGACGTCGCCCAGGAGGCCGCGGCCGCCGGGGTCGACCACATCCTGTGGGACTACATCCGCCGTCCCGACGGCGGGCTCGACAACATGCTGGTCCCGGGGCTCGAGGGCACCCCCGAGGCCGCCATCGTCGACTTCGCGCGTCAGGCCGATGAGCGCCTGGCCGGCTACGGCATCCAACACGGTGCGTCCGTCTACGGCATCGCCGCCGACCGCCCGACCCAGATCGGTCAGGACATCCCGGCCATGTCCGAGCACCTCGACTACGTGGCGCCGATGATCTATCCCTCCCACTGGGGGCCGGGCGAGTACGGCGTCGCGGATCCCAACCGTCAGCCCTACGACATCGTCCAGGCGACCCTGGAGGTGTGGCAGGAGGCCACCGAGGGCACCCGCGCCCGGGTGGTGCCGTGGTTGGAGGACACCAACTACCGCGCCTGGGACCGTCCCCAGCAGGTCCGCGAGCAGATCCGGGGTGCCCGGGACCTGGGTATCGACGAGTGGATGATGTGGGACCCGAACGTCAACTACACGACGGGCGCCTACGAATCGCGCGACTGACACGGCCCGGCAACGGCTGACCGGTCGGGGCCGGTCGACCGGGGCCGGACGCCACCTCGTCCCGGTGCACTGGCGCGGTCCCCCTCACCCGGCCGCCGTCCCCGGACCGGAACGAACGTGGGCGCAGTGAACTGCCGGGTGTCGCCACGAGCGACCACCCACCCGTGACCAGCCCTGCGAGGAACCGCCCGTGGCGACGCCGGACCCCAGCCAAGAGCACGCCCTGTCGACCTCGGGCTACGACCACACCTACTGGCGCGACACCGCCGATCCTGCCGGACTCCCGCGCGCCCAGGGCCGCGTGGACGCCGATGTGGCCGTGGTCGGTGGAGGCATCATCGGGCTGAGCACGGCCGTGTTGGCGGCCGAGGCCGGCCTCGAAGTGGTCGTGCTCGAAGCCCGCGAACTCGGCAGCGGCACGACCGGTGGCACCACCGGCAAGGTGACCAGCCAGAACAGCACCCGCCTGATGCAACTGGCGAAGGCCGCCGGCCCCGACGCGGCGGCGACCTACGCGCGCGCCACCGAACGGGGTATCGCGCTGTTCGATCAGCTCAGCGAGCGGTACGCCATCGACAGCGACCAGGAGCTCGCGCCGGCGCACCTGGTGTCCCTGATCGAGCAGCAGGACGAGCAGGTCACGGGCGAGGCCGAGGCCGCGCTCGAGGCCGGGTTGCAGGTCATCCTCGACGCGGATCTGCCCGAGGTCGACTTCCCCGTATCGCGTTCGTTGACCATCCCGGATCAACGCCAGATGCACGCCGTGAAGTTCCTGATCGGGCTGGCGCGGGCGGTCCAGGCGCTGGGCGGGCGCGTCCACGAGCGCTCCCGGGTGGTCGACATCGAGGCACACCGCAACGGCGCCCGCCGCTGGCAGCTCACCACGGAGGAAGCGATCGTCGAGGCCGATCAGATCGTGATCGCCACCCGCCTGCCGACCCACCGCGACGCGCCCATCACCTTCGGTCGGACCAAACCGACCTCGTCGGTCGGGATCGCCGCACGCATCCAGGGACCGGGCCCGGTGGGGATGTATCTGTTCAAGGGCGAACGTGACTGGTCGACGCGACGCAGCCGCTCCAACGGCGAGGAGCATCTCATCGCGGTCGGGATGGGCGAATCCACCGGCGACGCCCCGGCGCTCGGTCGCCGTAGTGACGAACTCATCCGCTGGACCCGGGACCACTACCCGGTCGACACGGTCGACCACACCTGGATGGCACAGGACCAGCAGCCCTCCGACGGCCGTCCCTACATCGGGCCGCTCTTCGGCGAAGGGATCTGGACCGCCACCGGGTTCGGCAAGTGGGGGCTGGCGGCCGGCATCGCCGCATCCGAACTCCTGGTCCACCACATGACCGCCGAGCCCGACCCCTACGACGGGTTCTTCTCGACCAAGCGCCTCGAGCCGCCCAAGGGGTGGCGCACGATCCTGCGGGCCAACCTGCGGGTGGGCGCGCTGCTGGTCGGCGATCGGGTCCGATCGGTGCCGAGGTCGGCCCGGGACCTCGCCCCGGGAGACGGCCGGGTCGTGCGCCAGGGCCGGAAACCGGTCGCGATCAGCCGCGACCTCGAGGGCCGGGTGCACGCGGTCAGCGCGACCTGCACCCACCTCGGCTGCCTGGTGCGGTGGAACCGGCAGGAAGCGACCTGGGACTGCGCCTGCCACGGCTCACGCTTCGCCCCCGACGGCGAGGTGTTGGAGGCCCCGGCGACCGCTCGGCTCCGAGCCGTCGACCTCGACGACTGACCCGGTAACGAGTGCACCCCGGCCGGTCCGCGTCGAGCCACGCCGCTCCGACCGTGACGGTCCGGCGGCGCCTCACCCCCGCGTGGGATCCGTGCGGCTGCGCGCGATGAACCACCGGGGGCGCGGTGGCGCCACGATCCGGTCGTTGCGCCGGATGATGACGATGCCGGCCACGATGCAGACCCCGCCGACCAGCTGTGAGGGTCCCGGCAGCTCCGCCAACAGCACCCAGGCGGCGACGACCGCGAGCAGCACCTCCGCCAGGGCGATGAACGACGCCGACCTCGTGCCCAGACGGACGACCGCACCGATACCGGAGGTGTAGGCGACCACGGTCGAGACCAGCACGAGCCAGACCGCCGGAACCAACCAGCTGACCGACGTCCCGGCCAGCACGGTCTGCTCGGCGGTGAACTCGAGCGGCACGATCCCGATCAGCCCGGCGAGGCCGATCACGCCCGCGCCGACCGCGGTGCCGCCGGCCGCCATCACCAGCGGCGGCAGGTCGGCGTCCTGGCGTTCGGAGAGCACGAAGAACACGCCGAGGCAGAACGCCGCGACGAGTCCCCAGGCCACCCCCACGGGGTCGACCGAGGACGCACCGGCGAGTTCCAGCACGAACGCGAGCCCGACGAGTGTCAACGCCGCGCCGAACAGGGTGGGTGTGCCCGGCAGGGTCCGCGACCGCAGCGAGGTCCATGCCAACAGCAGCACCGGGGCCAGGAACTCGAGCAGGATCGCGACCCCGACGTCGAGGGTGCGCACGGCGTTGAAGAACGCCAGTTGGGCGCCGGCCATCGCCACGAACCCGTAGATCACGAGCACACGGAGCGAGCTGGCCCTCGGACGCCACCGGCCGCGCAGGGTGATCGCGGCGGCGATGCACAGCACCACGGCGGCGCCGCTGAGTCGGACGAGCACCGCGGCGCCCGCGCTCCAGCCGATCTCGAGGAGCGACTTCGCCATCGGTCCTGCGGAGCCGAAGGTCGCCGCCGACAGCAGCGCCATCACCGTGCCCGCGCGTGCGGCACCGGCGGACCGATCGAGCCGACCGACCGGCGCGAGGTCGGGACCACGGCCTGGACGCTTGCTCGACACCACGCGACATCTCCACCGGATCGCCCCCGGGACCGGTGGACGTCATGAGCGAACGGACAGTACGGTCGTGACCCTACGCCAGACCGCCGTCAGGAGTCAACATCAAGTTCGCTCATGACACCGAGCTGGCGCTGCGCGGCGCCGTGGACCTGGTCAACACCGCCCACGACGACACGGAGCGGCTGCCCGATCCGGCGGCACTGGACGCCTTCCTCGACGAACAGGGCTTCACCGGCGACCGGGCGGGGACCGATGCCGAGCTCGCCGGGGTCCATGCCCTGCGCGCACGCATCGAGGCGATCTGGGACGCCGACGAGGCCGGCGTGGTCGAGGTGGTCAACGGCATCCTCGCCGAGGCGCGAGCCCTGCCCCGGCTGACCCGACACGACCACTGGGACTGGCACCTGCACCTCACCGATCCGCAGGCCCCCCTGGTCGACCGCATCGGCACGGAGGTGGCGATGGCGATCGCCGACCTGATCCGCGCCAACGATCTCGATCGGCTGAAACGCTGCGCGGCCGAGGATTGCGACGCGGTGCTGGTGGATCTGTCACGCAACCGTTCGCGGCGGTACTGCGGCACCGGCAACTGCGCGAACCGTGCCCATGTCGCCGCCTACCGCGCCAGGAAGGCCGAGGCCATCTGAGGGGTGACGCCGCGCGGTACCAGCCCGTTCACGCCGCGCGGTACCAGCCCGTTCACGCCGCGCGGTACCAGGCGACCGTCCGGGCGAGGCCCTCGCGCAGGTCGATGCCGGCCTCCCAGCCGAGTTCGCGGTGCGCGAAGCTCGTGTCCGGGCGTCGCATCTGCGGATCGTCGACCGGACGCCGACTGAGCTGCACGCCGGGATGTCGGCCCACCGCGTCCTGCACCGCCTCGGCGAGCTCCAGCATCGTCACCTCGTGGGGGCTGCCGAGGTTCATCGGTCCGGTCACCCGGCCACACAGCAACCCGAGCAACCCGGCGACCAGGTCGTCGACGTAGCACAGCGATCGGGTCTGCGAGCCGTCGCCGTGGACCGTCAACGGCTCGCCCGCCATGGCTTGACGGATGAACGTCGGCACGGCCCGACCGTCGTGCATCCGCATCCGCGGGCCGTAGGTGTTGAAGATGCGCGCCACCCGGATCGCGATGCCGTGGGCGCCGTGGTAGGCGAACGCCAGCGCCTCGGCGAACCGCTTGGCCTCGTCGTAGACCCCGCGCGGCCCGATGGGATTGACGTTTCCCCAGTAGGTCTCGGGTTGCGGGTGGATCTCCGGGTCGCCGTAGACCTCCGAGGTCGAGGCCAGCATGAACCGGGCCCCCTTGTCCTTGGCCAGTCCCAACATGTTGTGGGTTCCCAGCGCCCCGACCTTCATGGTCTGGATCGGCAGCTCGAGGTAGTCGATGGGCGAGGCCGGGGAGGCGAAGTGCAGCACGGCATCGACCTCGCCCGGGATCTCGACGTAGGTGGTGACGTCGTGCTCGACCAGGGAGAAGCGTTCGTGGTCCCCCAGGTGACCGAGGTTGTCCGCCTCACCGGTCAGGAAGTTGTCGACCCCCACGACCACGGCCCCCTCGCGGAGCAGCGTGTCGCACAGGTGCGATCCGAGGAACCCGGCGGCGCCGGTGACCACCACACGAGCGTCCGCCAGCCGGAACCCGGGATCACCCTCCATGTGGTCGGTCATGTGGGTCCTCGGGTCTGGGAGGGTTCGGACGGCGTGAGACGGCCACGAGCGGGCCGGAGCTCGGGTGCGCGGCGGACCGCGCCGGTGACCGACGAGCCTAACGGTCCGGGTCGTCCAGGCACCGGTGACGATGATCGCAGAGCTCGCCGCGTGCCGGGCGAGCCAACCGTGACCTAGGGTCTACCGACCAGCACGCGGCCGGCTACGGCGCGTGGCGTGCGAGGGAGACGGACACATGGTGTTGGTGACGGGAACGGTCCGGTTGCGACCCGAGGCGCGCGATGCGTTCGCCGGATCGGCGCGCACCGTGGTGGCCGCGACGCTCGAGGAACCCGGCTGTCATGCCTATGGGTTCGCGTTCGACGTCGGCGACCCCGATCTCGTGCGTGTGCACGAGGAGTGGGAGGATGCCGAGGCACTGCGCAGCCACCTCGACACGCCGCACGTCGCGGTGTTCAGCGCCGCGCTCGGCCCGCTGGTGGCCTCACCGCCGCAACTCACCCGCTGGGTGGGCGCGGAGGCCCGGCCGGGGCTCACGGACTGAGCCGGGCCTCGCAGGCCGGGGTCGCGGCGCGAACCGGACCGGGCGTTCGCGGCGCCGCAGGACTCAGGTGACGGCTTCCCCGGCTTCCGGGGAGCCACTGAGGTCCTTGAGGTACTCGTGGCACTGCTTCGCGCGGTCGGCGTCCTCGCGCGCCACCTTCTCGATGAACTCGGCGATGTCGTCGCGGCCCGCGTCCTTGGCGTCCTGGACGAACTTCGCGTAGTCGTGCCCGGCCTTCAGGGCGTGGTACTGCACGGAGACGAGGTCGTAGGTGACGTCGGCGAAACCGGTCTCGCCGGCCTTGGTGTCGGTTGCAGCCATGGGGAACTCCTCGCTCGGATGTCCGCGTCGACGGATCGTCGCGCGGCTGCTCCGACGCTACGAGCGGACCGTCGAGGACCGCACGGAGCGGACGGCCGTTGGAACCCCGACCCCGCGAGCCGAGCCGATCAGGCACGCACCAACGGCGGGTGTCG
>PWLR01000246.1 GCA_003558435.1 Nitriliruptoraceae bacterium | reverse complement strand
GGGCGAGGTGGGGGAGTGCCACGTGGCGGCCGGGGGGTGCTGGGAGGCGGGGGACCGCTGCTGGGGTGACCGACCGGTGGGCGGGCGGCCCGCGGGGGGCTCGGTGGGCGGCGGGACGGTGGGCGGCGGCGTGCTGGCCCAGGGCGGCGTGGAAGGTGGCGGCACCGTCGGTGGGGGCGTCGCATGCGGCGCTGGCGCCCGAGGGCCACGGTGCGACCGCTCGCGCGGGCGGTCGGAAGGCTGATCCGGTGAGGTCATCGAGGGCTCAGACGGCATCCCGGAGGTCTCCGGGGTGCTCCGCGACGGCGGCGGCCGCACGGGCCAGCAGCTCGGCCCGAACGGTGGGCGCGTCGTCGTTGGCGATACCGGGCAGGGCGGCGCTGCCACTGGCGGAGGCCGTGGTCACCTGCAACGTGGCCAGGTCGAGGATCCGGTCGAGGGGCCCCTGCACGATGTCGATCTGCTGGATGCGGAAGTAGGGGACGGTCTCCTGTTGGCGGACCACGACCCCGAACCGCAGCTCCACGGCGAGGTCGGTCAGCTGCCACCGCCAGCGCTTGTACCGAGCCGGCGCGTACCAGAGGGTCAGGAACAGCGCCAGCGCGATCAGGGCACCCAACACCACCCACCCCAGCTCATCGAGGAAGATGAACCCCAACGTGCTGAGCACGAGGGTCGGCAGGATCAACGAGACCAGGCTCCCGATGCGCCAGGCGGTGACGACCTTCGGCGCCAGGGGACGCTCGCGGTCGTCCAACCCCGGCGCCTCGGCCACGGCCGCGGCCGAGGGCACGTTGGGAGGCGGCGAGCCGGGAGCCTTCGAGGTCGGTGCGGCCGACGGGGCGTTCGAGGTGGCCGTCGCGGTGCCCCCGGGGGACGGGGTGCGCGGGGCCCCGCCTTGACCCGGTACCCAGTCCGGCGACGGTGGCTCGACCGGCGCCTCCGACACCTCGGAGGGCGCGGGGACCCACGCGTTCGACGGCGGGTCCACGGGGACCTCACCGTCGGGATCCGGCAGGTGCGGATCGTCCGACGGCTGGGTTCCGGGATGCCTGGCGTCGTTCACGTGGTGGGAGCTCCTGCAGAGTCGGCGGGGCAGGCAACGGCGCGCCCGATGGCGCCGTGCGATGGTTCGTCGCCGGTCACGGTACGGGCGGGGCGGGGGGTCGCGCTCGTCCGCCCGGGCGGTTCCCGCTCGGAGGCTGGCTAGCCTCACACCCACGGGTAGGCCGGGACGTGGCGCCACGGCGGCGACGTGCCACCTCGGTGGCCCTCCGTCCGGACGGCCGATCTCTTCCTCTCCCGCAGCTCACGGTCGTCCGCTCGCACGTTCGGCTTCGCCTTCGCCCGCCTCCCGCGCTCGTCTTCCCCCGCCCCCGCCTTTCCCGCCCCGCCCTCGTCCAGGATGCGCCGCCGTGCCCGACGACACCCTCAGCACCGACCAAGCCGCCCAGCTGGGCGGCCTGATCGACGTGCACCCGGAGGCGCGTGAACTCGGTGAGCTCTTCGCCGCCGCGGGTCACGAGCTCTACCTCGTGGGCGGCACGGTCCGGGACACCCTGCTGGCTGCCGGCGATCCGGAAGCTGCCCGGTCGGTCGACCTCGACTTCGCGACCTCGGCGCGCCCGGAGGACACGGAGCGGATCGTCGGTCCGTGGGCCACGGCGGTGTGGTTGACGGGCGCCGCGTTCGGGACCATCTCGTGCCAGCGGGAGACCGACGACCGCCCGGTGCGCCGCGTGGAGATCACGACCTACCGATCCGATGTCTACGAACCCGGGTCGCGTCACCCCGAGGTGACCTACGGCGAGACGATCGAGGACGACCTCGCCCGCCGGGACCTGACGGTCAACGCGATGGCGCTCCGGGTCCCCGACGCCGTGTTCGTCGACCCGCACGGCGGCCTGCGTGATCTGCACCACCGGCGGCTGACGACCCCGATCGATCCAGAGGTCTCGTTCGGCGACGATCCCCTGCGGATGGTCCGACTCGCGCGCTTCGCGGCGATGCTGGGCGCCGAGGTGGACGATGCGACGCTGTACGCGGCGATCGCGATGGCCGACGAGGTCACGACCGTCTCCGCCGAGCGGGTCCGCGACGAACTCGTCAAGCTGGTCGCCTCGCCCCACCCGCGCCGGGGCATCACGCTGCTGCTGGAGACGGGCCTGGCCCGACACGTCCTGCCCGAGCTGGTCGAGCTCCGCGACTGCGTCGATCCGATCCACCGGCACAAGGACGTCTACCTCCACACCCTGGCCGTGGTCGAGAACGCGATGGCCCTGGAGACCGAGGGTCCCGACGTGGTGCTCCGCCTGGCGGCGCTGCTGCACGACATCGGCAAACCCGACACCAAGGAGCTGCATGGCGACGGCAGCGTCACCTTCCACCACCACGACGTGGTCGGTGCGCGTATGACCCGTCACCGGATGCGCGAACTGAGGTTCGACAAGCAGACGGTCAGGGACGTCAGCGAGCTCGTGCGGATGCACCTGCGCTTCCACACCTACAAGCAGGGCTGGACCGATGCCGCCGTGCGGCGCTACGTCAGCGATGCCGGCCACCTCTACGACCGGCTCAACGCCCTGACCCGGGCGGACGTGACCACCGGCAACGCGAAACGGGCGGCGCAGATCCAGCGCCGGGTCGACGAACTCGAGGCACGGGTCGAGCAGCTGCGCGAGCAGGAGGAGCTCGACGCGATGCGCCCGGCCGTGGACGGCAACATGATCATGGAGCGCCTCGGGGTGCGCCCGGGCCCGGTGGTCGGCGAGGCGTGGCAGCACCTGCTGTCGCTGCGCATGGACCGCGGCCCCATGGACGTCGAGGAGGCACTGGCGGCCCTGGACGCCTGGTGGGCCCGGCGGCAGGCCGACGCGGCCGGTGACAGGGCTGAAGGGGACGAT
>PWLR01000059.1 GCA_003558435.1 Nitriliruptoraceae bacterium | reverse complement strand
CGTCGACGGCGCGGACCTCCAAGGCCTCGTAGACCGCACCGAGCGCATCCAGATCCACCTCGGCGTCCTTGACCACGTGGGTCTGGACGTAGTCGTTCTTGACATCGACGGTCAGGAGCCCGAACGCCGAGAGGTTGCCCGGGTCGCGCGGCACCACGACCGCCTCGACACCGAGGATGTCCAGCAACCGGCAGATCAGCAGCGGGCCCGAGCCGCCGAACGCGGTCATCGCGAAATCGCGGACGTCCAGCCCGCGTTTGACGGTGACCTGGCGGATCGCGTTGGCCTGGTTCCAGGCCGAGATCTCCAGGATCCCGCGGGCTGCGTCCTCCGGGGACAGCCCCAGCTGGGACGCCAACGCCTCGATGCCGGCGCGGGCCGCATCGGCATCCAACGCGATCTCCCCACCCAGCAGCGCCGGGGGGATGCGACCGAGGAACACGTGGGCGTCGGTGACGGTGGGCTCCGTGCCGCCCTTGCCGTAACAGATCGGGCCGGGGTCGGCTCCCGCCGACCGCGGGCCCACCTTGAGGTTGCCCTCCGGGCTGAGCCAGGCGATCGAGCCGCCGCCGGCCCCGACCGTGACCACGTCGATCATCGGGATCTTTGACGGGAACCGACCGATCGTGCCCTCCGTGGTCAGGGTCGGCTCACCGCCGAGGACCACCGAGACGTCGGTGGAGGTCCCCCCGCCATCGAGGGTGAGGATCCGCTCGTAACCGGCTTCGGCCGCGACCAGCGCGGCGCCCAGCGCCCCGGCGGCCGGGCCCGACAGCACGGTGGTGATCGGCTGGTGGACCACCTCGGCGGCGCTGATGACCCCGCCGTTGGACTTCATGATCGCGAAGGGCAGCTCGTGGGCTCGGGGATCGTCACCGGTGGTGTGGGCATGGAGCCGCTCGGCGATGCCGCGGATGTAGCGGCCCACCTTCGGCTTGACGGAGGCGTCCACCAACGTGGTGATGGTGCGTTCGTACTCCCGGTACTCACGCAGTACCTCGCTGGAGAGCGACACGATCGCTGCCGGGTGCTCACGGCGCAGGACCGCCAGCATCGCGCGTTCGTGGACGTCGTTGGCGTAGCTGTGCAGGAAGCACACGCCCAGCGTGTCGATGCCCTGGTCGCGGTACCAGCGGGCTGCGGCCACCGCGGACGCCTCGTCGAAGGGCCGGACCTCGTCGCCGTGCACGTCCAGTCGCCCGCCGATCTCCCGCACGCGGTCCACGGGCACGATGCGGTCCGGCTTGACCCAGAAGTAGCTGTTGCCGTAGCCATCGGGGACCGACTGGCGCGCGATCTCCAGGATGTAGCGGTAGCCCTCGGTGGTCAGCAGGCCCATCTCGGCGATGTCGTCCTCGAGCAGCGCGTTGGTCGCCACCGTCGTGCCGTGACTCACCGAGGCGACCTCGCCCCCCGACGCGCCGATGGACGTGAGGATCTTGTCGACGCCGGCCATGAAGCCCTCGGCCGGGTCCGCAGGGGTCGAGGGGGTCTTGGTGGTGGTCATGGTCCCGGTCGACTCATCGAAGGCGACCACGTCCGTGAACGTGCCTCCGGTGTCGATACCGATACGGATGTGTCGCAAGGCCACCTCGAACGGGCACGGGGGCCGTGAGCGTAGTGGCGGGCCCCGGACCTTCCCGTCGGCGGAGCTCGCCCGAAGTTCCCGCTCGGGCCCGGCGATGCCATCTCGATACACGACCGCCGCGACCACACACAAGTCCGGGTCGGGTCGGCCCCCGAACCCTGACCGACCGGTACGAGCTGGTTCCCTCCACCACCATCGGTTCACCGAGGTCCATCACCTGCGGACAGCCGCTCGACGAGCGAGGCGGCACCGCCGAGAGCGAGGTCGTCGCGGCCGACGCCGCATGGGCCTTCGCGGCCCCGTAGGCCCACCGGTGGTCGTCACCGTTCCGCAGGACCCGGTGCAGGACGGCGCTGAGGTGACCGGGATGCTCGGCCCGGACCGCGGCGAGTGGTACCTGCGCCAGATGCTCGGTGCCGCCGACTTCGAGGGGTGGCGCCTACCCCCCCCCGCATGGATCCAAGTTAGGTTGCGGCGGCGGGTCGGCATCGACCGACCCCGATGAGGAGATCCGGTGCACGGACGATCCACCGCCGCCGAGCTCCGTGAGCGCGGCCGTGAGGTTCGACAGCAGGTACCGCGCAGCTCGCATGCGGGCTTCCAGGCTGCGCCGGACCGCGCGGATCCGTTGGAGATCCTCGCAGAGCAGGACCGGACCCGCGTCCCTGAGCTGGTCCCGATCCGCTACGGCCGGATGAGCGTCTCGCCGTTCGCCTTCTTCCGTGGCCAGGCCGCGGTCATGGCAGCGGACCTCGCGACGACGCCGACGACCGCGATCACCGCACAGCTGTGTGGCGACGCCCATCTCGCGAACTTCGGGACGTTCGCGACCCCGGAACGCCGGATGATCTACGACATCAACGACTTCGACGAGACGCTGCCGGGTCCCGTCGAATGGGATCTCAAGCGGCTGTGCGCCTCGCTCGTCATCGTGGCGCGGCACCGGGGTTTCGATGACGAGGTCGGCGCGGACGCGGTCCGGTCCGCGGTTCGGACCTACCGCACCCAGATGGGGCGGCTCGCGGACGCCGACGTGCTCGATGTCTGGTACGCGAGCGTCGAGGCCGAGGAGATCATGGAGCAACTCGGCAGCCGGGTCGTCGACGGTGAGCTCGAGGCCGACGCCCCGGCCGCAGCCAGGAAACTGTTCGACCACGCCCAGCGTCGCACCAGCCGACAGGCTGCCCGCAAGCTCACCGAGGTGGTCGACGGCGAGGTCCGTTTCAGGGAGGACCCCCCCATCCTGTCGCGTGCGGCGATGCCGGCCGATCGCCTGGAGCGGGTGTCGCACTATCTCGAGGAGTACCGCGAGAGCCTCCCGAGCTACCGCCACCAGCTGCTCTCCCGCTTCGAGGTGCTCGACTCGGCCCGTCGCGTCGTGGGCGTCGGCAGCGTCGGCACCCGCGCCTACGTGGTGCTGCTGCACGGACGTGACGGTGACGATCCCCTCATCCTGCAGGTCAAGGAGGCGGGGCCCTCCGTCCTGGAGAAGCATCTCGGAGCCAACCCGCACCCCCCAGCCGGGCGGCGCGTGGTCGAGGGGCAACGCCTGATGCAGTCCGCGACCGATCTGTTCCTCGGCTGGCTGAGCGCACCCGGACCCGACGGGCAGGAGCGTGACTACTACGTCCGGCAGTTCCGGGACATGAAGGGCAGTGTCGACCTGGAGAGGATCAGCCCGACCCGACTCGTCGTCTACGCCGGCCTCTGCGGGCACCTGCTCGCCGCGGCCCACGCCCGCAGCGGCGAGCCAGCGGAGATCGCGGGCTACCTCGGTGCGGGCAACCGGTTCGATCGGTCTCTCGTCGCGTTCTCGCAGGACTACGCCGACCTCAACGAGACGGATCATGCCCGACTGGTCGAAGCGGTCGAGGACGGCCGGATCGACGCCGAGGTCGGTGTCTGAACCAGGCCGCGCCCGGGCCACGACGTGCTACTGCCAGGTGCTTGCCGAGCTCACTCCGCCAGCAGCTCCGCGATGCGTGCGGCGCCGCCGAGCGCGAGGTCGTCGCGGCCGACCGGGGCGACGACCTGCATCCCCAGCGGCAGGCCGCCGGGCCCGGTCAGGCCCGGAACCGACACGGTGGGCGTCGCGAGCAGGGTCCACTGGCGGCACAGCAACGGGTCGCCGGTGGTGGCACGCGGCGGCGCCTCACCGAGCACGCTCGGCGCCAACAGCACCTCGCAGTCGGCGAACAGCTCGTCGAGGTGGCTCGCCGCAGCAGCGGCATGTGCCCGCGCCGCGTCGTAGGCCCACCGGTGTCCGTCACCGCTGCGCAGGACCCGGCGCAACGCGGCGCTGAGGTGTTCGCCGTGGCGGGTGCGGACCCCGTCGAGTTCGTCGGCGCACTCCACCAGCATGACCGCGAGCTGCGCGGCGACCAGTCCGCGCATCGGTTCGGGCATCGCCACCTCGACGACCTCGACGTCGGCGGCCAACCGCTGCACGCCCGCCTCGAGGGTGTTCCGAACCTCCGGGTCGATGTCGTCCCACTCGAAGGTCCGACAGAACCCGATGCGGGGTCGGTGACCGAGATCCGACGGGCGGAAGGCCTCCCGGTCGTCGGCCATCACCCCCAACGCCAGCGCGACGTCGGCCACGGACGCACCCAGCATGCCGATGGTGTCCAACGTCGACGAGCACAACGTCACCCCGTCGCGCGGGATGCGGCCGAACGTCGGTTTCGCCCCCACGATGCCGCAGTACGACGCGGGCCGCACGATCGATCCGGCGGTCTGCGTCCCGACCGCGAGCGGCACCGTGCCGGCGGCCACCGCCGCCGCCGATCCGCTGGACGAGCCCCCGGGCGTGCGGTCGGCATCGAACGGGTGCCGGGTGGGCCCCGGCTGGAACAGGGCGAACTCGGTCGTGACCGTCTTGCCGAGGGGGATCGCCCCCGCGGCACGGAGGCGAGCGACGGCGATCGCGTCGGCATCGGCCGGGCCGTCGACCGGGATGGTCGAGCCGTTGCGGGTCGGCATACCGGCGACCTCGACGATGTCCTTGACCCCGAAGGGCACGCCGGCGAGCGGACCGGCGGCTGCCGGGTCCGCATCCACGGCCCGGGCGGCGGCCATCGCGGCCCGGGCATCCAGGTGCACCCATGCCCGTAGGTCCGGTTCCCGGGCGGCGATGGCCTCGAGGTGATCGGTAACCACCCGCTCGGCGGTCATCTCACCGGCCTTGACGGCCGCCGCGATGTCCATGGCGGACCGCCCGACGCTGCTGGTCAGGTCACTCATCGCTCACGCCGCAAGCCGGTCACGACGCGTCGCCGGGACGTCCCAGGCGACGACCGACCAGTACCCCGACCAACGCGATGGCCGCACCGACGATGCCGGCCACGAGCAGGTCCTGGCTGCGGGTGTCACCGACCGGGCGGCTCGGTCGCGACGCTGCGGCCCGGAAGGTCTGGCCGACACGCACCTCCGCGTGATCCACCGCGGGCGTCACGGTGCCGTCGCTGACCGGCACCCCGGCGAGCTCGCCGGCCAGCGGTGCCGGGATCACCACCTCGCCGAGCAGATCGCGTTCGACGGCCGAGAAGAACTCGCCGGCGGTCTTCTTCGCGACCCCCACCAGCATCCTCTGACCGACGCCGCCGATCATCCCGCCGATGACCGCGTCGGCCTCGTAGCTCACGGTCGTGCCGCTCACGGACTCCTCCAGGCGCACCATCGCGTCGGCCTGCACGGTGCCCGGCGCCCCGGCACCCTCCGCCGCCAACCGGTAGGACGCGGGCTCGTTCTGATCCGACAAGGCGACCTTGCCGCGGTAGGTGCCCTTCACACTGGCCACACCGGCGGTCAGCGTCGCGACGTAGCGCCCCGGGCCCGTGACCTCCAGCGCTTCGCACCCGGGCAGCGTGCGCGCCAGCACGGCCGGATCCTGCAACGCATCCCACACCTGCTGGCGTGACGCGGCGACCTCGTGGCTACCGGCGACCTTCATGGTGTGCCCTCTCCTGCCGTGACCGGTCTGGCCAGCCGGCGTTCGTGCAACTGCGACGGCGAGATCGGCATCGCGTCGATGACGATCCCGGTGGCATCCTCGATGGCGGCGGCGATCGCGGCGGAGGTCGGGATGACCCCCGCCTCCCCCGCGCCCTTGATGCCGAGCGGGTTGAGCGGCGAGGGCGTCTCCAGGTGATCGATCCGCACCGCGGGGACCTCGGTGGCGTACGGGATCAGGAAGTCCATGAAGCTGGCGTTCTGGAGCTGGCCGTGGTCGTCGTAGGCCATGCGCTCGTACAGCGCGCCGCCCACGCCCTGCGCGACGCCGCCGAGGACCTGGCCCTTGACGATGGTCGGGTTGAGCAGGTTGCCGCAGTCGTGGACGACCGCGTAGTCGAGGATGCGGATGTCGGAGGTCTCGGGGTCGATCTCCACTTCGACGGCGTGCATGCCGTTGGCGAAGGTCGAACGGACCGGCGAGTAGTAGTCCGTGGCCTCCAGCCCCGGTGCCTCGTCGTCGCCGACCGGCGGCGCATCGGGGTCCGCGGGCGTCGCGAACTGGGTCGCGATCCGCGCCGAGTCGTCGAAGGCGTAGCGCAGCGGGTTCGACAGCGTGGCCAGCACCTTCAGATCGATCGAGGTGTCGGGGCTCCCGACGACCCGGACCCGACCCTCCGCCAGCTCCAGGTCCTCGACGTCCACCTCCAGGGCATCGGAGGCGAGCTTCAACGCCTTCTCGCGGACCTTCACCGCCGCGAGGTGGATCGCGTTGCCGCTCATCACCGCGGCGCGCGAGGCGAACGTGCCCACCGCGTACTGGAAGCGCCGGGTGTCGCCGGTCACCACCTCGACGTCCTCGAACGCGACGCCCAACTGATCGGCGACGATCTGCGCGAACGCGGTCTGGTGGCCCTGTCCCTGCGTCGAGAGGCCGGTGGCGACCTGGACCTTGCCGCCGGGTTCGACCAGCACGTGGCCGCCCTCGTAGGGGCCGACACCGGTGCCCTCGACGTAGGCGGCCATGCCGATACCGATGATGCGGCCCTGGGCGGCGGCCGCGGCACGTCGCTGCTCGAAACCGTCCCAGTCGATCAGCGTCTTGAGCATCGCGAGCGAGGCCGGGAAATCGCCCGAGTCGTAGCAGTAGGGCCGGCCGTCCTGGAAGGTCAGGCCGAAGTCGTAGGGCAACTCTTCGGGTTGCAGGAAGTTGACGCCGCGGACCTGCGTGCGGTCCAGCCCGAGGTGGCGGGCGATGCGGTCGATGGTGCGTTCCATCGCGAAGCAACCCTGGGGGCGGCCGGCGCCCCGGTAGGGGGTGACGGGCACGGTGTTGGTGTAGACCGAGTCGAAGGTGACCCGGTAGTTCTCGAGCTTGTAGGGCCCGATCAGCTGCGTCGAGGTGATGATCGGCACGATCAGGCCGTAGGGGATGTAGGCCCCGTGGTCGTGGATGAACCTCACATCCAGGCCCAGCACCCGCCCGGCATCGTCGAAACCGACCGTGATCCACTGGACCTGGGCACGCTCGTGGTTGGACGAGATGAAGTGCTCGCGCCGGTCCTCGACGAACTTGATGTCGTGGCCGAGCTCGCGGGCCACCCACGGCACCAGGATCTCCTCCGGCCACGGGTGCATGATCTTGACCCCGAAGCCGCCGCCGATGTCGGGCGCGATGCACTCGACCTGGGCCAGTGGCAGCTCCAGGAACGAGGCGACCGCGGCGCGGACGCTGGTCGGCGCCTGGGTGGAGGTGTAGAGCCGCAGCCGCCGGTCGTCGGCGTCCCACCGGGCGTAGGTCCCCCGGGTCTCCATCGGGGTCGAGGCGGAGCGCTCGATGTCGAGCCGGAACTCGAGGGTGTGCGGCGCGGCGGCGATGGCGCGCGGCGCGTCACCGATCGTCTGCTGGAGGTGCGCCGCGACGTTGTCGGGGATCTCCTCGTGCACGAACTGCGCCGCGGCGAGGGCGTTCTCGGGTCCCACCACGGCGGGCAGGACCTCGTAGTCGACCGTGATGCGCTCCACCGCGTCCTCGGCGGCGTAGCGGTCGGTGGCGACCACCATCAGGATCGCTTCACCGACGTGGTTGACCTCGCCGTCGGCCAGCACGTACTGGGTGCGTCCGGCGGTGAGTGCCGGGTGCGGGATCAGCAGCGGCATCGGCTGTTGCAGCCGGGGCGGGAGGTCCTCGAAGGTGTGGATCGCGATCAGCCCGTCGACCTCGAGGGCGTCGGTGACGTCGATGTCGAGGATGCGGGCGTGCGCGTGGGGACTGCGCAGGATGGCGACCTGGTAGGCATCGTGACCGAGGTCGTCGAGGAAGCGACCCTCGCCGCGCAGCAGCCGCGGGTCCTCGGAGCGCGCAACCGGGGCGCCCACCATCCGGGTGGTCACCGCTGACCTCCCGCCGCCGGGTCGTGCTTGGCCCGAGGATCCGCGCCGGTGGTCCGCAGCGCGCCGGCCGCCTGCTTGACCGCCGCGAGGATGCCCGCGTAGCCGGTGCACCGACACAGGTTGCCGGACATGCCTTCCCGGATCGTCTGATCGTCGGGCGCAGGCTCGTCGGCGAGGAACCCGCACGCGCTCATCACGAAACCGGGCGTGCAGTAGCCGCACTGCAGACCGTGCTCGTCCTGGAAGGCCTGCTGCACCGGGTGCAGGGTGCCGTCGTCGGCGGCGAGACCCTCGATCGTGGTGATCTCCCGGCCGTGGATGCTGACCGCGAACGCGAGGCACGAACGCACCGGCGCCCCGTCGAGCAGCACCGTGCACGCCCCACAGACCCCGTGCTCGCACCCGACGTGGGTACCGGTCAGACGCAGGTCGTGGCGCAGGAAGTCCGACAGCAGACGACGAGCGGGGACCGTGGCGCTACGTGGCACCCCGTTGACGGTCACCACCACCTCGACGTCGGTGCCCGAAGGTGTGCCCCCCGGGCTCGTCGTGGCCGTGGCGGCGTGGTCGGTGGTGCTCACGCGGTCTCCTCCCGGTACCCACCGGATGCGTGGCCGGTGGGTGCGGATTCGGTGGCTGCGGACCCGGGGGCTGCGGACCCGGGGGCTGCGGACTCGGTGGGGCCGGGGCCTTCGGGGGCGGATCCACTGTCGGGCGGCGCCTGGCCGGCGGCGTGGCGAACCGCGGTCTCGAGCGCTCGGCCGAGCAGGACCCCGGCGAGGTGGCGCCGGTAGCCGGCGGTGGCGTGGATGTCAGCGGTCGGATCGATCGACGCGCGGGCCAGGCCGATCGCCTCGGCCTTGTCGAGGGCGTCGTAGGGCTGGCCTCGCAGGACCTCGGTGAGCTCGACCTGGATCGCGGTGCCCCCGACCCCGATGAACGCGGCCGACGCATCACCCACGTGGTGATCGGCGTCGAGGGTGACGCGTACCCCGACACCGGCCATCGCGTAGTCCCCGTGGCGGCGCGCGAGCTCCTCGAAGGCCGTGCCGGTCCGGACGCCGGGCCGGGGGAAGGTCGCCGCGACCACCAGCTCACCAGGCCGCGTGTCGGACTCGAGGGGACCGAGCAGGTAGTCCCCCGCCTCGACGGTCCGTTCACCCTCGACGCTGCGCAGCTGCATCCAGCCACCCAGCAGCGCGAGGACCGCGGGGAGTTCGGCAGCCGGATCCGCATGGGCGATCGAACCCACGCTGGTCCCCCGGTTCCGGATCACCGGATGGGCGACCCAGTCGAGGGCCTGACGCAGCAGCGGGACCGCGGCCGCGACCCGCTCGTCGCGCCGCAGGCGTTCGTGGGTGACCCGTGCCTCGACGCGCACGTGGGTGTCCGTGACCGCGATCCGGTCCAACGTCTCGAGCCGGGCGAGGTCGACCAGCGCCGGTGGGGCGGCCAGCCGCATGTTGAGCAACGGGATCAGGCTCTGACCGCCTGCGAGGACCTTGCCGTCCTCCCCGAGCGCTCCGAGCGTGGCGAGAGCCTCCTCTTCGGTCCTCGGCGCGTGGTAGGCGAAGGGCGGTGGTTTCACGCCGTCGTCACCGGTGTCGCTCGCGCTCTCGGCGGTGGTGCCGCTGCCAACCGCCCGGCACACGACCGGAGCGGGGCGCGGCGGACTGCCGCGCGTGCCGCTTCGTCGGTGACCTGCTCCACGGGGTTCCTCGGGTCGTTCCGAACCCGGACGCTACCTCGTCACCGCGGCTGCGCGGGTAGGCCACTGCCGCCCGCTGCGACTCGGAGGTGCTGTGGGACCGTGCCGCGAGCTGCACGGCGACGCATCCCTCGCCTACCTTCTCGGCGAGGAGGGTTCATGGACGCGGTCGACAGCCAGCTCATCGACGAGGTCGCGGGCTGGATCATCGGTGCCCAACGGGTGGTGGTGCTCACGGGCGCGGGGGTATCCACCGCCTCCGGCATCCCGGACTTCCGTGGCCCGAACGGGGTGTGGACCAAACAGCCGGGATCGGAACGGCTGTTCTCGCTGGAGGCCTACCTCACCGACGACGACGTCCGGCGCCAGGTTTGGCAGCTCCGGCTGGAGAACCCGGCGTTCACCGTCGGCCCGAATCCGGCCCACCACGCGCTGGCCGAGCTCGAACGGCTCGGTCACCTACACACGCTCATCACCCAGAACATCGACGGCCTGCATCAGGCCGGTGGCTCCGACCCCGACCGGATCGTGGAGATCCACGGCACGATCCATCAGGTCGAGTGCCTCTCCTGCGAGCGGGTGATCGAGGCGGAACCGGTCCTCGAGCGGGTGCGGGCCGGTGATCCCGACCCTCGCTGCGAGGCCTGCGGAGGGCTGCAGAAGAGCGCGACCATCTCCTTCGGCCAGTCGCTCGATCCCGCTCGGCTGCAACGTGCCCACGACGCGGTCATGGGCTGTGACCTGCTGTTGTCGATCGGTTCGTCACTGGTGGTGCACCCGGTGGCGCTGCTCCCTCGCACGGCGCTGGAGGCCGGCGCGCGACTGATCGTCATGAACGGCGAACCGACCCCCTATGACGATACGGCGCACGCGGTCATCGGCAGCGACATCGTCGCCTCGCTCGAGGCCTTGGTCGCCGAGGTGCGTGCCCGCTCGGGCTGAGCCGACCGATCGGGCGACGGGCGACGGCAGGCCGGTGCCGGGAGCCGCACCCGGCGATGGCACGGGTCGTCCGGCTGGCCCCGGACCGGGCACGCCGGCGGGCTCTACCTGCTCACGGAGGTCGGGGACCCGACCCTCGACCGGTCGAACACCAACGCCCGGGAACGCGCTCCCGTGGAGAAGCTCATCGGTCCCGGCAACGGGCGGGCCTGCGAGTACCCGCAGAACGACGCGCGGTACCGCATCGGCTACACCAACGACGCCTGGCGCGGTCCGGCCCCGGGACGGTCTGCACGGCCCACGACCGTCCGGTCAGGAGCCGTCACCACACCGTGCCAGGGTCCCTTGGCACGGTGTGGTGACGGCCGTAGCGGCGCCACTGCGGCGCCACTGCGGATGGCCGTCGACCGACCACGATCGGGATCGCCATGGGCACTGACGAACACGACGCCGACCTCGAGGTACGGCGACGAGATGACGGATCCTGGGACCTCGTGCGACGCGGTGACCGGGACGAGGTCCTGAGCAACCACCCGCTGCAGAGCATGGCCGAGTCCGAACGACACCGGGTGGCGCAGCAGGAGGCGGAGGACCAGCCCGGCCAGGGCGACGACCGGGCCGACGTCGGGACGATCGCGTCCTACCCCGACAACGTCGGCGGCTGAGTCCGGGCTCGTCCAGCGAGCACTCGTCCAGCTCAGCACGGCCTCCTGCCGGCCTTACCGCGGTCATCGGACCAGCGGTGCGCCACGCTGGCCGGAGACCGCGCGACCGTTCCTAGCGTCGACCGCGAACCGTCTGGGAGCCTGATGTCGACGCCTACGACAAGCTCAGGAACGCGCTGACGGGACTCGCCGTCCTCACGCTCGTGCTCGGATGCGGGAACGCGGACGACGAGGCCGGTAGCGCGTCGATCGACGGCGCG
>PWLR01000060.1 GCA_003558435.1 Nitriliruptoraceae bacterium | reverse complement strand
GACACGCTTCGCCGCCGCCGGGTCGACGGTGTCCACTCCCGGCGGTGTGGGATCGACCGCGGGTGCGTTCTCGACCTCGATCGGTCCGCTGGTGGGGTCGCTCACTCCGACTCCGACTCCGGCTCGTCCTGGACGATGCGCCCGAGCGAGCTCCGCTCGAAGCGCATCACGTTCTCCCCCTCGGCATCGACGGTGACGTCCATGGTGGTGTCCGACAGCGCGACGACGCGCGCATGCATCCCGCCGATGGTGACGATGTCGTCACCGACGGACAGGGTACGGACCATCTCCTGCTGCTGTTTGCGGCGCTTCTGCTGTGGTCGGATCAGCAACAGGTACAGCACGGCCAGGAACACCAGCGGGAGCAGCAGACTGCCCAGCTCTTCCACGTCGGATCGTCCTCCAGGTGTGGCCTCCACCGGTGCCCGGGTCGGGGCGTGCGGATCATCGGTGCGTGAGGCACCGAGACCGGTCCAGGTGGGGCGGCGGCATACAACGAACCGTGTCCGTCAGCTACGGACACGGGGTCCGCCACTCTACCGGTCCGCGTAGGGCTCGCCGGAAGGCTCCGCGTCGCGTGGCGCTTCGCCGCGGGCCCAGGCGGTGACGCGGGCCACCACGTCGCTCTCCCGCTGGGAGGTCAGGAGCAACACGTCGCCGGCGAGCAGCTGGGTGTCACCCTTGGGGATCAGGACCCGGGGACCACGCACGATCGCGGCGACCAGGGCCCGCTCGAGTTCGGGTACCTCCCGGAGCTCCTTGCCGGCGATCGCCAGATCATCGGTGACGAACAGCTCCACGAGGTCGACGTCGATGCGGTCGAGCGGCAGGGCGGCCGCCACCGGCGCCCAGGCGGGCTGGGCGGTCTCCACCCCCAGGCGGCTGACCAACGGCAACAGCGTGGTGCCCTGGACCAGCACCGACACGAGCACCACGAAGAACACCACGTCGAAGATCAGTTCCCCCCCGGCGATGCCGGCGGTGAAGGGGAAGGTGGCCAGCACGATCGGCACCGCCCCGCGCAAGCCCGCCCAGCTGACCACCGCCTGCTCCCGCAGGGGCATCCGTGAGCCGATCGAGCACAGCGCGACGGCCGCCGGACGCGCGACCAGGATCAGCACCCCGGCCACGGCCAACGCCGGCACGGCGACCGCGGGCAGGCGGGACGGGAACACCAGCAGCCCGAGCAGCAGGAACAAGCCCACTTCGGCCGCGTTGGCCATCGCCTCGTGGAACCCGAGCACGCTACGTCGGTGTCGCGGCACCAGCCCGCCGATCAGCAGCCCGGCGAGGTAGATCGCGACGAACCCGGAGGCGCCGATCTGGGCCGCCAGGCCGTACGCCACCCCGCCGATCGCCAGCGCCAGCACCGGGTAGAGACCCTCGACCCCGAGCTCGACCCGGCGCAGCAGCCACGCGCCGGCCCCGCCGACCGCGCCGCCGACCGCCAACCCACCGAGCAGCTGCACCAGGGCGAACACGGCCCAGTCCCCCGGGCCGACCGCTCCCCCTTCGAGCGTGGCGAGGAACCCGACGGTCAGCATCACCGCGATGGGGTCGTTGGCGCCGGATTCGATGCGCAGCACCGCGGAGACCTTGCGGGGCAGCGGCGTGGTGCGCATCATCGAGAAGACCGCGGCCGCATCGGTGGAGGCGACCACCGCGCCCAGCAGTGCGGCCGTGATCGGCTCGACGTCGAGCAGCAACCAGACGCCGAGCCCGGTGACACCCGCCGTGATCACCACGCCGACCGTGGCCAGCAGCACCCCGGGCAGGGCCGCCAGGCGCAGGTCGGTCGGCTTGGTGGTCAGCCCACCCTCGAACAGGATCAGCAGCAGGGCGACGACCCCGAGGTCGCGCACGAGCACGGCGTCGTCGACGGTGATCAGACCCAGTCCGTCGTCGCCGACCAGCATCCCGATCCCGAGGAACAGCAGCGCCCCGGGGACGCGGAAGTTGCTCCCCGGTTTGGCCGCGGCGGCAGCGGTCAGGACGGCCCCGAACAGCAGCACGGCGACCGCCAGCACCACGACGTCGACACCGAGCTCCAGCTGCATCCACACTCCACGACGACGGGTCGGAGGCCGCGCTGGCCCCGACGGGGGATGCGCGAACGCTATCCCGTGCGCGCGGCGATGACCGACGCGCCGGCACCGCCCGGTGCCGGGTCCCCGCCCCGTGACGGCGCGGAGCGCTCAGCCGTCGCCGGTCTGGTCGGGTCCGTCGAACAGCGAGGCGACCTCCGGTGCGCGTCCCGGCGCCGGAGCCGGACGTCCGAGGTGCGCGTAGGCACCCGCGGTCGCGATCCGCCCACGCGGTGTGCGCTGCAGCAGCCCGCAGCGCAGCAGGAACGGTTCCACGGCGTCCTCGAGGGTGTCGGACTCCTCCGACACGGTGGTCGCGAGGGTCGTCAGCCCGACCGGCCCCCCACCGAAACGGTCGATCAACGCCTCCAGGACCCGGCGGTCGAGCCGGTCGAGCCCGAGCTCGTCGACGTCGAACACCGCCAGCGCCGCGCGGGCCACCGACAGGTCGACCGTGCCGTCCCCCTCGACCTCGGCGACGTCGCGCACCCGGCGCAGCAGGCGGTTGGCGATGCGCGGCGTGCCCCGGGAGCGCGAGGCGATCTCCGAGGCGGCCGCGTCACCCACGGGGATGCCGAGCAGCCCGGCCGAACGGCGCACGATCGCGAGCAGCTCCGCGACCTCGTAGTGCTCCAGCTGCGCGGAGAACCCGAACCGGTCGCGCAGCGGTGAGGAGATCAGCCCCGTGCGTGTGGTCGCGCCGACCAGCGTGAAGCGCGGCAGATCGAGCCGGATCGATCGGGCGCCCGGGCCCTTGCCGACCACGATGTCGAGCTGGAAGTCCTCCATCGCCGGGTAGAGCACCTCCTCGACGGTGCGGGGCAGCCGGTGGACCTCGTCGACGAACAGCACGTCACCGGGCTCGAGCCCGGTCAGGATCGCGGCCAGATCGCCGGGGCGTTCGATGGCGGGACCGGAGGTGGCCCGGAACTGGGCCCCGACCTCGGCGGCCACGATGGCGGCCAGGGTGGTCTTGCCCAGCCCCGGCGCGCCGGAGAGCAGCACGTGATCGGCCGCCTGCCCGCGTTGGCGGGCGCCCACGAGCACCAACTCCAGCTGACGGCGGACCCGGTCCTGGCCGATGAACTCCTCGAGCCGGGCCGGTCGCAGGCTCGCATCCAGGCGGTCCTCGCCGATCAGCGCATCGGGATCGAGCACGGCCTCCCCCGAACCTGCGTCCGGATCCGGGATGTCGCTCATGAGCGGGCTCCGTCCAACGCGCCGCCACCGAGCACCCGCAGGGCCTGGCGCAGCAGATCCGGTGTGGTGGACGCCTCCGAGGCCTCCAGTGCGCGCAGCGCCGCCTGCACCTCGCTCGAGGAGTAACCGAGCGCGAGCAGCGCGTCCCGGACCTCTGCGCGAAGGCCGGGGTCGCCCCCACCGACGTCGCCGGCGACGAGCCCCAGGTCGCCGTCCAACGGTCCGCCGACCTTGTCCTTCAACTCCAGGACCAGCCGTTCGGCGACCTTCTTGCCGATGCCGGGGACCTGGGTCAGGGTCGCGATGTCCGCGCCACCGATGGCGGTGCGCAACACGTCGGGCCGGTGGGTCCCGAGCGCCGCGAGCGCGAGCTTGGGGCCCACCCCCGAGGAGCCCAGCAGCAGCTCGAACAGTCGCAGCGAGGTCCGTTCCGCGAAGCCGAACAGCGTCATCGACTCCTCACGGACCTGCAGCGAGGTGTGCAACTCGACCGGTTCGCCGCGCGCCGGGATGCGCTCCCCCGGCGTGACGTGCACGAGGTAGCCGACCCCGCCGACATCGACGACGACCGAGGTGGTGTCGCGGTGGGCGACCCGGCCGCGCAGGTGGGCGATCACGCGCCACCCCGGCCCATCAGGCCACGTTCGACGAGATGCGCTTCCCATCCGCGCCGCTGCGAGCGCCCCGAGGCCCGCTGGGCGTCGGCGAGGGTCGCCGCGGCGGGCGTGCCGGCGATCGCGGAGGCCAGGCGCGAGCGCGCCAGGTGGGTGATCGCCACGGCCAGGGCGTCGGCCACGTCGGCGGGCTGGGGTACCTCGTCGAGCCTCAGCTGCGCGGCGACCAACAGCCCGACCGCGGTCTTGTCGGCGGAGCCGTCGCCGGTGACCGTCTCCTTGACCTCGTTGGGGCTGTAGAAGGTGACCGCCAGCCCTGCGCGGGCCGCGGCCAGCAGGGCCACCCCGGCGGCCTGACCCGTCGCCATCGCCGAGCGCACGTTGGAGGAGAACAGCACCCGCTCCACCGCGACGGCGTCCGGCCGGTGCTGCTCGATGGCGCCCAGCACCGCGTCGTGGACCGCCAGCAGCCGTTCCTCGAGGGGGGTGTCGGGCGAGGTGCGCACGCACTCGTGGTGCACCGCGCTCGGTCGCGAGGCGGGCCCCACCACCACGCCGATGCCGCAGCGGGTCAACCCGGGGTCCACCCCGAGCACGGTGGTGATGGGCGGACCAGCGGACACGGCAGCTCCTGCACGCGCTCGTGACGAACATGCGTTCGCTCAGGCTAGCAGCCACCGCGGCGGTACCGGTGGACGACCCTACGCGTCGATGGCCGCGAGCACGTCGTCGTCGAGATCGACGTTGGCGAACACGTCCTGCACGTCGTCGTTGTCGTCCAGCGCATCCAGCAGGTTCAGGACCTTCTTCGCGTCACCGGGCTCGGTGATCGGCACCGTCGACGACGGGACCATCGTCCAACCCGACTGGGTGACGTGGTAGCCGGCTTCCTCGAGGGTCTTGCGCAACGCGGCCACCTCGGAGGGGTCCGCCCAGGCGGTGAACGCCTCGTCGTCGGATTCCAGATCCTCCATGCCGGCGTCGAGCCCGACCATCATCAACTCGTCCTCGTCGACCCCGTCCCGGGCGACCCGGACCTGGCCCCGGCGGGTGAACATGAACGCGACGCTGCCCGGCTCCGCGAGGCTGCCACCCGACTTGGTGAAGGCCTGGCGCACGTCCGCGGCGGTGCGGTTGCGGTTGTCGGTCAGCACGTCGACGAGCACCGCGACGCCACCGGGGCCGTAGCCCTCGTACTGGGCCTGCTCGTAGGTCGATGCGCCGTCGAGTTCACCGGCGCCGCGCTTGCACGCGCGCTCGATGTTCTCCTTGGGTACCGACGCGTCCTTGGCCTTCTGGACCGCGACCGCCAGCGCCGCGCTCATCTCCGGGTCGGCGGTGCCGGCCTCGCGGGCCGTGGTCTCCACGACGCGGATGAGCTTGCCGAACTCCTTGCCGCGCTTGGCGTCCTTCGCGCCCTTCTTGTGCTTGATCGTGGACCACTTGCTGTGTCCGGACATCCACGGCCTCCACGCCTCGGTCATGCACCCGCCCACGCACCACCGCGCGAGCCGCGACGCCGGAGCGTACCGTCAGCACGTCGGTCGCCACCAGGGCGCCCCCCCGATCCGGGAGTACAACGATGGCCAGCGTCGACGTGCTGGTGGAGGGCTACGCCCGGGACGACGGCGAGGCATCCCGCGTCGCCGGCACGGTCAGCCTGATCCGGGCGCCGGGCCTGCTCGCGATCGTCGATCCGGGGATGGTCGCCGACCGCGAGCTGATCCTCGCCCCGCTGCGCGCCATGGGGATCGCACCCGAGACGGTGACCGACGTCGTGCTCTCCCACCACCACCCCGATCACACGGTCAACATCGCCCTGTTCGCCAACGCCCGCATCCACGACACCTGGGCGGTCTACCTCGGTGATCTGTGGACGGACCGTCCGGCCGAGGGCGTGGTCCTCGCCGAGGGCGTGACCCTGTGGTCGACCCCGGGTCACACCCCGCAGGACATCACCACGATCGTCGAGACCGACGAGGGCGTGGTCGCCCTGACCCACCTGTGGTGGCACGCGCAGATGGACGGCGACCCCCGCGCCACCGACCTCGACGCCCTGCACGCCAACCGGGCACGGGTGCTCGAGGTGGCACGGTTCGTGGTTCCCGGCCACGGCCCGGCGTTCGGGGTGGACGCTTCCACCCCGCGCTGAGCGGCGCCGGACGGCCTGGTCGGCCTGGACGGCCTGCTCGGGCTCAGGGCACCATCGCCGCGTAGCCGCGCGCGATCAGGTCACGCAGGACCGGGATCTCCGCCTCGTCCACGAACGCCGCCCCGATCGCGGTCAGGGTCAGGGCCTCCAGGTCGTCGAGGTCGTAGCCGAAGGTCTCCGCCACCGTGCCCAGCTCGCTGCTGGCGCTGAGCCCGCTCATCAGCCGGTTGTCGGTGTTGAGCGTGACGGCGAAGCCCAGCGCACGGAGCCGCTCGAACGGGTGCTCGGCGACCGCCTTGACCACCCCGGTGTGAACGTTGGAGGTGGGGCACAGCTCCAGGGGGACCGCCCCGGTCAGCACGCGGCTGGCGACCGGTCCCGGTGTGCCGTCGGGCGCGATGTCGTCGAGGATCCGCACGCCGTGGCCGAGCCGTTCCGCACCCTGGTCGAGGGCGTCCGCGATCGATGCGGGGCCGTCGGCCTCCCCGGCGTGCAACGTCACACGCAGGCCGGCCTCGCGGGCGCGCTCGATGGCGCGGGCGTGCCGGGAGGCGGGGAAGCCGGCCTCGGGGCCGGCCAGGTCGATACCGACCACCCCCAGGTGGCGGGCGGCGGCCGCAGCCTCGAAGACCTCCTCGGCGCGGTCCTGGTGGCGCATCGCGCAGACCAACGTCCGCAGGGTGATCGTGGCGGGACCGGCGGCGAACCCGGCGGCGATCGACTCGAGCACCTCCCCGACCTCCAGGCCGCCGGCGGTCGAGAGCTCCGGCGCGAAGCGGACCTCCGCGTACACCACACCATCGAGGTCGAGATCCTCGGCGCACTCGCGCGCGACCCGTTCGATCGCCTCGGGCGTCTGCATGACCGCGACCGTGTGTCCGAACGCCTCGAGGTAGCGGGGCAGATCGACGCCCTTGTCCCCCTGGTGGAACCACGCGGCGAGACCGTCCGCGTCGGCGGCGGGGAGCTCGTGACCGATCTCCCGGGCCAGCTCGAGCACGGTCTCCGGGCGCAGGCCGCCGTCGAGGTGGTCGTGCAGCAGCACCTTGGGTGCGCGACGGAGCTGATGGGGGTCCACGGAGCTTCTCCAGACTCGTCGGCCGGGGCCGACGGGCCGCGGCGCTGACCGCGGACGCTACCTCGGTGGGCTGTCAGCGAGCACGTCAGCGCGATGTGGGCGGGTCCGCCGACCACCCGGCGGAGTCGCCCACACCGCGACCGGCGCGGCGTCAGCGCCGGGCGGTGCGCCACCGCAGGACACCGGTGTGGACCATCGTGGCGAACGCCGCGACGGCCGCCAGGGCCACCTTGCCGCGGGCGAGCAGCACCACGGTGACGAGCACCCCGCCCCAGGTCGGCAGCGCCGCCAGCATCCCGCCGGCGAGGCTCGAGACGGAGCGGGCACCGGCGACCCCGGACCGCGACCGGCGGTCGGCCTCCGACCGGCGGTTGGCCTCCGAACGGCGCAGCGCCAGGGTCGTGACCGCCACCACCACGGCGACGGCGACCGCGATGATCGCGCCCGCCTCGATGAACATCGGCCTCACGTGGCCGTTCCGCTCGGCGCGAACCCGGCGGCGCCCCGGACCGTGGCCACGAACGCGGCGTGGAGCCGGTCGTCACCGGTGACCTCCGGGTGGAACGCGGCGGCCAGCAGCGGTCCCTGACGCACCACGACCGGGAAGCCGCGCACCTCGGCGAGCACCTCGACGTCGTCGGCGAGCACCGCCTCGACCCGCGGGGCGCGGATGAACGCGACGTCGATCGGTCCCCCGTCGATGCCGTCGACCTCGATACGGGTGTCGAACGAGTCGCGCTGTCCGCCGAAGGCGTTGCGCCTGGTCCGGACATGGAGCCCGCCCAACAGCGGTTGGGGACGGTCCTGGTCGAGTTCGTCGGACAGCAGGATCATCCCGGCGCACGTGCCGAACACGGGCAGCCCACCGGCGATGCGCTCCTGCAGGGGGTGCAGCAGCCCGAAACGCTCCAGCAGCTTGCCGATGGTCGTCGATTCGCCGCCGGGCACGACCAGACCGTCCACCGCGGCGATGTCCCCGGCCGAGCGCACCTGCACGACGTTGGCGCCACACCGGTGGAGCGCCCGCACGTGCTCGATCACGTCGCCCTGGAGCGCCAGGACGCCGATGGTCGGCGCGCTCGGATCGGGCGCCGGGTCGGGCAACCTGCCGGTCAACCGTTCACCGGGGGTCCACGACCGGCGGCCCGATGCCCGCTCGGGCAGGAACGAGCCGCTCACCAGCCGCGGTCGGCGTACTTCTCACCGGGCGGCAGGGTGGAGATCTCGATGCCGACCATCGCCTCGCCGAGTCCCCGGGAGACCTTGGCGATCACCGCGGGGTCCTCGAAGTTGGTGGTGGCCTCGACGATGGCCCGGGCACGCAGTTCCGGGTCGCCCGACTTGAAGATCCCGGAGCCGACGAACACGCCGTCGGCACCCAGCTGCATCATCATCGCGGCATCGGCCGGGGTCGCGATGCCCCCGGCGGTGAACAGCACCGTCGGCAGCCGGCCGGTCTCGGCGCACTCGCGCACGAGCTCGATCGGGGCCTGCAGTTCCTTGGCCGCGACGTACAGCTCGGCCTCGTCCATGGTGGCCAGGCGCCGGATCATCCCGGCGATGGAGCGCATGTGACGGGTGGCCTCGACGACGTTGCCGGTCCCGGCCTCGCCCTTGGAGCGGATCATGGCCGCACCCTCCGACAACCGGCGCAGCGCCTCACCGAGGTTGGTGGCGCCACAGACGAAGGGCACCTCGAAGCCCCACTTGTCGATGTGGTTGGCCTCGTCGGCCGGGGTCAGCACCTCGGACTCGTCGATGTAGTCGACGCCGAGCGACTGCAGCACCTGGGCCTCGACGAAGTGACCGATGCGCGCCTTGGCCATCACCGGGATCGAGCAGGCCTCGACGATGGAATCGATCATCTCCGGGTCCGACATGCGCGCGACGCCGCCGTCCTTGCGGATGTCGGCCGGCACGCGCTCGAGCGCCATGACGGCCACGGCACCGGCCTGCTCGGCGATCCGGGCCTGCTCGACGTCGATGACGTCCATGATGACGCCGCCCTTGAGCATGTCCGCGAGTCCACGCTTCACACGGGTGGTGCCGGTCGAGGTGTCGTTGGTGTCGCTCATGATGGTGCTCCGAGACGGTGCGTCGCTGGGTGTTCGAGGTGCTCTCGAGGAACTGGCCCCCGCACTCTGGGGCCAGCATGTCACCGGGATCGAGCGGAGCCTCGTGGGTACCGCAGCCCCGAGCATCCGATGCGGCGAGGATACTGCTCTGCGGTCGCATCGCGATGCGGTCACCGGCTGCTCGGCTCAGCTCGGACCCGACGCGACGCGCTCAGCCGATCGGTGCCGGCATGTCGGCGGCGGAGGGAAGATGCATCCAGGTCCGGCCGGGCTTGAGTGGGAACGGATCACCGTGCTGGTCGCGCAGTTCGAGGTCGGCGGCGGCGGTGGGCTTGTGCCAGGTGGCCTCGTAGCGTTCGCCGTCGCGGAGCACGATCGCTCGAGCGCCTTCGGTGGTCGCATCGGTCTCGGGACAACGGGCGCCGTGACAGTTGGCCTCACCGAGGTAGTGGCGCGACGCGAGGACCACCACGTTGGCCGCGCCGATCGCGTCGGGGCCGGTGACCAGGAACGGCGCGCCGTTCTGGAAGCGTCGGTAGAGCCCCGCCACGGGGTCGTACTCCCAGCCGGTGCGGAAACTGCTCGACATGGCGATGCCGAGGGTCGATCCCGGGTCGGCGCAGCCCTCCTCGCCCGGAGCGCACGTGACCGCGCCGAGCGGCGGATCCTCGTCGAACACCCAGCCGATACCCGCCAGGACGTCGGGGTCGCGTCGCTCGACGGCGTCCAGCGCCTGAGGTAGCCGGTTGTAGAGGTTGTGTGGCGCCCGTCGCTCGCCCAGGCGGTAGAAGCCCGCTCCGCCCTCGGAGATCCGGATCGCCGGGGTCGAGGCGAGCAGGCCCCGCACCTCGTCGCGCGCGCCGGAGTAGACGAAGCCGGACCGACCGAAGGCGCTGATCAACTGCGCGTCGACGGGCCTGGCCGAGCGGGTGGGTCCCACGTGGTCGGGGATCTCGCTCTGGAACAGCGCCATGAACCGGGTCACCCCGGCTTCGACGACCTCCTCGATGACCACGTCCGCGGCCTCGAGCCCGGACTGGGGCCGCGACTGCGGCGAGTTCTCGATCTTGACGATCATCAGCGGTCGCGCCACCACCTCGTCCCCGACGGGTTCACCCGTCAGGACCGAGCGTGGCCGGGTGTCCTCGGGCTCGGGTTCCGGTTCCGGTTCGGGCTCCGGCTCGTCGGGTTCCGCGTCCGGCTCCGAGACCGTCTGCGCCGACTCGGGCTCGGGGTCGGCCGCCGCGTCGTCGTTGCTGCATGCGGTGAGCACGAGCGCGAGGGCCAGCAACGCGGCCGGGACACGGTTCACGGACGTCTCCTGCAGGTCGGGTGGCGTCGAACGCCCGGGGCGGCGAGGCCCGCGGTGGCGGGCCGAACCCGCGCAGGGTACGAGAAGAAGTACACCTGTCCGAGTAGGCGTGACCGTCGTCACCGACCGTTCAGCGGCCGAGCACCCGTTCGTAGACGGCGCGCACCCGCTCGGCCACGACCGGCCAGTCGTGCGCGCCGGCCGTCACCCGGCCCGCGGCGACCATCGCCGAGCGCCGGTCGGGATCGTCGAGCAGCGTGCGGATGGCCCCGGCCAGGGCGTCGGCGTCGCCCGGTGGCACCAGCACCCCGTCACGGTCGGGGGTGACCACGCTGCGGTACCCGGGCAGATCCGAGGCGACCACGGGACGGCCCGCCGCCATCGCCTCCAACAGCACGATCCCGAACGACTCGCCCCCGAGCGCCGGGGAGACGTACACATCGGCCTGTTCGTAGGCCGCGACCAGGGCCTCGTCGTCGACGCGACCGAGGAAGGAGACCGCCCCGCGCGCCGGCCCGGCCAGTGCCTGCTCGCACCGGGCCCGCTCCGGGCCCTCGCCCACCACCAGCAACCTCACGCCCGGACGGCCGGCCTGCAACTGCACGAAGGCACGGATCAGCGTCGCCAACCCCTTGCGCGGTTCCAACCGGCCGACGAACAACAGCGTCTCCGGAGCCTCGCCGCGAGCGGCGCGGCGTTCGGGTACGTGTTCGGGTACCTGGGCGAACCGCGCCACCTCGACCCCGTTGGGCACGATCTCGAACCGGTCGGCGACCACCCCGAGTGCGGCGGCGTGGTAGCCGGCCGCCGCGTCACTGACCGCCAGGCTCGCGGCCAGCCCCTCGAGCACCCGGCGGCCGAGCGGCCGGACCATCCGGTAGGCGCGGACGTCGGAGGACCACGCGTGGAAGGTCGCCACCACGGGTGCGACGTCGCTGCGCGCCGCGGTCAGACCGACGGCCGGGACGAGCGGCTCGTGCACATGGATCACGTCCGGGCGGATCTCGGCGAGGTAGCG
>PWLR01000260.1 GCA_003558435.1 Nitriliruptoraceae bacterium | reverse complement strand
GGGGGTCCGGGGCTTCATCAGGGACTGCCCGACGGAGGCTCGGGCGACGCCGAGCGTGCGGGTGGGCAACGTGCGCTGCTCGCGGACCAGCTGCAGCGTCTTGCCGGTGTCACGGACGTAGGAGGCGGTGACGGTCTGCTCGCCCTGGGCGGGGGCGGCTGCTGCCGCGACGTCGTGCGGGACCGTCGCGGCATGTACGAGGACTCCACCCGCACCCGGCCTGCTACGAGCTCCAACGTCTCCTCGCGGAGGTACAGCCCGGCAGTCCGGACGATCAGGAGCGTCCCCGCGCACCCCCCGAGCACGACGCCCGATCCCGCCCGCAGGTGATCGCTCACCGGGACCCACCCCCGGCCACTAGACCCCGGGCTGGACCACACACCTCAGCGAGCCTTCGGGGGGGTACCTGCCGGAGTCAACGAGCATCGGCTTGGCCTCCGCAGAGGGCCACTTGCTCGGCGTCACGGTGACCGGGCTGCACGACGGGTGAGGCAAGGAGCGCTACACAGGGAAGGCAACGCAGGGACGACTCACCCCGATCGCCTCGGCAGGTCACCGTCACGCGCGCCTCCCTCGTCGCGGGCGGCGCGCTGCTCGCAGGTCTGCTGGTCGGCCTCCTGCTCCCAGCCGCGCTCCCCACGCTCGCAGGACTGGGTCTGGGTGAGTCGTGTACCGAGATCCAGAACGCGAGTACACCGAGATCCAGCGGGATCTCAGCATGACCGCCGACGACGACGAGACCGAGCAGGGCGCGGATGCCCTTTCCGATCTGCTGGAACGGCGTCCAGACTGTCTGAGCGACGCGGCCCGGGAGAACATCGAAGAATTCCACCTGTTCCTCGAGCAGCACGGGTGACCGCCACCGGCTCCCGTGGCCGTACCTCCACCGAGCCTTCAGGTTGCGCGCGCCTTCCCGGGCCCGGTCGATGCCCATCGTGGCAGCGCGTGCCGTCGAGGACGTGACGGAGCCGCCTTCGAGCGGGTGCCACGCAGCCTGAGCGCCCGTCCACGGGGATGCCGCGGGTCCATCGCATCTGTCCCCGCCCGGTGGCCTTGGTGACGGTTCGGGGCAACCTGCCGTCCATGTCGGCTTCGTAGCGTCCGCTTCTGCCACGGGGGCCGGTCAGTACGAGGGAGCACACAGGTGAGCGACGATCTTCTCGAGGGGCCCCACGGGCACCATGACCACACGCACCATGCACGTGTGGTCGGGCGCCGGACGTTACTGAAGGCGGGAGCCGCGGCGGCTGCTCTGGCGCTGCTGCCGGGGACGGCGCTCGCGCGGCCGCTGGACCCGCGCGTGGACACCAGCCGGGTTTCGCGGCTCGATCGCCGCGAGTTGCTCGCACACGCCGATCTGCACAATCACACCCAGTTGTCGGACGCATCCGGTGATCCGAGCCTGGCCTACCGGTCGATGTTCGATGCCGGGCTCGATGTCGCGGCGCTGACCGATCACACCGTCGCGGCGATCGCGCTCGGAAGCCCCGGGGTGTGCGAGTTCGTTCCGACACCACCCTTCGGCTCGACCGATCCATGCCGTTCGACGTTGGGTGTCACCGAGGCGGGTTTCGCGGCAACGGCGGGCTACGCCGACGCGGCGGACCGTCCGGGCGAGTTCACCGCGATCCGCGGGTTCGAATGGTCGAGCCCATACCTGGGGCACATCAACGTCTGGTTCACCCGCGCGGTCACCGATCCGCTCACCACGGGTGGGCTGACCGCGGAGGGTCTCGCCCGGGTCGGGCTGACCATCGAGGCACTGCGGCAACTGCTCGGTCCGCTGCTACAGGCCCCGGGAGGGGAGGAGCTGGTCGAACTGATCGAGGCGTCCGGTCCCGACGGGATGGCCGGCTTCTACGACTGGCTACGCCGCTCGCCCTCGGCCGCGTTGGGCGGTGGCGCCGATGGCATCGCCGGGTTCAACCACCCCAACCGCGAACCCGAGACCTTCGATGCGTTCGCCTACGACGACCGGGTGCGCGAACGCATGGTCTCGATGGAGATCCTGAACCGGCGGGAGGACTACCTGTTCAAGAACTTCCCGCAGGGTCTGCCCTCACCGCTGGTGAGCTGTCTCGATGCCGGCTGGCACGTCGGGCTCACGGGGGTCACCGACGAGCACGGCACCGACTGGGGTGAACCCGATGGCAAGGGACGCACCGGCATCTACCTCGACGAGCTCTCCCGCGACGGGGTGTTCGCGGCCATGAAGGCCCGCCGGTTCTTCGCCACCCGGGAACGCGGCCTCCGCCTGGACGTCGGTGCGAACGGTGATACCCGGATGGGCCAGACGGTGCCCGGCAACGCGCCCAGACTCCAGCTCGACATCGATCTCGAGTGGGGCACCGACCGGATCGGGATGCCGCTCGAGGTACAGGTGCTCACCTCAGGCGATGGGTTCCCGACGGTGGTGCACACCCAAGCGATCCGCGTCCCGTCTCCCGACGAGCGGCGCCCGATCCGCGTGACCGCCCCCATCGACCGACGTGCCACCTCATGGGCCGTGGTCCGCATCGCCGACCCCGCGCGCCCGAACGGCGCTCCCGGTCCCGACGGTCACCCCTGCAACAACTACGCGGTCGCCTACGCGAGTCCGTTCCATCTCGCCGGAGCACGCCCACAACGCTCCAGCGGCCCCCGGACCCCCAAAGGCCGAGGTCGCCACGGATGGGTTGACGGCGAGGCACGGCTCGTCGGGCCACACCGGTAACGACCAGACCCCGCCGGGGCGACCGAACCAACGGTCCTGCCCCCGAGCGAACCATGAGGCGGTTGTCGCGCACGGCACAGGGGGGCGTCAGCCCGCCATGGGAGGACCTCGTCCGTCCAGCATCGGCTGCGCCGGACGTGCCCTGCGATCACCCCGCGGCTCAGCGACACCGCACGGGATCGCGCCAGCTCGCGGGCTTGCGCCGTGGTGCCCACCCACCCGTGTTACGTCCGTGCGTCACGGTCCGAGGACGGGTCCTCATCGGATCCGTGCGGTCCCCTGTCGCTGGGGCGCGACCTCGAGCGCGGGGTCGTCGGAGGCACGTTTGCGGAGGTACATCTGGGTGTCGGCCCGGCGCAGTGCGGCGTCGAGGTCCTCGTCGGGACCGACGAGGACCGCGCCGACGCTGTGACCGACCGTGACCGAGACGCCGGTGACCTCGACTGCCGGTTGGATCACCTCCAGGCGGTCGAGGATGTCGTGCAGTCCCGCCGTGCCGTCGATCGGGGTGCACAGGATGACGAACTCGTCGCCACCCATGCGGCAGACGGTGTCGCTGCGCCGGGTCGCCGTGAGCAGGTCGCGGCCCACCTCGATCAGCAGCCGGTCGCCAGTCTCGTGCCCGTAGTTGTCGTTGATCGTCTTGAACCGATCCAGGTCGATGAACAACAGCCCGATGTCGGTGCCATCCCGTTCCTGGCGGGTCTGCGCGGCCTGTAACCGTTCGGCGAGTGCGCGGCGGTTGACCAGCCCGGTGAGCGGGTCGTGGGATGCGGCGGCACGCAGCTCGGCCTCGAGGGCGCGCCGCTCACTGAGGTCGACGACCTGGACGATGAGGTGGAGGGGCCGGTCCTGATCGTCGCGGACGAGGGCGATCGACAGCTCGGTCGGGACCCGGTGTCCGTCGTGGTGCGGCAGCTGCCGTTCGACGCGGTGGCGTTGGCGCCCGTCGGGCAGACCCGCGAGCAGGTCCCTCGCCGGGTCCTCCCGATCCCCAGCGAGGAGCGCGTCGCCGATCCCCGCGGTCACGAGGTGCTCGTGGTCCGGGTACCCGAGCAGGTCGCAGAGGGCCGTGTTCGCGCGCAGGAGTTCGCCTCCCGGGGCGAGGATCGCGACCCCGATCGGGGCATGCTCGAACGTCAGACGAGACGACCGCTCGGCGACCCTGATGTGTCGACGGGCTTCCAGTTGTTCGGTGATGTCATCCAAGGTCACGATCGTGCCCATCGAGCCATCCGTCAGGGGCGTGGGTGCCGCTCTGACGCTGTACCAGGCGTAGCCGCGATGGGGCAGGGCGAAACCAACCGTCGCATCATGGCTCCGGCCATCCCGGATCGCGGAGACGACGGGCAGCTTCTCGCGGACGTAGGGGCGCTCGTCCTCGTCGACCACCTCGATGTGGGCCATGAGGTCACTCGCGCTCCCGTGGATCGCCTCGGGTCCGACCCCCAGGCGGGTGAGGAAGTCCTCCGTCCCCGGGTTGCGGTGCAGCAGGGTCCCGTCCTGTGCGCGCACCATCACGGCGATCGGGAGGCCGTCCAGGACGGTCAGCAGTTGCTGCTTCCGGCTCTCGATCTCGCCGAGCAGGCGACGTTGGCCGCGCACGGTGACCGCCAGGAGGCCGCATAGTCCCAGCATCGGCAGCAGGGTCGCCAGGACGATGGTCGCTCGCTCGTCCAGCTCGATGGTTCGTGCGAGGGCCACCACCGACGGGGCCACGAACGGGACCAGCAGGACGAACGGCAGCAGGCGACCGACCAGGGCCAGATCGGATGGATGCTGCAGCAGGGTCCGGATCGGCCATCGGTCGAGGCCGAGTGCCGCGATGGCGAACGTGGTGAGCAGGGTCGCGATCGCGACGGCCGCGGTCAGGGGAACGACACCCGGCAGCAGTGCGTATCCCTCGCCGCGGACGACCTGCACGGATAGGGAGACCAACGGTGCGAGTAGTCCGGCGGCCAGGCCGATCATCCGCGGAAGCACCAACCGGTGGGATGGCACCAACGTCGCGAGCAGTGCGACGCCGAGCAGGAGGTGAACCGTCGCGGCGTGTCCAACTGGCCGCCAACCGTGGCCGGCGGCAGCCCCGAGCGCGCCATCCGCGACACCGGTGAGCGTGGCGCCGGCCACCAGCATCAGCGGTGCAGCGAGCAGGATGCTCGCCAGGCCCACCGTCCGCGCGAGCCGGGTGCGGCCGCGCAACGCGGCGAGGACCGCCGCGCCAAGCGATCCGAGCACGATGGCCGATCCGGCGGGCATCGGGCTGTCGCCGAGGATCCCGGGCGACCCGGGCGACAGCGTCTGGATGGCCAGCATCAAGGCGATGCCGCCGAGGGAGAGGCGCGCGCACCAGCGTGAGATGCTCGAGCTGATCGCCAGGGGCACGGGCGGCTGGGGTGAGTGGCCGGGGGCGGACGATGTCATGCGTCCGCCTTCCCGTTGTCGCGGCCACGGTGCGAGCCCTTGCTCGTCACTCGGCAGGTTCGCGCCGGCACCGGAGGCTCGGGGTCGCGCTGTGCGCTGTGCGGTCTCCAGCGCGCCGGGTTGCCCCGCACCAGTCCGCCGGTTCGTCGTCGCGGTCCGCCGCGGGTGTTCGGCTCACGGCCAGGGAGTGATCACCCGGTCCCTGGCCGCTTCGATGTCCTCGACGTCCAGGTCGACAGCGCTTCGCTCGTCGATGCCCTGTTCCGGCCATCGCACGCCGAACTGCAAGCTCGCGTCCCCGGGCTCGGGCAGTGGGTAGGTCCACAGCTGCTCGTCCCAGGAGGTCTCGTCCCCCATCCCGGAGTAGGTCTCCAGGACCGGCTCTTGCGGCGCCTGCTCCGCGGTGAGGGCCAGCAGCGCATCGCCGGTCGAGGCCACGCTCCCGTCGGGGTGTACGAGTTCCACCCGCAGCAGCTCGTCTGGCAGCTCCTCTTCCGAAGCGGGCGGATCCTCGATGTCGATCACTCCGAGCGGACCACCCGGCTCGGCCTGGGGGCTGTGTCCCTCACCCTCCGGATCCCACCGCACCGCGACGTGCACCTCCATCCCTTCGCCGTACACGCTCATCCCGGCCAGGGCGACCACCGCGTCCTCGCCCTCGAACACCACGGGGTCGAAGGTCACGGGGATCCCGATCTCGTCCGAGGGGGGACCCAGGATCTCGATCTCCGCGGACTCGGCTCGATCCTCCGCAGCGGGATCGTCCGGCGCGGGCTCTGCCGCGTCCGTATCGTCGGTTCCCGGTTCTTCGACCGGTGGGGCTTCCGGTTCCGGATCCTCGGCCTCGCAGGCCGCCGCTACGAGGACCATGGCCGCGATCAGGCTCGCGCGTCGCATCGTCATCTCCTTCGGCAACGACGCTACGAGGCAATCGCCCACCCCCGCCCGCAGCACCGACCAACGGTCACGACACGCCCCAGGACGGCCAGCCACGGTGAGTCGTACACGGTCGAGGCATGCAGGTTCCGGTCGCCTTGCGGCCTGTTCGGCGAACTCCAACGGCGACCGGTGGGCAGCAGGGGTCGGCGCCCGCCGGCCGCGGCCTCAGCGCGCGAGGAACGCGAGGACGTGCTCCGCGACCAGGGCGGGAGCCACGACGTCGGCGGTGTGACCGTGCCCGTGCAGGGTCTGCACCTGAGATCCGCGGATGGCGTCGGCCACGACAGCGACACCGGCTGTGAAGCCTGCCGGGGTCTGATCGCCCGTGAGCACCAGCGTCGGTGCCGTCACCTGCGCCGCACGGTCCGGGTCGAACAGCCGCTCGGGAGCGATCGCGAGTTCCCGCGAGAGGGTCGGCGCGGCCGCGACACGCGCCGCCCACGACGGGTGCTCGCGGTACAGGGCGAGTTGCTCGTCCGGCAGGTGCAGGACCTGACGGCAGAAGCTCTCCACCACGCGGTCGTGGTCCCCGTCCGCGAGCAGGCCCTCCAGCCGGTCCAGGAACCCGGGGGGCAGCAAGGCGCCAGGATCCACCGCTGGTTCGTAGAGCACCAGCCGCCCGACGTTGCTCGTGAGGCTGGCTGCGCCCAGGGCGAAGCTGGCGCCGCCCGAGTGGCCGTAGAGGTCCACCGTGGTTCCGTGGTGGGCGGCCAGGGCATCGACGACCGCGGCGAGGTCCTCGAACTCCCGCTCGACGTCGTAGGGCGCGTGGTCGCCGCTGGCGCCGCGTCCCCGTCGGTCGATGGCGTACACCCTGGCGTGGTCAGCCAGCTCCGGGCGCAGGGCCTCCCACCGGCTGTGGTCACCGAGGACGCCGTGGACCAGCACCAGCGGTGGACCCTCACCGCTGGCGAAGCAGGCGATCGGTGTGCCGTCCGGCGAGGGCACGGTCGTCCTCGTCAGGCCCGCTCCGACCGTCATCGGCCGTCCTCGGTCTGGAGGAACGCGACCAGCTGCTCGGCCACCAGCTCCGGGGCGACGATGTCGGCCTCGTGCTCCTGCCCGCGCAGTTCGGCGAGGCGGGCATCCGGTAGCGCCGCCAGCACGGGACCGGGTTGGAAGCGCTCGGGTGCCTCCCCGCCGACGAGCAGCAGCGTCGGCACCGTGACCTTCGCGGCCTGCTCCGGATCGAAGGTGTGCTCGAAGGTGGCGCGGATCTCCCGGGGGATGGTCGGGGCGGCGGCCACGCGACCAGGCCACGATGGCTCGGCCCGCACCTGTGCGAGCTCCTCCTCGGTCGAGCCGACCGCGTCGCGGAAGAGCGTCTCGACCACCTCCTCGTTGCGGCTCTCGGCGAGCAGCGCTTCCAAGCGCTCGACGAAGGCGTGCGGAGGCACGATGGCGGAGGGGTCGACCATCGGCCACGCCTCGTAGAGCACGAGCCGTCGCAGGTTGCTGGTCAGCGGGACGGCCCCGAAGGCGACGTGGCCTCCCATCGAGTGGCCGTAGACGTCGACGGCCTGGCCGCGCTCGGCGGCGATGGCGTCGACCACGGCGGCCACGTCCTCGTACTCGCGTTCGATGGACCACGTGTCCGCGTCGCCGCTGGCGCCGCGCCCACGTCGGTCCATGGCGTGGACGGTGACGTGCGGCTCGAGGTGCGTCCGCAGGGTGTCCCAGCGGCTGTGGTCGCCGACCCCACCGTGGATCAGCAGCAGGGGCGGGCCGTGCCCGCTGCTGAAGTAGCCGATCTCGGTGCCGTCCCGTGAGGTGGTTCGTTCCTGGCGTAGCTGTGCGGTGGCCTTCATGTCCGGCTCCTGCTGTTCGATGGCGACGCGGACCACCCTGCCGCGCCCAGCGCAGGCGAGCATCGGTAGGGCTACCTATTTCGTGACCGAACGTGACTGCAGGAGGTCGTGTGCCATCGCGAACAGCGCGTTCGGAGTTGGTGGGCGCGCAGGCGGACCTGCTCCCACTCGTGCGTGATCCGGCGCCGCTATCGACCGTTCCGCCGGAGATCGCACCTACCGAGCGCTCGGGTCTCTGATCGACGCCACCCACCCTCGGTGCGATGCCAGCGGGCCGTCTGCCTCGGCGCCGTGGCCGAGCTGTAGGGCTCCGATGCTGCGGATCACGAAGCGCGCCGGACGGCCTGGGTCCACGACCGTCGCTCCCTGACCGACAGCTGTCCGCAACGAACCGACCGGCGAGACGCTGTTCGAGCACCTGACCGCCCCCGGCGAGCCAGGCGATCTCACCCCCGGGTGTCGAGTCGCTGCAGAGCATCGGCCGACGTGATCGGGGTCACCGCCCGCAGGCGCAGGTACTCGGTGGCCGCGACCAGCCCACTGAACATGGAGACCATCACCGCACTCACGGCCGGCATCGACACCTCGTACTCGCCCGGTTCGACGCCGGTGACGAAGGCCGCCACGAGGGCGGTGAAGGCGGTGAGGCTCGCGACGATCCACAGCACGACGTGGCCTCTCCGGTTCTCACCGATGGTGACCTCGATGAGCCACATCGGTCCGAGGAAGACGCGGGCGAACGCGGTGAACGACGCCCGGGTGAACGGGTCGGGGCGCTGGATCGAGCCGGTCGGGTTCGCGGCATACCTCGGCACAACAGGTCCTCCTTCGCCGCCGCTCCGCAAGGCGGCCACGCCGCAGACGAACGGCCGGGTGGAGCACGGACGACCCGCCGGGTGTGTTCGACTGGACGGGCCACGCCCATCGGCCCCTCGACCCGGGCCGTGACGGCCCGTGCGAACCGTCCGCGTCTCACACCACCCAGCTGCCAGCCACGGACGAGCGTTCCTCCACCTCGGCGACCGGTCGTGGCCCGGGCGGGCGAGCACCGAGGATCGGGCCTGGCTGGGGCAGCCGACCCCGGGCCCCGGGTGCCACACGGCAGCCCTCCAGCGCGGCCCGTGGTGCGTGGAACCCGGATCCGGCCGCTGTCACCGCGCCGCACGAGCGACGTGTGCGCCGGGCGCCGACGCCGTTTGGGGGGTCGCGGCTCCCTCTGGCTACCTTACGGTCCGGTCCTGGGACGCCTGTTCGTCCCGGACGGGAGGTCAGCAGGTGACACGCCCGCGCACCCGGTCCACCGGGACAACCGCGCCGCCACCCGCGGTCCGCACGCCGCGCGAGCACATCCGGGCCGTCAAGACCTGCACCGCCTGCTCGCTGCACACCGAGCGCATGACCCCGGTCGTGGGTGACGGACCGATCGACGCCCGGCTGGTCGTGGTCGCCGCGATCCCCCGCCGTCACGAGGACCTGCAGGGGCGCGCACTGGCCGGTGCGGGACGCAACGTCCTCGACAGCGCGCTGATGAGCGCCGGGTTGGTGCCCGCCGAGGTCCGCGTCACCTCGGTGATGCGGTGCCGTCCGCTGGACGACCGCGAGCCGACATCCGACGAGGTCCGCGCCTGCAACGCCCACCTCCGCGAGGAACTCGCGATGCTGTCCCCGGAGGTCATCGTCAGCCTCGGCGCGTTCGCGACCTCGGTGCTGCTCGGGCGCCCGGTCCCATTCGAGCGGGTCGCGGGCTACCGTCTGGACGTGCTGCAGGGTGTGACGCTGGTCCCGACCTACCACCCGCGGGATGCCGTGCGCGGTGACCCGCAGGCGGCCTCGGCGTTGCGGCGGGATCTGGCGGTCGCGCGGGCGGTGCTGGACGGACGGATGAAGACGGGCGCGCAAGCGCTGGCGGATCTGCGATCACGACTGGTCGCCGACGGGTAGCGCGCCAAGTTGGCCGCGAGGAGGTGCGACGGTGCCGGTAGCCCACCTCGAGCTGACCACCTCCGGCCCCGACGACACCCGCGCGTTCGCCGCGGCCCTCGCGCCGCTGCTGCAGCCCGGTGACGTCGTCGCGCTGTCGGGCGATCTGGGGGCGGGCAAGACCTGCTTCGTGCAGGGCGCGATCCGCGGCCTGGGCGTCGACGCGCGGGTGACCTCACCCACCTTCGTGCTGGTGCGCCACTACGAGGGCCGGCTACCGATCGTGCACTGCGACGTCTACCGCCTGGATCGGTTGCAGGATGTCCACGACCTCGGTGACGACGTGCTGGCCCCCGAGGTGGTCACCTTCCTCGAGTGGGCGGACGCGGTCCGACCGCTGCTGCCCGACGACCGGCTGGAGATCGAGTTGGGCCTGCCCGACCCGACGGCCGACGAACCGGTCGCCGACGACGTGGCGCTGGCGACCGGGGCGATGGCTGCGGGCTCGCTCGCGGCCGGACCGGGCGCCGGGGCCTCCTCGGCCGGGATCGCGGCCGCGGGGGTGGGAGCCGGGATCGTCGCCGGGGACCTCGAGGTGGCCGACCCCGAGGAACGACGGACCGCGACGGTGCGCGGCTTCGGGCCCCGGTGGGCCGGGCGCGCGGAGGCGTTGACCGCCGCCGTGCGTCCCTGGCGACACCAGGACGAGGAGGACCGCTGATGCTGCTGCTCGGACTGGAGACCTCCACGGCGCGCTCGTCGGTCGCGCTCGTCGAGGACGAGCGGGTGCTGGCGTCCGCGGCGCTCGGCGTCGCCCGGCGACACGGCGAGTTCCTGGCGCCCGCAATCCGTTTCTGTCTCCAACAGGCCGGCGTCGAGGTCGACCGGATCGCCGGTGTGGCGGTCGGGGTCGGACCGGGGTTGTTCACGGGGCTGCGGGTCGGGATCGCGACGGCGCAGACCTTCGCCGCCGCGCTGCAGTTGCCGGTGGTCGGGTTGTCCGGGCTGGACGTGCTGGCGCTGCAGGCCCGGTACACCACCAAACCGATCTGCGCGACCATCGACGCCCGGCGTGGTGAGCTGTTCTGGGCGTTCTACCGCGCGGTGCCCGGTGGGGTGCAGCGCGAGGGCGAACTGGTGCTCGGCCGCGCCGATCAGCTGGCGGCCGAGATCCAGGCCCACGGTGACGACGTGCTGGTGGTCGGCGACGGTGCGCTCAGCTACCGCGAACAGCTCGCGGCGAGCGGTGCCCAGATCGCCGGTCCGGACATCGCCTGGCCGGACGCCGCCGACCTGGCCGAGCTCGCCCTGCCCCGGTTCCTTCGCGAGGAGACCCAACGCCCCGAGCAGCTGGCGCCGGTCTACCTGCGCCAGGCCGACGTGCAGATCGGGTGGGCCCAGCGCGGCAAGCTGCGGGGCGGCGCACCCGCGGCGGGCTCGTGATGACGGCCCCGCAGGTCGCGGCGGTCGGTCTCGCGCCGATGGGCCGGGCGGACCTGCCCCGGGTGCTCGCCATCGAGGTGGCGGTGGCGTCGCGCCCGTGGTCGCAGGCCACCTTCCTGGTGGAGCTGAACCGCGCTGACCGCCGCTACCTGGTCGCTCGACCGGTCCCGGGGGGGTCCGCGGACCCGGACGGCGAGGCAGCGGCCGGTGGGGGCGCGGCCGGTGGCGAGCCCGGCCGCGAGGCCGACGTCGTCGGGTTCGCCGGTGTGGCGCTCTACCCCGACGAGGCGCACGTGATGACGATCGC
>PWLR01000166.1 GCA_003558435.1 Nitriliruptoraceae bacterium | reverse complement strand
TAGCCCGCACGGCCCGATCCGGGCCGCAGGCCGTGGCCCCGTCGCCACCTCGGGGTCGGTGACGGCGCGCGCTGCCACGGGTCCCGGTCCTCGGCGGGCCAGTCGACGGGCAGCGTGCCGGTCCACGCCCGGGCGCCCACCAGCACGTCCGCGATCCCGGCGGCCTCGCTGCCGGGCCACCAGGCGGCGACGACCGCGTCGACGTGGTCGAGCACCTCGCCGAGCACGAGCGGGCGGCCCGAGACCACGACCAGCACCACCCGCTGCACCCGCTCGGCGACGCGACGGACGAGCTCGAGCTGCTCGGGCTCCGGCGCCAGGCCGGCCCGGTCACCGAGCCCCTCGGCGTAGGGCCGCTCGTGCACCGTGACCACCCCGATCTCGGCGTCCGCTCCCTCGAGCGGCGCCGGGTCCTCGGCGGTGGCGCCGGTGACCGTGAGCCGGGGACCGAGGTGGTGGCGGAGCCCCTCGGCCAGGGTGCTGCCCGGCGTGATCGGACCCGGGGCCCCGCCCCACTCGATCGTCCAGCCACCGCAGGCCAGGCCGACGTCGTCGGCGGCGGCGCCCGCGACCAGGACCGTGGCGTCGCCACGCAGTGGCAGCACGGGGCCGTCGTCGACCAGCAGCACCGCCCCCGCCGCGGCGGCCCGGCGGGCCAGGGCGCGGTGCTCCGCGCAGCCGAGCAGGCCCGGATCCGGCAGCGCCGGGGGCTCGGCACCGAGCAGCCCCATGGCGTCCTTCACGGTCAGGATCCGCCGGACCGCGTCGTCGAGCCGCTCGACCGGCAGGTCACCACGCTCGATGACGTCGCGGACGGCGGTCCGGAACCGTTCGTGGTCGAAGGGGACCATCACCAGGTCGACGCCGGCCCCCAGGCAGCGGGCCACGGCCTCGGGGTAGTCGGAACTGATCTGGTCGACGGCGAGGTAGTCACTGACCACGAGCCCCTCGAAGCCGAGCTCGCCCTTGAGCAGGTCGGTCAGCAGCCACCGGTGGGCGTGGACCTTCTCGCCGTTCCAGGACGAGTAGGACGCCATGACGCTGCCCACTCCCCCGGCGACCGCCGCCCGGTACGGGGGCAGGTGCACCTCGCGCAGGGTGGCCTCGTCGATGCGGGCGTCCCCCTGGTCGATGCGCCAGCTCGGGTCGCTGTAGGAGCGCACCCACCACGGGGACCACTCGGCGCCGCCGGTGGTGCCCCAGGTGGTGCCACCGTCGGCGATGAAGTGCTTGGCGCAGGCCAGGACGTCGATGCCGGGGCCCGGGCCCTGCAGCCCGGCGATCAGCGCGGCGCCGAGCGCGGCGACCCGGGCCGGGTCCTGCCCGTAGCCCTCGTAGGTCCGGCCCCACCTGGGGTCCTGAGGGACGGCCACGGTCGGGGCGAAGGCCCAGCGGGCGCCGGTGGCGGCGGTCTCGAGCGCGGTGGCCCGCCCGATCGCCCCCACGAGGTCCGGGTCGTCGGCCGCGCCGAGCCCGATGTTGTGGGGGAAGATCGTCGCTCCGACCACGTTGCTGTGGCCGTGGACGGCGTCGGTGCCGTACAGGATCGGGATGCCGAGCCGGGAGCGCCGGGAGGCGTCCACGTACTGGTCCACCATCGCCCGCCAGCTCGCCGGGGTGTTGGGGTCGGGGTTCCCACCCCCGCCGGACAGCACCGAGCCGATCCCGAACGCCGCGACCTCATCGGGGGAGATGGCGGTGCGGTCGACCTGGGTGATCTGGCCGATCCGCTCCTCGAGGGTCATGGCGTCCAGCAGCTGCGCCACCCGGGAGCTCACGCGTCGACCACCGGGGCGAGGCGGACCACGATCCGGGCCACCCCGCCGCCGCGGTCGAAGACCGCACCGGACACCTCGCGGTCCAGCGTGCGGCCCGCGACCACCTCGACGTCACCGTCGCGGCGCTCGATGCGCATCTGGTCCACCTCGGCCGGCTCGACCCGCACCGGGGTGCCGCAGACGGTCAGCTCGAAGGCGCGCCCGCCGCCGGTCCCGGCCCACAGCTCCTGCTCGGGTAGCAGGGGCCGGCCCCAGGTGAGGCGACCGCCGGCGATGCGCAACCCCAGCTCGCCGCCGCGGGTCAGCACCTCCTCCTTGACCTGCCCGGTCATGCCCGGCTGCTGCGCGCCGGCATGTGCCGGGGTGTGGGAGTAGCAGTCGGTGGGCACGGCACCGAAGGTGGCCGGATCCTTCCGGAAGCCCAGGCCGTCGCGGACCCGACGGTAGGCCGCCGCCAACCCCTCGATCATGGCCGCGTCCCCCCCACGCCCCACCTCCTCCAGGTAGCGCTCCTGGATGGCGACGAGCAGCTTGGCGACCATGTGCCAGTAGATGGACCCGATGCCCTCGTAGCCGTACATCCCGCCCGAGCGGCCCGTGAAGGCGTGGTGGTCGAACAGCGCCTCGTACACCGCCCGGATCTGCTCCCGCACCGCCGCGTCGGCACCGAGGACGTCCAGCGCCGCGTCGAGGTCCCGGGCGTTGGAGAGACCGGGCCGGAAGTGCACCGCTCCGGCCGCGTCGACGCGGAGGACCCCCGAGGAGCCCGTGCCGACCAGGGAGCGCAGCTCGGGGTGCTGGTCCATGACCTCCGGCGGGACCGTGTTGCGATCCAGGAACGCCGGACGCCCGGCGGCCGGGTACAGCACGAACGATCCCTGGTCGGCGCGGTACAGCTCCGACGAGAACAGCGCCTCGACGACCTCTAGCGCCTCCGACGCCGTCAGCGCGCTGGTCCCGAGCACCGCGACCTGGCCCTCGAGCATCGCGGGGAGGTGGGTCACCTCCGCAGGGTCCGATGAAGGGAAGGCGACGAGGTTGTACGCGTGGTAGAGGCCGTCCGGCCGGCGAGCCGTGGCGACCGTCGCCGCCAGGTGTGCCAGGGCATCGTCGATGAACCGAGCGAGGCTGGTCACCTCCACCTCGACGG
>PWLR01000242.1 GCA_003558435.1 Nitriliruptoraceae bacterium | reverse complement strand
GCCGATCGCCCCCAGGCCCGCGAGCAGCAGGCCGGCCCCGACCGCTCCCAACGGGGTCGGCCGCTCCCCCACGACCGCGATCGCCAACACGGTCGCGGTCAGGGGTTCGGCCAGGGTGAGGGTGGTCACCGATGGCGCATCCAGGGCCCGCAGGCCGCGCGCGAACAGGATGTAGCCGACCACGGTCGCGGCGACCGTGATCCACGCGGCCGTCGCGAACCCGGCGGGGGTTGCCAACCATGTCATGTCGGCGACCATCAGGACCGGGGCGAGCAGCACCCCGGCGATCAGGAAGATCATCGCCATGGCCGCCGGGCCGCCGGCACCCCGATCGAGCACCCGCTTGGACACGGTGGTGTAGGTGCCGTAGGCGGCACCGGCCGCCAGTGCGGCGAGCACCCCGACCACGGCCGAGCCCGCCCCGGTGCCGACGCCCTCGCCGGCCAGCAGCAGCACGGCTGTGCCGGCAACGGTCGCCGTGGTCGCGACCATCCAACGACGCGACGGCCGCTGCCCGCCGATCGCCGCCAGGACACCGGCGGCCGCCGGCGCGCTCCCGATGGCCACCAACGTCCCGAGCGCGACCCCGACCTCCCGGATCCCGGTGAGATAGCCCACCTGGAACACCGTGATCGCCGCCGCCGCCCCCAAGACCGGCATGGCGGCGACCCGCAGGACGTGCACCAGTCGCGCTCCCTGACCGAGCAGCACCAGCGTCAACGCCAGCAGCAGTCCACCGGCCAGGGTCCGCACCGCCGCCACCGCCGCCGGCGCCACCTCGGGAGCGCCCACCTCCTGGGCCGCCCCGACCGTTCCCCACAGCACCGCCGCGCCGAGCACTGCGAGCACTGCCGGGCCGCGTCGATCGCTGACCGCGGGGTCGGGTGCGGCGGATCCGTTGAGCGAGGTCACCCTCACCGCGCCTGCAGATCGCGTCGGACGCGAGACCAGGCGTCGTCGTCGAAGGCATAGGAGGTGGACAGACTGACCCGGTCCACCTCGTCGCCGAAGCGTTCGACGATGGCCGCGCCGACCTCGGCCGGTTCCGCGGTCACCGCGAAGGCGTCCAGCACCTCGCCGTCGATCAGCGCGGGCATCTCCGCCCATCCGTCGGTGACCGACAGACGGTGCAGCTGTTCGTGCAGCTCACCCCACCCGTGCAGATCGAGTACCGCCCGGTAGGCGGGGGTCGAACCGTAGAAGGCGATCTGGGCCTTGACCGCGGCTTCGGCCTCGGCGCGCTGCGCGTCATCGGTTCCGGTGACCACGAACACCGGCAGCACGACCTCGATGTCGTCGAGGCGGCGGCCGGCCCGTTCAGCTCCCGCGGACAGCTTCGGCAGGGTGACCTCCTCGAGGTAGCGCCGGGTGGTGAACCCGTGACAGAGCAGTCCATCGGCGACCTCGCCGGTGACTTCGGTCATCAACGGCCCGACCGCCGCGAGCCACACGTCCGCATGCCCGTGACCGTGGTCCTCCGGGGTGAAGAACGGGGTCATCAGGGTGTGGCGGTAGAACTCGCCTCGGAACGCGAGTCGCTCGCCGGTCTCCCAGGCATCCCAGATCGCGCGCAGCGCCAGGACGTACTCGCGCATCCGGGCGGCGGGCTTGGACCATTCGGTGGAGAACCGCTTCTCGATGTGGGGCTTGATCTGTGAGCCGAGACCGAGCACGAACCGCCCACCGGTCTGGGCCTGCAGGTCGTGGGCGGCGTAGGCGGTGTGCATCGGACTGCGCGGGAAGGCCACCGCGATGGCGGTTCCGAGCTGCAGCTCACCCGAGGCGGTCCCGGCCACCGCGCAGGACAACAACGGATCGTGGACCGTCTCGCTCACGAACCATCCGTCGTAGCCGCGCTCGCGCACCCGGGCGATCTCGGCCGGGAGGTCGGCCAGCCGATGCCCGTAGGTGACCGCGTCGAGCTTCATGCGCCACCCCCGATCTGGGCGGCGTCGATGTTCTGCAACCGGACCTGGCCTCGCGCGACGACCTTGCCGCTCGCGGCGCTGGTCAGCTCCACCAGCCACAGCTGTTGGGTGCGACCGGCGTGGACCGGGGTCCCCACCGCCGCCACCCGTCCCTCGCGGTGGGCACGGATGAAGTCGGTGCTGTTGCTCACCCCGACCACGATCTTGCCGACCGAGGCGACCCGCAGCGCCGCACCGATCGACGCCATCGACTCGATGACCGAGCACCAGACCCCGCCGTGCACGATGCCGTAGGGCTGGTGGTGTCGCTCGTCGACGTCGAGGTGAGCGGTGACCCGGTCGCGGGCGAGGGTGTCCCACCGCAACCCGAGCGTGCCGGTGCCGAACCCGTCGCGCTCGACCGGGAACACCGGTCCGACCTCGTCGATGCCCAGCACCTCCCCCGCGTCGAGGCGGCGCAGCACGGCGGCCAGCGCGTCATCCGTCGGGGTCGTGGTGTCCTCCACAGCGGTTCTCCTCGTGACGTGGATCCCGCGAACGGACGCGGGGCGGGAACCGTAGTCGGCGACGGGCTACCGGAGGTTGCCTCCGGAGCGGACCTCGTCGCGGCCGTCTCGCGGTCCGTCGACACGGTGCGTCACCGACCCGTTCGACGTTCGTTCGACGTTCGGGGGCGGCGTATGGTGTGCGCACGATCAGCGCCGGACCGAACCGGCGAGCCAGGCCGAGCAGGAGCGAATCCACGATGGCGGACCCGACCACCCCGAACCCCGCGTCCGGCCCGAAGCCGGATCCCAAACACCGGAGCCGGGACGTCACGGACGGTTACGAGCGGGCGCCCGCCCGCGCCATGCTGCGCGCCATCGGCATGACCAGCGACGACTGGGACAAGCCCCAGGTCGGGATCGCCTCGTCGTGGAACGAGGTCACCCCCTGCAACCTCCCGCTCGACCGGCTCGCGAAGCAGGCCAAGCTGGGTGTCCGGGAAGCCGGTGGGTTCCCCATCGAGTTCAACACCATCGCGGTCTCGGACGGCATCGCCATGGGCCACGAGGGCATGCGCGCCTCACTGGTCAGCCGTGAGGTCATCGCCGACTCGGTCGAGACGGTCATGCACGCCGAACGCCTCGATGGGATGGTCACCTTCGCCGGCTGCGACAAGTCCCTGCCCGGCATGGTGATGGCCGCGGTGCGTCTGGACGTGCCGTCGGTGTTCCTCTACGGCGGCTCGATCCTCCCCGGCCGGCACGCCGGTCGTGACATCACCATCCAGGACGTGTTCGAGGCGGTCGGTGCCCGAGGTCGCGGCACGATCGACGACGACGAGCTGCTCGCGATCGAGAGCGCAGCCTGCCCCACCGAGGGCTCCTGCGGCGGGATGTTCACCGCCAACACGATGGCCTCCGCCATCGAGGCGCTCGGGCTGTCGCTGCCGGGGTCGGCCTCCCCGTCGGCTCCCGACCCGCGCCGCGACGAGTTCGCGATGCGCTCGGGCCACGCGGTCGTCAAGCTGCTGGACCTCGGGCTGAGCGCTCGGAAGATCGTCACGCGACAGGCTCTGGAGAACGCCATCGCCGTGGTCATGGCCGTCGGCGGTTCGACCAACGCCGTGCTGCACCTGCTCGCCATCGCCCGTGAGGCCGAGGTGGAGCTCACCATCGACGACTTCGACGCCATCGGTCGGCGGGTGCCCCACATCGCCGACACCAAGCCCGGCGGTCGCTTCGTCATGAACGACCTCGACCGCATCGGCGGGGTGCCGGTGGTCATGAAGGAACTGCTCGACGCGGGGCTGCTGCACGGCGACGCGATGACGGTGACGGGCCGCAGCATCGGCGAGGAGCTGGAGGCGATGGATGTCCCCGCTCCGGACGGCGAGGTCGTGCACCCGCTGACCGCCCCGATCCACACCGCCGGAGGCCTGGCGATCCTGCGCGGGTCGTTGGCCCCGGAGGGCGCGGTGCTGAAGATCGCCGGCATCCCGGAGGAACTCCACGAGTTCGAGGGGCCGGCGCGCGTCTTCGACGGCGAGACCGGCGCGATGGAGGCCGTCCTGACCGGCTCCATCGTCGATGGTGACGTGATCGTCATCCGCTACGAGGGCCCCAAGGGCGGGCCCGGGATGCGCGAGATGCTCGCGGTCACCTCGGCGGTCAAGGGCGCCGGGCTCGGCAGCACGGTGGCGTTGCTGACCGATGGCCGGTTCTCCGGTGCGACCCACGGCTTCTCGATCGGTCACGTGGCGCCCGAGGCCACCGACGCCGGCCCGATCGCGTTCGTGCGCGACGGCGACCGGATCCGCATCGACATCGCCAGCCGCACGATGGATCTGCTGGTCGATGCCGACGAGCTGGCGGCCCGCCGTGTCGGATGGGAACCGCTACCCCCGCGCTACACCCGTGGGGTGCTGGCCAAGTACGCGCGGACCGTCTCCTCGGCCTCGGTCGGGGCCACCACCTCGGTCTGAGCCCGGTCGTGGTCCGGGCTGCGACCCGGCGGCGGGGGCGGGGGTCGGGGGTCGGAGGTCGGAGGTCGGAGGTCGGAGGATCAGTCGCCTGCGGCGGATTCGATGTGCAGATGGTCCTGGTGCAGATCGTCGGTGAACGAACGCCCGCCGAAGTCGTCCAGCGCCCAGGGGCCGCCCATGTTGGTCATCTCGGGTTGGTCGTAGAGCCACTCCATGAACGCGTGGGTGTCGGAACCGTCCTCACGGTCGTCGATGATGTCCGGTCCGTCGAGCCGATAGAGGTCGATCGCCCTGCCGAGTGAGTGACGACTCTGACGGTCGGTGCCGAACACCTCCCACGGGTGACCGGTGTCGAGCACGACGACGCCGTACTCGGTCCGCTCGGCCATCATCGCCATCAGCTCCAGCATCGGCTCCTCGATCACGCCGCGGTAGATGTCCCACCGTGCGGTGTCGGGCAGCTCGATGCGGTCGTCGTCGACCACCGCGATCGCCGCCTCCGAGAGGTCATGCGGGCGGTCGATCGCACGTCCACCGGCGGAGGCGAGGGCATCGAACACCCACTCGCCGTCCTCGACGGCGAGCCGGACATCCAGGGTTCGTGTCGTGTCCCGGACCTCGCCATCGGGCAGGCCGATGGTCTGACGGGCCACCACCATCACCGAGGCGGCCGTGTCGGTGAACCCGCCCAGCTGGGGGTAGACGATCTCCCCGCGCGACCACGCACCGGCGTGCAGCAGCGGCGCCGCCGACACCACCAGGGCCAGCGCGCGGTCGTCCCCGGCCACCCGTCCGGTGATCTCCCCCGCGGTGTCCCCCGGATCGTAGCTCAGCAGGGTCTGGACCACGTCAGCGGCGAGCCGTTTCGCGTCGGGCAGCATCTCGTCGGGCGAGAGTTCGAAGGCCGCCCCCGGCTCCGGGGCGGGCGCGTGGCTCGTCTCCCGGGCGGTGGCCCGCTGTTCGTCGGAACCGGCCGCATCATCGGGCGGGCGTGATTCCGGATCCCGCTCGGGCTGCTCGTCGGGATCCGTTCGGGCGACCTCCGGCTCGGTCGCCTCCGGATCGCCGGTCGCGCCGCCCGCGGGGTCGACGTCGCTCGCATCGGGGGCCCCACACGACGCCAGGACGACCGCCATCACGGCAGCAGTCATCAGCAGGGCGCGGAAGGAGGACACCGAGGCCTCACAGAACGAGTGACGGGACGAGTCACAGCACGAGTTGGAACTCCTCGACGAGGCTACCGTCGGAGGCCCGGCGGGCTCCCAGGCTGGACCAGCCCAGACGACGGTAGAAGCCCGGCGCAGGTGTGTGCAGGTGGGCGATGAGTCGGACCTCGTCCGCGCCCTGCGCCCGGACGTGGGTCACGAACGCCTCGACGAGTACGCGTCCGAGGCCGGTCCCCTGGGCCTCCGGAGCCACCGCGACGTGGGTCAGGACAGCGACCACGGGGGGCACGGCACCCATCGGACCCCCGACGTCGGCACCACGTCGCGACGAGGCTCGCGGTCCCGCTCGGTTCCGGAGCAGCCGCAGCGCCCCACGTGCGTACCGTCCGCCGCGGGTCCGCAGCAGCCGGTAGGCGAGGCCGGGACGCACGCTCAGCGCTGCGGCACCCGACCAGGCCAGGGACCCGGCGTTGCGCACCAGCCACCGATAGTGGCGCGGGTTGTCCGAGGTGCCGACCACGAAGCCCAGCGGCGTACCCGCCGCGCCGATCGCCAGAGCGGTGGCGTGCGGCCCGGCGAGGAAACTGGCGTGGTAGGTGGCCAGGAACCGGGCGCCGAACCGTACGAAGAACCCGTCCGGCAACTGCTCGGCGTGGATCGCGGCGATGCGTGCCAGTTCGCCGGGGACCACTTGCCGGCACCAAGGGCCTGACCTCGCCCCCGGGTCGCGACACAACTCGTCGGTCAGGTCGATGACGAGCGATGCCACATCGGCGACCGGAGGGGTCGCGGCTGCCGATGCCGGGGCGCCGATGGGTGGCCCGGCATCGGCGTCGAGCACCCGGATCCGGTGCGGTTCGGAGCGGACGCGCTCGATCCCGATCCCGGCTCCGGCACCATCACGTGCATCACCGCTGGGTAACGTGCGAGAGATCACCATCGTCAGGAGCACCCGTGCAGTTCGAGGAGCTGAGATTCGTCTGCCAGGAGGCGGCGCTGGATCTGCTGCGCTCCCGGGGACGTCCAGTGCCGCCGACGGTAGTGCTGCCCGGGCCGCAACGAACGCAATTGATGTCGCTGCCGGAGCTGCCCGAGGACGACGAGGCGCGCCACGCCGTCCTCGCGCAGCTCGCCACCGACCACCTCACCGCCGAGGGCGTGCCCTGCTGGGGGTTCGTCTCCGAGGCCGACGTCGGTGGGCAGGACGCGGTGGTCGTGGTCTTCGGTGCACGCCGCCACGCACCCCACATCACCGCGTCGACGTTCACCGACGAGGGGGCGCTGGCCGAGTTCGTCCCGTCCGAGGAGCTCGACCCCACGGCGCTGCCCTTCCTGCACCCGCTCCAGCATGCGGTCGATGCCCTACCGGCCGCTGGCGACGTGTTCACGGATGCCGACCCGAAACGCCGACCACCCTCCGACGGGCTGCCGATCATCGGTCAGTGACGTCCTCCGGCGGCACGATCCCGGCGGCGACGGCCGCCTCCCGGTACCAGGCGGCGAGGCTGTCGACGGTCTCGTGGGCGTTGAGTCCGCTGGGGTTGGGCACCACGAAGTTCCGCGCGCCCGCCAGGGGCTCGGGTTGTGGCCCGAGCTTGGCCTGTGGTCGCCTGAACGCGGTCCGGTAGACCCCCACTCCGGCGATGGCGACGACCTCGGGTCGCCAGCGCTCCAGGCGCGCGACCAGCTCCACCGCCCCCGACCGGAGCTCGGCCGTGGTGAGCTCGGACGCCCGGGCGGTCGTCCTGGCCACCACGTTGGTGATCGCGATGCCGCGGTCGGTCAGCTCACGACGGTCGGCCTCGTCCAGTCCCTCCACCCGGTCGAGCTCGCGTGAGGTGATCCCCGCCCGGTGCAGCGCCGGGTAGAACCGGTTGGACGGGTGGGCGAAGTGGGTCTGGGTGGCGGCGGTCCACAACCCGGGGTTGATCCCGACGAACACCAGACGCGGCGGGTCGTGCCCGATCAGGTCGGGGACCACGCGGTCGCGGGCCGCCTCGAGCTCGGCGCGGGTGAAGCCCACCGGATCAGCGCTGGAAGCGCGACAGCTCGACCGCCACGAAGGTCGCGCTCGCGGTGGCCACCAGCCGACCGTCCGCCGTCGCCTCCGCCACGGTGAACAGCTTGCGGCCCTCGCGGCCGACCAACCGCGCGCGGAACACCAGGGGTTGCCCGATCGGGGTCGGCGCCAGATAACGGACCGTCAGTTCTCCTGTGAACCCCGGGGTGCGCTGCAACGTGAGCAGGTAACCCAGCACGTCATCGAACACCGCCGCCACGATGCCGCCGTGCGAACGCCCGGGGCCACCTTCGAAGGCGGCGCCGAGTTCGACCGCGGCGACCGCCTCGTCGCCCTCCCGGTGGACCTCGATCGCGATACCGAGGGGGTTGAACGGCCCCGACACGAAACACTCGTCGAAGTGCACGACGCGCTCGCCCTCGGCGACGTCGACCTCGAACATCCGCCGCTTGGTGGACTCGAGGTCCCGCGAGCGCTGGGGACCCTGCTCGACCCGGCCGGCGACCCGTTCCGCGGCCAGGGCGACCTCGACCAGCAGATCGTCGTCCGCATCGTGCGACATCAAGGTGTGTCCGAGCCGCCGGAGCGCGCTCGCGGCCCGCGCGCGGGGATGGTCGGTGGGCGAGGACACCAGCGGTTGGCTCACGCGTGAACTCCTGCTTCGGATGGGGGTCCGGTGGAGATCGGATGGCTCCCGGACGGAGGAACGCACGACCCTGCCCCGTGCGTCCGCAAGCGCGCAGTCTACGAGGTATCGCCCGTGATCTTGGGGACGGCCAACGAGCGGACGCGGCCGCCTACGGGCCCGACCCGCTCGACTCGTCCACGGCCAGTTCAGGTGCGCGGATCTCCACGTCACCGGCGCGACGACCCTCCATGGTGCGCACGATCAACAGCCATCCGTCGTCGGTGACGACCCGGTCACCTGGCTCGGGGAGCTTGCCCAGCTGCTCGACGATCCAGCCGGAGACGGTCTCGGCGTCGCCGCCCTCGAGTTCGACGCCGGTGGTTCGGGTCGCCTCGACACGACGCAGCGTGCCGGGCACCATCCAGACCCGGTCCGAGGCGCGGCTGCCGTGGTGCTCGGCATCGAACTCGTCGTCGATCTCCCCGACGAGCTCCTCGAGCACGTCCTCGAGCGTGAGCAGCCCGGCCGTACCGCCGAACTCGTCGACCACCAGCAGGGCGTGACTGCGGTCGTCCAGCATGTCGCGCAGCAGCTGCTCGAGATCCCGCGACTCGGGTACGGCGGGGATGGGCCTGAGCAGGTCGACGACCGTCAGGGACCGCAGCTCGTCGTCGTCCCGGACGAGGACGTCCTTGACGTGCACGAGACCGACGATGTGGTCGATGTCGTCGTGGAAGACCGGGATGCGGGTGTGACCGCTCGCCTCGGCGACCGCCAGCACCTCGGGGAGGGTCGCGGTGTCGGCCACCGCATGCAGATCCACCCGAGGGGTCATCGCGGCCTCGGCGTCGATGGTCGCCAGCCGGAGCGCGGCCCCCATCACCCGTGCGTCCTGCGGGGCGATCGTGCCGAGCGCCCGGGACTCGGCGAGCGCCAGGGCGAGTTCGTCGGGGGTGTGCACCAGCTTGTGCTCGTCCACCGGCTCGACGCGGACGAGACGGACCAGCAGGTTCGCGAGGCCGTTGAGCATCACGATCAACGGCCGCAGGACCGTCACGAACAGCCCGAACGGACGCGCGAGGGTGAGCGCGACCTGCTCCGCCCGCGCCAGCGCGAGGTTCTTGGGTGCCATCTCACCCACGACCATGTGGAGGAAGACCACGATCGACAGGCCCGCCACCACGGCCACCACCGGGATCAACCCCGCGGGTAGCGCGGTGTCGCCGAGCAGACCGGCGAACAGCGCGACGAGCGCCGGCTCGGCGACGGCTCCCAGGGCCAACGAGCACATCGTGATACCGAGTTGCGCGCCCGAGAAGGTCACCGACAGCTCGGTCAGGGCCGCCAGGGCGCGAGCCGCGCGGCGATCGCCCGCCTCGGCGGCTTCCTCGATGCGGCCGCGACGGGCCGCGAGCAGCGCGATCTCCACCGCCACGAAGAACCCGTTGGCCGCGAGCAGCGCGATGCCGATCAGGACCGCCGTCCACGAGAACCCCGCGGCGGCGGCCTCGGTGGCGGAGACCGCGAGCAGGGGCATCACGCCGACGCTCCCGCGTCGGGCGGATCCTCGGACTGCGGGAGTCGCCGCGCCGTCAGCTCCGTGACGCGGACCCCCTCCATGCGGGTGACGGTCAGCTCGAGCGATCCGTGGGTCACACGTTCCCCGGGTTCGGGGATGTGGCCGAGCCGGTCGAGGACGAACCCGGCGATGGTCTCGTACTCACCCTCCGGCAGGGGCTCGCCGAGCACCTGCTCGACACGGTCGGCCCGCAGACCGCCCCGGACCAGGTGGCGGCCCGCTCCCACCCGCCGGATCTGGTGGCCAACCTGATCGAACTCGTCCTCGATGTCACCGACCAGTTCCTCCAGCACGTCCTCGAGGGTCACCACCCCGGCCGTGCCTCCGTACTCGTCCACCACCAGCGCCGAGGTGCGGCGTTCGCGGCGCAGGTCGGTCAACAGGCGCCGGAGCAGCTCGGACTCGGGTACGGCCAGCATCGGGATCGAGATGGACGTCAAAGGCAGCGCGTCGTGCTGATCGAAGGGCACACCGAGCAGATCCTTGACGTGGACGCTGCCGGGCACGTCGTCCTCGGTGTCGCCCCGGAGCGGGAAGCGACTGTGACCGGTCGACCTCGCGGCGGCACGCAGATCGGCCAGCGTCCCGTCCGCCGGGAGGAACACCACATCCGGGCGGGGGATCATGACCTCCCCGACCCGTCGGTCCCCGAGCCCCACCGCCCGGCGCAACAACCCCGCCTGTTCCTCGCTGAGGCTGCCTTCGTCGCCCGAGGCGGTGATGATCCGCGCCAACTCGTCGAGACTGTGCCCACCTTCGAGTTCCGAGGCGACGTCGACCCGGAAGACCTTCTCCGTGATCATCTGGGCCGAGCGGTCGAACACGCGGATGAACGGGCCGAGCAGGATCCCGAAGCCCCGACTGAACGGGGTGACCGCCAACGCCACGGGCAGTGGCCGCGAGATCGCCAGGTTCTTGGGGAACAGCTCGCCCATGACCATCTGCAGGATGGTCGAGACCAGGAACGCACCGGTCACCGCCACACCGGTGGCCGCCTGTGCAGGGAGACCGAAGGCGTCGAGCAGCGGCCGGATGACCGTGTCACCGATCGCCCGCTCGGCGATGAAGCCCACCAACAGCGACGTGGCGGTGATCCCGAACTGAGCGGACGACAGCGAGAACGACAGGTCCGACAGCTCGCGTGTGACCATCCCCGCGCGACGATCTCCGCTGGCCGCACGCTCCTCGACCACCGGTCGACGCACCGAGACGAGCGAGAACTCCGCCGCGACGAACAGCCCGTTGGCGACGATCAGGAGCGCCACGAGCGCCAACCCGAGACCACCCGTCACGGGCACCGCCTCGGTTCCGGAGGGTCGTCGTCGGTCTGCGGCTCAATCATCCCGGCCACACTAGCGGCGGCCTGCGGCGAGCCCGCTCGGGCATCGCCGAAGCTACGCGCCCCTGACCAACGCCGAGTCCGGCAGCAGCCGCATCGCGTGCGTACGCATGTCGAACCCGGGATCCATCAGGGTGGTCATCCCGAGCCCCGTCAACGCGGCGAGCATCGTCTCGGCCCGCTGCTGGGCCTCCCGCTCGCTCAGGGTCGGGTCCTCGCGCTGCCAGGCATCCGTGAAACGCTCCACCCGGCGGCGGTGACTACGAAGGACACGTACGGCGATGCCGGTGTCGGTCAGCCCCCGGCCGGCGAGCTGCAAGTAGATGCGAGCGATCGGCGACGAACCCGTCATGAACGCCACGAAGGCGTCGACGAGATCCTCGAGCGAGTCCGTCCCGGCGCCCGCAGGGTCCGGATCGACCGCCTCGACCGCCTCGCGCACGACCTCGAAGACCGCATCGTCCTTCGAATCGAACAGGTTGTAGAAGCTGCCGGCCCCGACCTTCGCCTGGTCGGTGATGGCCTTGAGCGTCACCCCTTCGATGCCGACCTCGGACAGCAACCGTCGGGTCGCGGCCAGGATGCGCTCACGCGTCTCCAGCCCTACGCGGTAGCGCGCCACACCTGCCTCCTCGGGGAGCTTGCACCCTCGTCAACGGTCTTCGTGTCGCCCTCGTCCCCATCGGTCACCAGCGACGACGACGACGACGATACCCGCCGGCTGGGTCCCTATCGAAGGACATCCGAGCGAAACCTCCACTTGCAAAACTGGAGTGGACGCTCCAATATGTAGCACACGTTCAAAGATGGAGCACCCGCTCCACTTAGATGCGCCCCGGGAGCCGGCGCGTCGGACCCGAGCGAGAGGGATCACCGTGAGCCACTACCGGACCAACCTCCGTGACATCGAGTTCAACCTCTTCGAGGTGTTCGGTGCCGACGACTACCTCGGCAGCGGCCCCTTCGCCGCCGTCGACGGCGACCAGGCCCGCATGATCCTGAGCGAGATGGAGCGCTTCACGCGCGAGTCGAGCTGGGCCGAGTCCTTCGTCGAATCCGACCGGACACCGCTGGAGCTCTCCCCCGAGGGCGACATCACCATCCCCGAGGGCCTGGACCGGGCGCTCAAGGACTTCTACGAGGCCGGCTGGCACCTGATGCCGCTGCCCGAGCACCTCGGCGGCTACGGCGCCCCGCCCACGATCCGCTGGGCCGGCACGGAACTGCTCGCCGGTGGGAACGCGACCGCCTCGCTGTGGCCCATCGGCGCCCTGATGGGCAACATCGTCGACAAGATCGGAACGGAAGGCCAGAAGACCCGCTTCGGTCTGCCGATGATCGAGCGGCACTGGGGCGGCACGATGGTGCTGACCGAGCCCGACGCCGGCTCCGACGTCGGTGCGGGCACCACGCGAGCGACGTTCGTCGAGGAGGCCGGCGACGACGACCTCGGCGCCGTCTACCACCTCGAGGGCATCAAGCGGTTCATCACCTCGGCCGACGCCCAGACCCACGAGAACACCATCCACCTCGTGCTCGCGCGCCCGGAGGGCGCCGGTCCCGGGACCAAGGGCCTGAGCCTGTTCATCGTGCCCAAGCGCCACGTCGCCGCCGACGGCACCGTCGGTGGCCGCAACGGGGTGCGGGTGTCCAACCTCGAGAAGAAGATGGGCATCAAGGGTTCCGCGACCTGCGAGCTGTCGCTCGGTCAGGACGGCGAGCCCTGCGTCGGCTACCTCGCCGGCAACGTCCACGAGGGCATCGCCCAGATGTTCCTGGTCATCGAGTACGCCCGCATGATGGTCGGCACCAAGGCCATGGCGACCCTCTCGACCGGGTATCTCAACGCGCTCGACTACGCGAAGATCCGCGTCCAGGGCGCCGACCTGACGCAGGCCGCCGACAAGACGGCACCCAAGACCGAGATCATCAACCACCCCGACGTCCGCCGCATGCTCATGGAACAGAAGGCTCACGCCGAGGGTATGCGCGCGCTGGTGATGTACGCGGGCTGGACGCAGGACCAGGCCGTGCTGGCCGAGGACGATCAGGAGGAACACGAGCGCTGGATCGCGCGTGAGGACCTGCTCCTGCCGCTCGTCAAGGGCTACTGCTCGGAGAAGGCCTACGAACTGCTCGGCACCTCCCTGCAGGTCTTCGGCGGCTCCGGCTACACGCAGGACTACCCCATCGAGCAGTACATCCGGGACGCGAAGATCGACACCCTCTACGAGGGCACGACCGCGATCCAGGCGCTCGACCTGCTGTTCCGCAAGATCGTCCGCGACCAGGGCGCGACGCTGACCTGGGTCGCAGACCAGATCCGGGAGCTCGTCAAGGCCGGCTCGGAGCAGGACACCTTCGCGACCGAGCGTGCGCGTCTGGGTCTGGCTCTCGACGATGCGCAGGCGCACCTCGGGTCGATGTTGACCCACGCGATGGCCTCGATGGACGAGACCAAGCGCACCGAGGTCTACAAGGCCGGTCTGCACTCGACCGACTTCCTGCACTCGCTGGCGGAGGTCGTCATCGCGTGGCTGCTGCTGCGCCACGCGGAGATCGCCCAGGACCGGTTGGACGCCGACGCCCCGAACGACCCGCTCCGCGAGGAGGACCGGGAGTTCTACACCGGCAAGGTCGCCTCCGCCCGGTGGTTCGTGCGTAGCGCCCTGCCGAAGGTGGGCATGCGCGCCGCCAAGGCCGCGGACGAGGACGGCTCGTTGATGGACCTGCCCGCCGGCGCGTTCTGAGCCCTGGTGTGACGCCCGGCGAACCCGGCCGGGCGTCACACCGTTCGGGCAACACCCCGGCGCGCCCGACCCGAGGCCGCCGTCCACGGGGCACGCAGCGGGCCACCGATCCTGATCGGTCGTTCCGGGGGCCGGGGCGACCGAGCGAGTCCGGTGTCCTCGACACGGTAAGGTCCTACGCCGCTGTCCAGGGGGCGTGTTCGGCCGTACATCCCCCTCGCTCCCACCAGGATCCGCCCGATGGCTCGTAGCTCCCGGACCCGCCGCGACGCGCGCAACCGCGACGCGAACGCTCGCTCCTGGTCCGGCTCGAGTGCTGCTGGCGTACCGCCCAAGCGCCGCCGGCTCCGTCGCTGGCTCCTCGGGCTGATGGTGTTCCCCGCCATCGTGCTCGGCGCCATCGGTCTGCTCGCGTTCTACTTCGTGTTCTCGTCGGTCCCGCTCCCCGAGGACATCGCGCCACGTTCGTCGGTGGTGTTCGACGCGGCAGAGGTCGAGATCGGCGGACTCGCCTCCGAGGTCTCGCGCGAGGACGTCGCGTTCGACACCCTGCCCGACCACGTCCCCCAGGCGGTGCTCGGCATCGAGGACCGGGGTTTCTACGAGCACCGGGGCATCTCGGTCACCGGCATCGCCCGGGCCATGTTCACCAACGTGCGCGCCGGGTCCGTGCAGCAGGGCGGCTCGACCATCACCCAGCAGTACATCAAGAACGCCGCGTTGAGCCCGGATCAGACCTATACCCGCAAGGTCGAGGAAGCCGCGCTGGCGATCAAGCTGGAGCAGGCCTACGAGAAGGACGAGATCCTCGGCTTCTACCTCAACACCATCTACTGGGGTCGGGGAACCTCCGGCATCGAGGCCGCCGCCCGGACGTTCTACGACGTGCCGGCCAGCGAACTGACCGTCAACCAGGCCGCCACGCTCGCCGGGATCATCGCCGCTCCGGAGGCCTTCGATCCCCAGGAGAACCCGGAGCGCGCGGACCAACGCCGTCGGGTCTCGCTCACCGGCATGCTCGAGATGGGTTCGATCACCCAGGCCGAGTTCGACACGTTCGTCGCCGAAGGGCTGCCCGAGGTCACCGGCCGCCGCAGCATCGAGCGCGGACCCAACGCCTACTACCTCGACGCGGTCCGTCGCGAGCTCTCCGCTCGCCCCGAATTCGCCCAGGGCGAGCTGTTCCGGGGACTGCGGATCTACACCGAACTCGACCAGTCGATGCAGCAGGCCGCCCAGGAGACGTTGACCGCGGCCGTCGCGGAGGGACCGACCGACACCGGCGCGATCGTCAGTGTCGATCCGCTCACCGGGGGCGTCCGGGCGATCGTCGGTGGTCCCGACATCGACGCGCAACCGCTCAACACCGCCATGCGCTCGGTGCGGCAGACCGGTTCGACCTTCAAGGCCTTCACGCTCCAGGCGTTCCTCGAGGCCGGACTCTCCCCCGAATCGCGCTTCCCCGCACCGGGCGAGTTGGAGGTCGATGCCGAGTACACCGCGAGGAACTTCGGCGGCTCCAGCTTCGGTGAGCAGACGGTCCGCCAGGCCACCGCGTCGTCGACCAACACCGTCTACGTCCAGATGCAGGAGGAGGTCGGCCGCGAAGCCGTCATCGACGCCGCACGGCGCGCAGGGCTACCGAGGGACCAGGCCGACGAGGTCTTCCCGACCCAGCGCGACGCCGGATCAACGATGCAGGGCGTGGCGAGCCTCAGCCTGGGAGCGTTCGGCTTCAGCCCCCTGGAGATGACCAGCGCCTACGCGACCTACGCCGCGGAGGGGCTGCACGTGCGCCCGCGTCTGGTGGTGCGCGTCGAGGACGCCGATGGCCGCGTGGTCTACGAACCGGGTCTGGGCGACGAGCAGAGCGTCGACGTCGAGGTGGCACGCGGCGTCACCGACGTGCTCGCCGGGGTCGTCACGGGCGGCAGTGGCAGCGCCGCCGCCCTCGATGGTCGGCCCTCGGCGGGCAAGACCGGCACGACCAGCGACAGCAACGACGTCTGGTACGCCGGCTACGTCCCCCAGCTGGCGACCACGGTCTGGCTCGGCAACTTCGACAACTCCCCGATCGATGCCGACAACGCGACCGGTGGCGGCCTGGCCGCACCGGTCTGGCAGCAGTACATGACCCGGGCCGTCGACGGGATGGACGTGGTCGAGTTCACGCCACCTGGCGAAGACCTCGAGGTGGTCGGCGGGGACGAGGATGCGTGTCCGGACGGCTACGAGTTCGCGACGCCGCCGGGGTCCGCGGACGCCGACGGGTTCTTCCCGGACGTGCTGATCGACATCACCGACGATCAGGATCGACCGTGCGTCGAGCAGAAGCCGACCCTCGATCCCTGCCCACCCGGGTACGCCTTCGGTCCCCCACCGAGTGGCGCCGACGAGTTCGGACGAACCCCGGAAGTGCTCGACGAGCCGCTCGACTTCCAGGGACGACCGTGCGTCGAGCAGCTCGGCGAGCCAGAGCCCGAACCCGAGCCCGAGCCCGAGCCAGAGCCCGAGCCGGAGCCGGAACCCGAGCCAGAACCGGAACCCGAGCCCGAACCCGAGCCCGAACCCGAGCCAGACCCCGAACCCGAGCCGGACCCCGAACCGGACCCCGCCGGGGCTCCCGCTCCGGAACCCGCTCCCGTCGAGGAAGGCTAAGTTCGGCAGTCAGGTGTGACGCCGCTCCCAGCTGTCGTCGCAGGCACGCTGCGGCAGCATCAGCCGGACATGTTCGCGGGTGCCCGGGTTGATCCAGTGACGGTGGTCGACCCCGTCGGCAAGCTCGATGAACGTGACCGCCTGCCGCGAGTGGCGGTTCTTCAACCGGGGAACCCAACCTTGCGCCCCCGCCGTTTGCCGGAGCGCGACTCGGAGAAGTTCTTCGGCGCGAACGCGGCGTTGTCGATCCCGGTACGGAACGCGTGGATGGACACGTCCCGGTGCCACGGATGCACCTCATCACGCTGCCGACGCCAGTGTGACACCAACGACTCGCGCGTCCAGGACAGCGCCGGCGTCAGCTCATCGGCGGGGACACCGCGGGCGCGCTCGTCGCGGCGGACGTTCAGGTTGTCGCGCACCAGCGCGATCGCCCAGTTGTAACCGGCACGCATCGACCCGGAGTACGACCGCGACAAACGCTCCTGCGACGGAGACGGATCCAACACCACCTCGACCGCACGGGTGATGTGGCCGCGCCCTGCGGCCGCCTCGGCAATCATCGTGTCCACCATGAACCAGACCGTGCCGCACACATGTGACACGGTAGATGTCCACATCCATCACACCCGACTGCCGAACGATAGGAAGGCTGAGCTCGGCATGGGCGCCGGGCTACGACGACCGCTCGCGGAGCCGACGAGTCGGTCAGGCGATCGTGCCCGCCGCCCGCAGGGCCCACAGCGCGTCAGCGTCGACCCCGGCTTCGAGCAGCACCTCGTCGGTGTGCTCCCCCGGACGGGGTGGGGGACGCTCGATGCTCCCCGGGGTACGGGAGAAGCGGGGAGCAGGTGCCGGTTGGGTGACACCGAACTCGTCGCTGAAGGTCCCGCGTGCGACGTTGTGGTGGTGTCGGGGCGCCTCCAGCAGATCGAGCACGGGGGCGACGCAGGCATCGCTGTCCTCGAACAGCGTCGCCCACTCGTCGCGAGGTCGTGTGGCGAACAACTCGGCCAGGCGGCGCTTCTGTTCCGGCCACACCTCGCGGTCGTGCTGGGGCCAGTCGGCGGGGTCGAGTCCCAGCCGATCACAGAGTTCCGCGAAGAACTGCGGCTCCAACGCCCCCACGGCGACGAAGCCGCCATCGGCGCAGCGGTAGGTGTCGTAGTAGGGCGCCGCACCGTCGAGCAGGTTCGTGCCCCGCTCGGTCGACCAGGCGCCGATGGCGAGCAGACCGTGCAGGAACGCCGTCATCGAGGCCGCACCGTCGATCATGGCGGCGTCGATGACCTGGCCCTCCCCGGAACGGTCCCGCTCCACCAACGCGGCCAGCACCCCGATGGCCAGGAACGCCCCACCACCGCCGAAGTCCGCGAGATAGTTCACCGGCGGTGGCGGGGGGTCTCCCGCGCGACCGACCGTGTGCAGTGCGCCCGACAGCGCGGCGTAGTCGATGTCGTGACCCGCGCGCGCCGCCATGGGACCGTCCTGGCCCCAACCGGTCATACGCGCGTAGATCAGGCGTGGGTTGCGGGCCCGGAGCGGGTCGGGACCGATCCCGAGCCGTTCCGCCACTCCGGGCCGGAAGCCCTCGACCAGCACGTCAGCATCATCGACCAGCCGGTGCAGGAGTTCCACCCCGGAGGCCGACTTGAGGTCGACGGCCACAGAACGGCGGTTGCGCGAGAGCCCGATCATGGAGGCCTCGGCACCCAACTCGCCACGTGCCGCGGCGGCACGATCGACCCGGATCACCTCGGCCCCGAGGTCGGCGAGCAACATCACGCCGTAGGGGGCGGGCCCGAGGCCCGCGAGCTCCACGATGCGTACGCCGGTGAGCGGTCCTGACACGGTGACTCCTCGTTGTCGTGCGGATCCGGATGGCCCGAAGCGCTTAGCGGTCGCGGAGGTCGACGACCGAGCCGGTCAGGACCTCGTCGTCGTCGAGCACGCGCCAGAAGGCGGCCGCGGCGTCCGCGGGATCGGTCAGGGCACCCGTCTCGTACAGCTCGCGGAACTTCTCGACCGCAGGGAAATCGTGAGGATCGGTGTCGCGGATCATCGCCTGCATCCCCGTGGCCACGACCCCCGGGGCCACCGACAGCACGCGCACGCCCCCGCGCTCCTGCTGTTCGGCACCGACGACGCGGACCCACTGGTCGCCGGCGGCCTTCGCCGCGCCGTAGGCCGACCAACCGAGGTAGGTCGAACGTGCGGCGCCGGACGACACGAGGGCGAGCTCGCAACGTGCGTCCGACCCAGCCGACGCCACGGCCACCAGGAAGCGCTGCCCCAGCGCCAGCGACGACGCCGCGTTGACCAGCAGGTTGGCGGTGTAGTCCCGGCTGTCCACCTCACCGGCGAACCCGATGGGCTCCAGGGTGCCGGCGCAGTGGACGAGCGTCACCCGCGTCCACTGCCGTTGGCCGATCAACTGTTCGATGCGTTGACCGACCGGCTTCCAGGCCGCGGGATCGCCGAGGTCGGCGGCGACATGCTCGTCGGCCACCGGTGGCGGGCCCGACCTACTCACATCCACACGGTACGAGCCCTCGGGCGCGGCCTCGAGCAGGGCTCGGCCGAGTCCGGCCGAGCCTCCCGTGACCACCACCAGTGACGCCATGCTGGCAGCGTAGTCGCCCCACCCCGCACCGCTCCGCTCTACCCGACCACCGCCTCGGTGACGAACGGCACGACGTGTTCCATGTAGCGCTGCCGGTCCTGCTCGGGGAAACCGTGCCCCAGACCCTCGAGCGCGACGTACCGGCCGTGCGGCAGTCCTGCCGCCAGCGCTTCGGACTGAGCTGCCGGGATCACCACGTCATCGATGCCGGCGATCACGAGGGACGGATGCTCGATCGAGGCGAGCCGCCCGGCGGCGTCGTGGGTCGCGCACGCCCGGGAGAGTGCGAGGTGCCGAGGGATCAACTCCGACGGAGGCGCCGGGGGCGGATCGGCGGCCAGCAGACGTTCGCGGTCGCGCCGACTCGCGCCGGTGAACGAGGTCGCCACCGCGTCACGGGCGAACGCCTCGAAGCGGTGATCGGCCACCAGCGCGTCCCACCGTTCGAGCACCTCGCGTACGGCCGCGTCGGGACGGGCAGAACTGGCCGTCAGTACCAAACCCGAGACCAGCTCCGGCCGATCGGCGGCCAGGTGCTGCGCGACCATGCCACCCATCGAGTGCGCCACCAACACGGCCGGCCCGTCGAGCACCACCTCCAGCACCGCCGCGATGTCGGCGGCCAGTTCGCGGGTGGTGACCGGGGCGGCGACCGGTAGCCGATGCGACACCACGAGTCCCCGGATCCGATCCAAGGGGAGCGGGACCTGCAGATAGGGCCGTCGGGCCGCCGCCCGTGTGATCGGGGCCAGACCATCGCTCAGACCCGGGAGCAAGACCACCGGCGGGGCGTCGCGGTCACCGATATCCAGGTAGGGCACGCGCACCGCGCCGAGCTGAACGTGGTGCAAGGGCACCGCCCTGCCGGCTCCTCCCACCGCCCTACCGACCCTTCCCACCGCCCTACCGACCCTTCCCACCGCCCTACCTCCAACGCGTCGTCCGCGGGTGTGGCCCGCTCACATCTCGGGAGCTGTCGAGCCTCGCTACCGTCCCCGCATGGATGCCGCCGACCGAGCCTCAGCGACCTTGCGCCGCAGGCTACGTGTCCTGGCAGCCGCGATGTTCGCGGTGACGGTCCTGGCGGCGAGCGCCGTGGCCCTGGGAACGTTGGCGACCGGATGGGACCGTTCGCCGTCCCCTGCCACAGCGACCACGGGCGCCTCCTCGGAAGGCTTCTCCGTCTGGGAGCGCAACCGTGACGGCACACCGGTGCGATGGGACGCGTGCTCACCCATCGAGTTCGTCGTGTCCACGACCTCCCTCCCCGACGGAGCGGAACAGGACGTCGAGGACGCGATCGAGACGCTACGCGCTGCCACCGGCCTGGATCTGGTGGTGAGGGGATCGACCGACGAACGTCCGAGCGGCACCCGACTCCCCTACCAGCCCGAGCATCACGGCGAACGCTGGGCGCCGGTGCTGATCGCCTGGGCAGTCCCCGGCGCCGACGGAGTCCCGCTCGGCGACACCGACCGGGGCGTGGCGATCCCGCTCGCGGTCGGTCCTGCCGGCGAGCGGGTCTACGTCTCCGGTCAGGTGGTGCTCAATGCCGAGCGGCACGACCTGCGGCCGGGCCGGGGCGACCGGGCCGACTCCTGGGGCGCGACGGTGTTGCACGAGTTGATCCACGTGCTCGGTCTCGGTCACGTCGATGATCCGGACGAGCTCATGTACGTCCATCCGGGCGAGGGCCCGGTCGAGCTCGGAACCGGTGACCGGGCCGGGTTGCGCGCCGTCGGCGCCGACGGCGGCTGCCTCGACGTGCCACCGCCCCGGCCCGTGCAGGTGGCCGAGTTGCCCGAGCGGTGAGCTCCGGGCGACGAACCGGCTCAGGCAGGCCCATCGGGATGGACCACGTCGTCGATGGCCCGCGCCAACGAGATGTCCCGCTCCGTGACGCCACCGGCATCGTGGCTGGTGAGCTCGATCGTCACACCGGAGTACACGTTGTGGAGTTCCGGGTGGTGATCGGCGGCCTCCGCGAGGTCGGCGACCCTCACGATGAAGTCGATCGCTTCCCGGAAACCCGGGAAACTGAGCTCACGGCGGATGCGGTCGCCCGTGAGCTCCCACCCGTCGAGGTCCTCGAGCGCGGTTCGGACGGTGTCGTCGTGAAGTGTGTTCATGCTGACGGGGTACCACGTTGCGCACGACCTGGCCAGGCCAGCACCCGGGCACCGGCCGACAGGACATCCACCACCGACCCACGACCGCCCCGGTGGCGAACCCATCGGACCCGGATCAACGTGTCACCGTTCAACGTGACACCGTGAACCTGATCACCCTCGACCCATCCACGACGCCGGAGTCCCCATGCGCGAGCTTCCCATGTTCCCCCTGGGAACCGTGCTGTTCCCGCACATGGTCCTGCCGTTGCACATCTTCGAACCCCGTTACCGGGCCCTGATCCACGACGTGTTGGAGTCGGACCGTGAGTTCGGCGTCACCCTGATCTCCCGTGGCCACGAGGTGGGCGGAGGTGACCTCCGCACCGACGTCGGCACCGTCGCCAAGGTCCTGCAGGCCGAGGAGATGGACGACGGACGATGGCTGGCGATCGGCGTCGGCACCCGTCGCATCCGCGTCGAACGGTGGCTGCCGGATGCTCCGTACCCGATCGCCGAGGTGGTCGACCTGCCCGACGACCACGCCGACGGGCAAGTCATGGACCGCGTCGAGCAACTCGTGCCACGTCTTCGTCGTGTCCTGGCCATGCAGTCCGAGTTGGGCGAGGACGGGGTCCCCTCCACCTTCGATCTGGCGGATGATCCCGAGGTGGCCTGCTGGCAGGCGGCGGTCATGGCCCCCCTCAACCCCTTCGACGCGCAACGGGTGCTCGCGACCGACCGATGTCTGGATCGGCTCGAGCTCGTGGACGAGCTCCTCATCGGACTCACCGAAGCCTTCGAGTTCCGGATCCACGAGGAGACCGACGACGGCTGAGGGCTCCCGTCCCACCGCGGTATGCCAGACTCACCGTTCGACTCCTGCCCGCCTTTCCCGTCGCTTCCTCCCGAGGTCGCTCGTGCCACGTCCCAGCATCGAGGCCGCCCGTACACGCGGTGGCATCCTGACCTCACACGCCCACGATCGGATGATCGTCCGACCGATGCGATGGGACGAAGTGGAGGACGTGGGCGCCATCACCTTGGCCGGCTACGACGGCTACGGGCGGATAGAAGGCGAGTACCGCACGTTCCTGGCCGACCCGTCCGCGCGTATCGATGGCTGTACGGCGTTGTTGGTCGCCGAGTTGGACGATCGTATCGTCGGGACGGTCACCTACGTCCTGCCCGGCGATGACCAGTGGGAGGGACGAGCGGTCGACGACGGCGACGCCGGATTCCGGGTGCTGGCCGTCGCACCGCACGCTGAGGGCAGGGGGGTCGGGCGGGCGCTCGTCGAAGCCTGCCTCGCCCGATCCCGGGCCCGGGGTTGCCGTCGTGTGATCATCACCTCGATGGCGTGGATGACCCGAGCACACCGGCTGTACGAGGGATCGGGTTTCGTGCGACGGCCCGACCTGGCGGTTCGCTTCCCGAGCGGCGACGGGGTCGTGTTCACCCTCGACCTGGTACCCGATGCCGCCGAACACTTCCCCCCGCCCGGACCGGTCCCGGAGGAAGTCCCGTGGTTCGAGGACGTCTGGACGGTGTGATCGCGACACGCTCGACTCGGCGAGGGGTGGCCTCGTTCAGGAGAACGACACCAGGTCGCGTAGCGCACCGATGGCCAGCGGCAGCAAGAAGGCCAGCGACACGGCGCCGAGCACCGTCGTGATCAGCCATCGCCCCGTCCGCCGAGGCGGCACGATGGGGTCGGGCCACTGGCCGTACTCGTCCTGTGCGGCGAGGTCGTCCTCCGCGACGATGGCCGACGATGGCTCGTCCGCCCAGAGCTCGTCCTCCACCGCCTCTGCCGGCAGGTGCTCGACCTGCGGGTCGTGGGCGACCTGGTCGAGCACCCGCACGTCCTCGGGCGCGGCCTCCACGGTCAACAGCCCGGCCGACGACCCGGGATCGGCTCCATCCGGTGTGTTCATCGCCGGCACGCGCCCGTTGGCGGCACCCGGTGGACGCTCCTCGAGCTCCTCGAGCTCCTCGAGCTGCTCGGCGGCGCTGGCGTCGGGATCCACCGCAGGGTCGCTACCCCGGTCCGGTTCCGAGACCGGCGCCGGCGAGGACGCCGACGCCGCCGGAACGCGCTGCGCCCCGGTCCCGGTATCGAGCACGAGCGTCTCGGTCGCTCCCGGGAGCTCCACCGGTCGATCCGGTAGGTCACCTGGCTCCGCCGGCAGGTCACGTGGCTCCGCCGGCAGGTCGGATGCGTCGGTCGCGGCCGGGGCGACCGCGGGCTCGGGGTCGGGCTCGGGCTCGGGGTCGGGCTCGGGCTCGGGGTCGCGGGCGTCCAGGGCTGCCTGGGCACGCTCGGCCAGCACCTCCGCGACGATCCGGGACGCGATGGTTACCGGGGCGTCCGGTGCGGCGAGCGAGGGCGGGCGAGATGTCGCCGTCATAGGTGGGGGTGGTGGATCCTCGAGCGAGGGCGTTGCGTCGGGTGCCGGTCCCTCGGTCGGCCCGTCGATCGCTACGGCAGCCTCCACCGGGTCCGGGTCTGCAGCGAACAACCGATCTGGTATCGCGGCGCGCACCAGCGCGTCGTCGATCGGCACGACCGCCCCGGCCATGTCCTCCGGATCGCCCGCGGCCTCGGGTGATGCCCCGTCCACCGTCGGTCCGGGTTCGGGTTCGGGCTCGGGCTCGGTCGACTCGGCATGTGACCCGGTCGGTCCGGACCCGGACCCGGTCAGGACCACGGCGGTTCCCTCGTCCGCCGACGACCCCACCGGCTCGGGGAGCGGATCGGGGTCGGGATCGATCTCGAAGGCCATCGGCGTTTCGGGGCGCGTGCCCGCCGATTCCGGGTCGACACCGTGATCGTCGAGCACCGACTGCACGATGCGTCGGGCGGATCTCGCGGGAGTCACGTCGCGCTCGATCGGCGCAACCACGCTCACCACGGCGGGTTCCGGGCCATCCTCCGCGGTGTCCGGACCCACCCGCTGGTCAGAGCTCGGCCGGGATTCATCGAGATCGACCAACACCTCGACGCCGTACTCGTCCAGGTCGACGACCACCTCGACGCGGATCTTCGGCGGGATCATGGCCCGGGCCGCATGTTCCGCCAGTGTCTCCTCGACGATCCGCCGGGCTGCTCGCCACGCCGGGGTATCCGGGCGTTCCACGATCGTGACGGGTGCCACGCCGTCCAAGGGGGCAGCTCGGGCGGCATGCTCGGCGAGCACTTCCTCGACGATCCGCCGGGCGGCGGCGCGCGACGACGGGTCCGGCTCCACGTGCGACTCCTGTCCGGTGGTGGCTCGAGGCCGAGAAGGCGGAGGGCGGGTTCGGTGAGGTGGGCGACAGCTGGTTGCGGGGCGGCCACGAGCACATCGTGGACGAGCAGGACCCCGGGCGTTCCCCACGGACACTACGCCGCCGAGGACGATGTACCTCGCAGGGCGCCCCGCCCGGCTGGACAGGTCAATCGCCCACCTCGGAGCAGGTCCTGCCCCGGAAGCTAAGCTCGACCCATGTGCGGCCGCTACGTGTCCCTCTCCGACCCGAACCAGCTCGCCGAGCGTTTCGAGGTGGACGAGATCCGTACGGAACCGCTCGGTGAACGCTACAACGTGGCGCCGTCGACACCCGTCTATGCCGTACTGGACGATACTCGGACCCGGCGACTGGGCACGCTCCGGTGGGGCTTCGTGCCGCGGTGGGCGAAACAGCTCAAGGGCACCCCCCAGCCGATCAACGCACGCATCGAAACGGTCGCCACCTCGCGGATGTTCGCGCCCAGTTTCGCACGGAGGCGGTGCCTGCTGCCCGCCGACGGCTTCTACGAATGGCAGGCCCGGGACGAAGGCGCCAAGAAACAACCGTTCCACCTCGCCGACCCGTCGGGCGAGCCCCTGGCGTTCGCCGGTATCTGGTCGTCCTGGCGCGACCCGCAGACACCCGATGCGGATCCGCTGTTCAGCACGGCGATCGTGACGACCGATGCACGAGGCGAGATGGAACGCATCCACCACCGCATGCCTGTGATCCTGCCCCCGACACTGTGGCGGGATTGGCTCACCGCCGACCCCGACGAGGCCCCACACCTGCTGGAGACGGTCAGCGCACTGGGTGCGCCCAAGCTCCGAGCCACCGCGATCACCGATCGGGTCAACTCGGTACGCAACGACGGACCCGAGCTGCTCGAGCCGGGCACCGTGCCGGGCACCGTGCCGGGCTGAGCGTGGTCAGACGCCGCCGGGATCCGTGGTTTCGGGGATCACCGGGGGGTCGATGACCACGACCCGGTCCGAGACCGGCGACAGCAACCACCCGCCACCCTTCGGCATCGTCTTCCGGCTGACGTCAGGACCCCGCTCGAGTCGCCAGCCGTCTCTCGCCCCCAGACCGGCCAGGAGCGCCGGGAGCGTCTCGCCGTGGCTGCAGACGACCACCGCCCGCACCTCACGATCCGAGCTGTCGGTGTCGTGGCCGACGGTCTGGTCGTTGCGGTCGTCGCTGCCGCGCCCTTCGGGCTCGACCACGAGGCTCACGGCCCGTCGCACCGCCTGGTCCAACCCCGCCATGGCCCGCACGGCCAGCCAGGCTGCGCTCCCCCAGCCATCGTCGCAACACAACGGCGCCGGGACATCGGTGAACCGCTCGTCCTCGTGCACCGGCAGTCCACGGATCCGGGCCAGGGGACGGAGCGTCGCCGCACTGCGCTCGGTGGGTGTCGCCACCAGCATCACCGGTCTCACCCCGAGAGCGGCGAGGTGTCCCGGCAACGCTTGCGCCTGGGCCCGCCCACGGCCGCTCAGCGGGCGCCGCCGATCCGCGCCCTCCCACTGCCCACGGTCCAGCGCCCACGCATGCCGGAGCAGCAGCACGGAGAGCCCATGACCGGCCCTGGCACGCGCCATCGGTGCCGGACCGGGTTCGTCGGTCGGTCGGGCCATCACCGCACGCTCGTCCCCAGGTGATGACGGACCTCGTGCGCGAGGCGTCCCGCGTCGCGTGCCCTCGCTGCCAGCCCGACACCATCGAGCGAGGCACCCCCGATCTGCAGACCGGGCAACCGCTCAGCGAGTGCGTACCGGATGCGGTCCACACGGGCGAGGTGGCCGACCTCGTACTGCGGCAGGGCTCCCGGCCACCGCACCACGGTGCGCTCCTTCGCCGGATGCCGCAGGCGCAACGCCAACCGGACCTCGGCATCGACACGTTCGGCCAACGTCGCGTCGTCGAGTTCGAGTGCCGCCGGATCGTCCACCCGGCCGACCGAGGCCCGCAGCCGGAACGATCCGTCGTGGTCGTGATGGTGGGGCCACTTGCGTGAACTGACCGTCACGGCCTTGACCAGCCGACCTTCGGACTTCGGCACCAGCACCCCGCTGCCATCGGGGACCGAACGCGCATCGGCCGGGTCGTAGGCCAGCGCGATCACCCCGACCGAGGCGGTCCGGATACCCGCGAACTCACGCGCGACCTCGGCGTCGATCGTTCGCAGGAGGTCCGCCGCCACGACCGCGGGCACGGTCAGCACCACCGCGTCGTAGGTGACGGTTCCCGGCCGACCCTCGGCGAGGGTGGGGGCCGCGGCCACCGTCGTGAGCGTCCACCGGCTCCCCACGCGCGCCAGTCCGGTGACCCGGGTGCCCGTCCGGACCCGGTCACCGAGGTGGTCGCGCAGTCGACCGGTCAAGGCGCCCAAGCCCTGGCGCAGGGTGAGGAACACGGGTCGGGCGTCGCCGGCGGTCCGCGCGCGGTGTGCCCGCAGTCCCGCGGTCAGCGACCGGTGATCCCGTGCCGCCGCCCACACGGGCGGCACGGTCGCCGATGCCGAGAGCAGCTCCGTATCCCCGGCGTAGACCCCACCGAGCAGCGGCTCCACCAGGGTCTGCACGACCTCGCGGCCGAACCGTTCGCCGATCAGATCGGCCACGCTGCGGTCGCCGGCGACGTGGCGGCGCGGCAGCAGCGGCTCCGCGGCTGCCCGCACGAGCCCGGCGGGACCGAGAGCGCGGCTCCTCGCGACGGCGCGCAACGAGGTCGGCGCCCCCAACACGGTGGCGTCGGGCAGTGGTCGCAGGCGTCCACCGACCCAGAGATGGACGCGACCCGTGGCGGGGGCGACCAGGTCGTCGTCACCGAAGCCCACCGACCGGACCAGGGCCTCGGCCTCCGGTTGCCGCGCCAGGAACGCGTCCGCCCCGACGTCGAGCGGGGCCCCCGCCAGCTCGCTCGTGAGGATCTGCCCGCCGACCCGTTCGGCGGCGTCGAACACCGTGACCTCCGCCTCGTCACGCAGGTGGTAGGCGGTCGCGAGGCCGGTCAGACCGGCACCGATCACCGCGACCCTCGGCCGGCCCGCCCGAGCCTCGGCGGGTGCGTGGCCGGCCCCCGCAGCGGCGTGCTGGTCCGGTCCTTCGGCCTTCCCGGCGGCGCTCACGGTCCGGCCGGCCCATCGGGCAGGTCGGGCAGATCGGCCTCGTGACCGACCTCGTCGGCATCGAGGTCCTCCGGACCGAACGCGTCCTCGTACCCCGCGACGGTCCGCACCACCGTGGTCAACAGATCGAGCAGGGTCGCACGGCCGAGATCGACGCAGATCAGGCGGGCACCGAGCCGTTCGGCGGTCGCGGCCAGGTCCGGGTCCGCACTCAGCCCGGGCGAGACCGGCACCTCGATGATGTCGCGGCGTCCGTGGGCTTCGACCAACGAGGTCAGCGCATCGACGGCCGTCGGGGTGCGGGTGTCCCCACGCCAGGCGACGGATCGCGATGCCAACTCGACCCGGGCCGCGATGCCCTCGGCCACCTCGCGCAGGAAGACCAGATCACCCGGCTCCGTTTCGGGACCGGGGTCGGGAGCCGTGATCAGCACGTGTGCGCCGGACTTCGCGCCGGGCGCCGCGGCCTGCGCCAGGGCGTCCAGCAGCGCCGGCAGGGCATGCCACGACACGACCCCGGTGTAGGCGGGCAACGACGCGGAACCCTCGGCGTGGAGCTCCGGCGACACCGGCCACGGAACGCTCGCCAACCCCACGACCAGCGCCCCACCGAGACCCAGACGATGGGCGACGTCGAGGTGGGTGTCGACGTCGGTGGCCGTGACGGGCACGCCGGTCCGCTCCGAGAGCGGTCCGGCCAGGTCCTCGCCGCCGAGCAACGCGATCGCCAACTCAGCCATCGGCGGCACTCCCCTGCCCCGCGGGGCTCCGCCCGTCCTCGGGTCGGGCGGCGACCGGCGAGGCGACCTCGCCCTCGCGGTGGACGAGTTCGACCAGCCGTTCGAGGATGCTGGGATCCGTGGGTGGGAGGACCCCGTGCCCGAGGTTGAACACGTGGTCCACGCGGCCACCGGCCCGGCGCAGCACGTCGCGAGCCCGTTCCTCGACGTGTTCGAACGGCCCCAGACAGACCGCAGGTTCCAGGTTGCCCTGGAAGCCGACGCCTTCCGGGATCCGTGCCCGGCCCACGTCGAGCGGGGTCCGCCAGTCCACACCGACGACGTCCGCGCCCGCCGAGGCCATCAGGCCGAGCAGTTCTCCGGTGTTGACGCCGAAGTGGATGCGTGGCACCCCCAGGTCGGCGAGCTCGTCCATGACCCGCCGGCTGTGGGGCAGGACGTAGCGCTCGTAGTCGATCGGGTTCAGGGCCCCCGCCCAGGAGTCGAAGAGCTGGACCGCCGAGGCACCGCGCGCGACCTGCGAACGCAGCGAGGCGATCGTGATGCCGGCGAGCTTCTCCATCAGCCGGTGCCAGGTCGGTTCGTCACCGAACATCAGGGCCTTGGTGCGGGTGTAGGAGCGCGAGGGGCCGCCTTCGACGAGGTAGCTCGCGACCGTGAACGGGGCCCCGGCGAAACCGATGAGCGGGACCCGGAGTTCGTTCACCAGGATCGAGACCGTGTCCAGCACGAACGGCACGTCCAGTTCCGGCTCCAACGGTCGGAGTCGGTCGAGGTCGGCCGGGGTCCTGATCGGCTGCTCGACGACCGGACCGACCCCGGGCTTGATGGTCACCCCCATCCCGAGCGCCTGGACCGGGGTGACGATGTCGGAGAACAGGATGGAGGCATCGACCCCGTAGCGCCGTACCGGCTGGAGGGTCACCTCCGCCGCCAGTTCCGGGGTGTGGACGACCTCCTCGAACGAGTGGTCCGCCCGGATCGCCCGGTACTCGGCCAGTGCACGGCCGGCCTGGCGCATGAACCACACCGGGACCGTGTCGTGCGGAAGCCCGCGACAGGCCCGCAGGAAGGGGCCATCGGCGTGGCGGGCACGCACGGCGGCGGGGTCGATCACAGAGGACCTCCACGGGTGGATCGAAGGACACGACAGCTGCAACCGTCCCCACGGTAGCGGCGTGGCACGGGGCCGGATCCTCCGACGCATGTGGCACCAGCGCACGTCCACGAGCAAGGTCCGTCAGAGGATGACCGACGAGAACGTTGGGGCAAGCAGAACCCTCCTGCCTGGGGACGCACGGCACCCTGCCGTGCGGGGCAACGACGATGAGAGGTGACCGGATGAACCGGATGAAGACCGATCGCGCGGGAACGACGTGCTCAGGGGCGACCCGTGCTCCGTCGCTGCACGGCGCACCGGCCGCGGGGGTGGGCCTATGAGTGCGGTCGACCGTGCCGACCGGGAGGGTGAACGCTTCCAGCCCGTCGCCAACCTGCTGCACTCCGAGGTGTTGACCGCAGCCGCGAAGGTGGTCCAGGACCGCGGCTGCAGTCGCACGCTGTGGGACTCCCTCCACTCGCTGATGGACGCCTACCGGGCCGTCGAACTCGCTCAGGGGCGCGTGTTGGACCACCGGGTGCTCGAACTCGAGTACGAACACGAGACCGGCCACAGCTACTACGGACCCTCCATCCACTGAGGCCGTCCGTACGCCGAACACGGGCCGGCGCAGCGCCGGGCTCGCTTCGCCCGTCCACGACGCCGACGTCCACCGTCCGGGCAGGCCATAGCCTGGCCTCCGTGCTCGGACGGAGTGGGTGACCACGTGGATGTGACCGTTGCCGGGGCCGGGGTGATCGGCCTGATGTCGGCACACGCTCTCGCGCATCGGGGCCACACGGTGCGCATCGTGGCGCGCGAGGTGGGAGACGAGACCACCAGCGGGCGCGCCGCCGCCAGCTTCAAGCCGAGCACCCTGCCCCGCCTGGGCCCGTACCCGCAGCTACTGCTCGACAGCCGCCAGGAACTCGACCGCTGGGCACGCAGCGGGTTCGCCAGCGCCATGGGGATCACCGAGGTCGAGCACATCGAGGTCTCGGACCGGCCCCTGGAGCCGCGCGACTACCTCGGGGTCATGCGCGAGGTGCAGCACCTGGGCGCCCGCGAAGGTGACCATCTCCCCGGCGGGTACGCCCATGCCGTGGCCTACCGAACCTACTTCTTCGACGTCCCGGTCACCCTGCCGGCCCTCACGGACCACGTGAACACCACCCACGCGGTGCCCACCGAGCGCGCTGCCATCGAGCGACTCGAGGATCTGCTCACCGGGAGCGACCAGCAGGTCCTGGTGAACGCCACGGGGCTGGGCGCACGGCGCCTGGAGGCCGACGCGGCGGTGATCCCGGTACGCGGGCAGACGGTGCTCGTTGCGAACCACGAGGCCACGAGGGCCTCGGTCAACGCCGACGGCTACTACGCCTACCCGCGCTCGGACGGGATCGTGCTCGGCGGCACCGCCGAGCACGGGGTCTGGGACACCGAACCGCAGCGCGACACCATCGCCCGCATCATCGCCACGAACGCGCGGATCCTGCCGCAGCTCCGCGATGTCCAACCGATCGAGTCACGCGCCGGACTCCGGCCCTATCGGCGCGGCGGGGTCAGGCTCGAACTCGAACGAGACGGACCGGCACCCATCGTGCACGCCTACGGCCATGGGGGCTCGGGCTGGACCTTGGGCCCGGGGACCGCCCGCCGGGTGGCGGCCATGGTCGATGGGCTCGGACCTGCCGGATCGGTGCCACGGTGAGGGCATCGCCCCCGCTGGCTGCCGACCGGGCAGCGACGGCCGGGCAACGACGGCCGGGCGGTGGTATCGGGAGGAGTCGGCACGTAAGCCGGATCCTGTTCCCGCAGCTGGTTACCCGGCTGCGGGCGGCGACCATCTCTCTGGGACGTCGGTCACCCGACGCCTCACGCGGCCTACCCGGGACCATGTCGGCGGGCCGCCGTGGTCCCTGCTCGGCCTTGCTCCGGGTGGGGCATACCTAGCCACGACGGTCACCCGTCGTGCTGGTGAGCTCTTACCTCACCGTTTCACCCTTACCCGGGCCCCAACATCTGGGTGACCCGGGCGGTCTGCTCTCTGTTGCGCTTGCCACGTGTCGCCACGCCTGGGCGTTACCCAGCACCCTGCCCTACGGAGTCCGGACTTTCCTCACCTTCGGTCACCCATCACTGGGGACCTCGGGCGCGGCCGCCTGGCCGGCTCCTCCCGATGACGTCAGGGTACGCGGTCGGCTGCGGCGTCCGCCACCCACCTGACGCCGAGGCGTGTCCGGGCCCGGGACGGGAAGGCGCCGTCGGTCCGCTCAACGGAGCCGGGCACGCCCTTCGAGGCTCTGATCGGCCAGGCCGAGCAGCGTGAACGGGATGACCGCTCCGGTGAACAGGGCGAACCCGGGCGAGAGCCAGCGCACCGCGATCAGGTACAGGATCCCCGCCCCCACGGCGATGAGGCGGGCCCGAACGACGCCCTCGGAGGGTTCCGGGGTCCGCAACGCGCTGAGACCTCCGAGGGCGTAGCCCAAGGTCAGACCGACCACGACGTCGAGCACCGCCAGTGGCACGCCCACGACGAGGAACAGGGCCATCGCCCGCAGCACCGCGGCGGTGGGCCGTAGATGCCGCGACCCGAACGCGAGCACCAGGAAGATCACCGGCACGAGGCTCAACCCGATGGCGATCAGGCCACCCGATGCCCCGTCGGCCTCCGCGGGGGCGGCCCCTTCCAGGATGAACCAGTAGCTGAACTGCAGGACGACGGTGGCGGCGGTGATCGCCATCCATCGCTGCCGAAGACTGACGCCGAGTTCCTCCATGACAGGTGAGGTCACCCCTTCACCGCCCCTGCGGTCAGTCCGCGCACGAAGTAGCGCTGCAGCGAGAAGAACACCGCCATCGGCAGCACCATCGTGACGAAGGCCGCCGCCGGCAGGATGTGTCGATTCTGTCCGAACGCCCCCAGCAGGTCCGCAAGCGCCATCGTGAGGACCCGGACCTCCGGGGTCCCGCCGAGGAACACCAGGGCCACGAGCAGATCGTTCCAGACCCACAGGAACTGCAGGATGGTGAACGCCGCGAGCGCCGGCACCGACAGCGGTACGACCAGACGAGTGAAGATCTGGAAGTGGGTCGCGCCGTCCACCCGGGCCGACTCGATGATCGACGAGGGCAGCGAACCGATGTAGTTGCGTAGCAGGTAGATGGCGAGTGGAAGCCCGAACCCGGTGTGCGCCAGCCACATGGCCGGGTAGCTACCGACCAGATTGAGGTCGGCGATCAGGGTGACGCCGAACAGCGTCACCCCCTGCGTGTAGAGCCTCAGGATCGGGATCAACGCGAGGTGCAGGGGGATCACGATCAGCGCGACCACGCCGATGAACAGGATCTGCCGGCCCTTGAAATGCATCCACGAGAACGCATAGGCCGCGAACGCCGCCACCGTGATCGGGATGACCGTCGCCGGGATGGTGACGGCCAAGCTGTTGAAGAACGCGTTGCCGAAGCCGCTTCGACCCCCCAGAACATCGCGGTAGTGCTGCAGGGTCCACTGGGCGGTATCGAAGGGATTGGCGAGGAACGTCCACCAGCCCTCGGTCTCCGTGATCGCACGCACCCGGAACGAGGAGACCAGCAGACCGAGGGTGGGGATCAACCACAGGATCACGATGGTCAGGACCGCGATCCTGACGACGAGCAGACCGATCCCGCTCGTGCCCGGCGCACCGGTGGGTTTCGCGGGTGCGGCCGGCTCGGGAGCCGTGGCGGCGGGAGGGTCCTGGAGCACGCTCATCGGATCTCCTCCTCGGCGCGGAACCGACGCACGTTGATGACCATGATCGGGATGATCGCCAGGAACAGCAGCACCGCCACCGCGGCACCGCGACCGCCATCGCGGAACTGGAAGAAGTACCGGATGAAACGTTCGGCGATCACCTCCGTGCCCGAGCCACCGTTGGTCAGCACCCAGACGATGTCGAAGACCTTGAGGGTGGCGATGACCACGGTGGTGAGCACCACCACCAACGCCGAGAGGATCGATGGCACCGTGATCCTGCGGAAGATCTGCAGCTCCGACGCGCCGTCGATACGGCCGGCCTCGAGCAGGTCCTCGGGAACGGACTTGATGGCCGCCGAGAGGATCACCATCGCGAAACCGGTCTGCATCCAGATCATGATGACCATCAGCAGCAGGTTGTTCCAGGGCTCCTGCGACAACCACGCCACGGGTTCCTGGCCGACGGCCACCATCAATCCGTTGAGTAGGCCGGTCTGGTTGCCGAACGCGCGGAAGTCGTAGATGAACCCCCAGACCACGCTGGCACCGACGAACGAGATCGCCATGGGCAGGAAGATCAACGACTTGGCGACGGACTCCAGCCGGGTGAGTCGATCCGCGAGCACCGCGAACACCAGCCCGACCACGGTGGCCACGAGCGGCACGATGATGCTCCACCCGAGGGTGTTGCGGATCGAGCGCAGCATGGCCGAATCGGTGAAGACGAACCGGTAGTTGTCGAAGCCCACCATCTCCGAGCCCGAAGCGTCCCGGAAGCTCAGTATCACCGTGTTCACCGCCGGGTAGACGAGGAACACGCTCAGCAGCACGAGCGCCGGGCCCACGAAGACCCAGGGTCGTATCCGGTCCTGCCACCGGACCGCGAACAGATCGACGATGCGATCCATCCCGTAGTAGAAGATGAACACCCCGCCGACGCCGACGAGCACCGCCACCAACACCACGAGCCCGCGGTTCATCTCCGTGGTGCGCATCCACCCGAAGACCCAGAGCACCAGCGCCATGGCGGCGATGGGGATCGCGATCGCAACGACCGCGGTCAACCTGGGGGCACGAGGAGCAGGCCCGCTGGGTGGTTCACCGGAGGGTGGTCGATCGACCGACGTTGCAGCCACCGGTGGTGTCGACGTCACAGCTCCCGCTCCCTGTTTCGCGTATCGCTCGAGCTCACGCCCGCTCCCGGACCCATCTTGCACGCTCGACCACCGGAACGCCACTACTCGCTCTCCGGGCGCTGCCTGGGAGCTCTACGGCGCCTGGTCGGCCGATCTGACGACCGGCCGACCAGGTGCAGGCCGCTGACTAGCTCGGCCAGCCGCCTTCGATGTCGTCGAGGACATCATCGAGGTCGGCGCCCCGCATCCACTCGTTCATGCCGGTCCAGAAGGAGCCGGAACCCACCTCGGGAGGCATGAGGTCGGACGCGTCGAACCGGGCCGTGCCCTCGTTCAGGGCGTCGATGATGGTCTCTGCGGACACCGCCACGACCTCGTCGGCGTAGCAGTCCGCGGTCGTGTTGATGTTCGGCGAGATGCGTGAGACATCGGCGAAGTCACCACCGGCGCACTGGGCCTCCGTATCGGTGAAGCGCGCGATGAACTCACGAACCTCCGGGCGGTCGTCGAAGACGACACCGAGCTCACCGGCGATCAGCGCACCGTCGTTGCCGTCGATCGACGGGAACGGGAACACGCCGTAATCGGTGCCGAACTCCGCGCCCTCCGGGAAGAAGTTGACGATGAAGCTCGCCTGACGGTGCATGAGCGCCGCCGGCTCGTCACCGATGATGGCATCGGGCGCCTCACGGAAGTCGATGTCCGGGATCGCGGAGGTCCCGCCGACCACGAAGTCCTCGTTGAAGGCGATCTCGGCGAAGCGTTCCGCCGCGGCCTTGATCTCCGGGCTGTCGAACGGCACCGAGTTGTCGACCCAGCCGTCGTAGACGTCGACGCCCTGGTCGCGAAGGACGATGTCCTCCATCCAGTCGGTGGCGGGCCACCCGGTCGCGGCGTCCGAGCCGGTACCGATCACCCAGGGGGTGTGCCCGTCGTCCACCATCTGCTCGGAGAGGGCGATCAGGTACTCCCAGGTCTCGGGGATCTCGTAGCCCTCGGCCTCGAACGTCGGGATGTTGTACCAGACGAGGCTCTTGAGGTTCGCGTTGGTCGGGATGCCGTAGTGCTCGCCCTCGTACTCACCGAGCGACAGCAGGTACGAGCCGAAGGTCGCCTCGAGCTCGGCGATGTCGAAGCCCAACTCCTCGAGCGAGACGGCGTTTCCTGCAGCCGCCTGTTCGACGACCGCGCCGGGCTGGGGGTAGAGCGCGAGATCCGGAGCGTTGCCGCCCTCGATCCGGATCAGGATCTGTTCCTCGAAGCTGTCCGAGCCCTCGTAGAACGCGTCCATGCCGGTCGGTTGGTTGACGAACTCGTCGATCACCGCATTGATGGCGTCGGCCTCGACGCTCGTTGGCGCCCCGAACACCGAGACGGTCGTACCGGCCAGGTCGACATCATCCGACGCCTCGTCGGCGTCGGCGTCGGCATCGGCATCGCTATCGGTGTCCGTATCGGTGTCGGTGTCCGTCTCGGCGGCGGCATCGGCATCGGCATCGGCGGGGT
>PWLR01000232.1 GCA_003558435.1 Nitriliruptoraceae bacterium | reverse complement strand
CGCCGACGCGATCAACGTGCACCGCGACGACCCCTCGGCGCTGGCCGAGCATGCCGGCGAGCTGGTGCTCACCCCCCACGAACGCGAACTGGCCCGCATGGGCGGCGGCGAGGACGGCCCCGACGCCTGGGCGAACCGGGTCGAACGCGTGCCCCGACTGGCGCGGGAGCTGCGCGCGACCATCGTCGCCAAGGGGCCCGGAACGCTCGTCGCCGCCCCGGACGGGCGTGTGTGGGTCACCCCGGTCGGCAGTGCGGCGCTCGGTTCGGGCGGAACCGGCGACGCCCTGACGGGGATCATCGCCGCCGCGATCGCCGGCGCCGACGACGTCCCGCTGGCGGTCGCGAAGGCCGTGTGGTGGCACGCGGCGGCCGGCGAGCTCGCAGGCCGTGGCCGGGCGGACCGGGCCACCGCGACCGACCTGCTCCGTACCCTCCCGGCCACGCTGGCGGATCTGGCGGCGGCGTCCGCCGTTGCCGGCGGGCCCGGCGAGCGGCGTCGACCCCGACCGGGCACCCTGGCGTGGGACGACTGGCGACAGGGGCTCGGGTGACACGCATGGCGACACCGGCACGGACGGGTCTGCGTCCGACGCGCCTGGAGATCGATCTCGGCGCGATCCGCCACAACGTGCGGCAGCTGGCGGCAACGACCGGTGTGGAGATCTGCGCGGTGGTCAAGGCCGACGGCTACGGCCACGGGTCCGTCGAGGTGGCGCGCGCGGCGGTGGAGGGGGGTGCGAGCTGGCTCGCGGTCGCGCTCGTCGAGGAGGGGCTGGTGCTGCGCGATGCGGGGATCGACGTGCCGATCCTGGTGCTCTCGGAACCCCCGGTCGCGGCCATCCCGCAGATGCTCGCCGCGGAGCTGACCCCCACCGCCTACCGCGAGCCGTTCCTGGCGGTGCTGGACGCCGCCGGCCACGGACGCGGCCGGGCCGTGGCGATCCACCTCAAGGTCGACTCCGGCATGGGGCGGGTCGGGGTCCCGATCGACGAGTGGCCGGCGCGCGTCAAGCAGGTGGCGGTGTCGCGCGGGCTGGAGGTGCAGGGCATCTTCACCCACCTCGCCCGGGCCGACGAACCCGGCGTCCAGACCACCGAACAGCAGCTGGCGAGCTTCGATCGGGCCCTGTCGGTGGCGAGCAAGCTCGGCATCGACCCGGAGCTGGTGCACACCGCCAACTCCGCGGGCTCGTTGCTGTTCCCGGCCGCCCGACGGGACATGGTCCGGCCCGGGATCGGCCTGTACGGGCTGTCGCCGGCGTTGGACGTCCCGGCGGCCGACCACGGGTTGGTGCCGGCACTGCGCCTGGTCTCGGAGGTGGCGTTCGCGAAGCGGGTGGCGGCGGGCACCCCGGTGTCCTACGGGCACCGGTGGCGCGCGCCCGAGGACGGCTGGGTCGCGACCGTCCCGATCGGGTACGCCGACGGGGTCCCGCGGGCGCTGACCAACCGGGCGCAGGTGCTGCTGAAGGGCCGGCGCCGCCCGATGGTCGGGACCGTCACGATGGACCAGGTGATGGTCTGGTGCGACGACGCCGAGCCGGTGGTCGGCGAGGAGGTCGTGCTGCTCGGCGAGCAGGGCGAGGAGTGTGTGCTGGTCGAGGAGTGGGCGGCCGCCGCCGACACCATCACCTACGAGATCGCGACGCAGCTGACCGCTCGACTGCCCCGCTACCACCGCGGGTGAGCCCGGTCGGCTCGCGGCGCGGCGCGGCGGGGCACCGCGGGCGGGTGACGCGCCCGCGGCAGTAGCCTCCCGGCCACGGTCAGGGACGTCGAGGTGGAGGATGCGCGATGCCAGGTCGGGCCGCACGCGCTGCGGCGATCGGCGCGATGGTCGCCGGGGGCGCGGCCCTGGGCTTCCTGGCCGAACGGTCGGTGGTGCGCGGCCGGTTCGCGCCGAGGCTGCCGGCCGAGGACTCCCCCCTGGGCGAGTTCGCGGGGGAGCCGCGGGCGGTCCGCGCCCCCGACGGCTCCCGCATCGCGGTCGAGACCTACGGTCCGCGCGGCGCCCCGACGCTGGTCCTCGCGCACGGGTGGATCTGTACGGGGCGGGTCTGGCACGAGCAGGTGGTCAGACTCTGCGACCGCTACCGCATCGTGACCTACGACCAGCCCGGGCACGGACGCAGCGCCTCGCCGGCCTCGGGGGAGTACGACATCGACCTGCTCGGCGGGGGGTTGGAGACGGTGGTGCGCACCTGCACACCGCCCGGTCCGGTCACCGTCGTGGGCCACTCGATGGGGGCGATGGCGGTGATGAACGCGGCCCGACGGTTCCCGGAGACGTTCACGTCCCGGCTGAACGGTGTGGCGCTGATCTCCACCACCTCGTCGGCCAAGTCCGAACGCCTGTCGCTGGAGATCGGCATCCGCGCCGTCGCCCGGCTGGATCGCGGCATCCGGCGGCTGGTGCCGACGCTGCGCGACCCCCGGTTGCTGGACGCGACCAACCGGCTCACCGCGGCCAGCTCCGACCTGTCCTACCTCGCCGCCCGGTGGACCTCGGTCGGGCCGGACGCGGATCCACGGGTGGTGGCCTTCACCCAGCAGTTGGCGCTCGACAGCGGGGCGGACGTGGTCCTGGGGTTGGTCGAGGCGGTGCTCGGCGTCGAGGAGGACCTGGGCCTGGATGCGCTGGTCGAGGTGCCCTCGGTGATCGTGGTCGGCACCCACGACCGGTTGACGCCGGTGGTGCTCTCACGCCGGATGGCCGAGCGGTTGGGCGGCCGGGTCGTCGAGCTGGAGGGCCGCGGCCACATGTGTCTGCTGGAGGCCGGCCAGGAGGTCACCGAGGTGATCGAGCAGCTGCTCGAGCAGCGGGTCCCCGAGGACGCCGGCGGGGAACGCGTCAGCCCGGCCGGGGTGAGCACGTGACGGGCGGGCGCGGCGTGGCCGGTGAGCGGCGTCGCAGGAGCCGGGCCACCGGCGGTACGGCCCGCCGGTG
>PWLR01000009.1 GCA_003558435.1 Nitriliruptoraceae bacterium | reverse complement strand
GCATCAACGCGATCGGCGAAGCCAAGGCCGGCGAGGTGATCGGTGGTCGCCACCTGGATCGGCTCACCGAAGCCCGACGCCGACTCGGGTCCCGGGCCGAGGGCGCACGCCTCCTCCTCATCGGCTCATCATTCGATCCGGCGCTGCACGCCGAAACGCGGCGCCGTGGCGACGTCGAACTCATCGACCTCGAAAGGCTGTACCACGGGGATTGATCTCGTGATTCCCGTCGAGCACGAATCTCGATCAACTCCCCATCCGAGACCCCGATGCCGAACCCAAGTCATGCCCGAACGAACCCACCGTCCACACCCTCGGCAACGTTCTATTCGCTCAGTTCGCCGGTATTCGCTCAGTTGCACTAAAGGCATGCGACTACGGATCAGGCGGCCGGGGGTTCGAATCCCTCCCAGCGCGCAACTCGAACTCGGCCTTCCAAGATCATCTGGGAGGCCGTTCTCCGGCTTTCCGGGTTTCCTGCGACGCGGCGGTCCACAGGGTCGGCGTAACCAATCGTGACAAATGCCCGACCGTTCGTAGCGTGGTGATCGAGGCCTGTGGATGGAGGTGGGTGATGGGGTGGACCGTCTGCCGTCCGGCAGCTACCGGGCCCGGTTGATGGTGGACGGCAAGACGTACTCGGTGACGTTCGCGACCGAGCCCGAGGCCGCCGAGTGGGTGGTGGCCACACGCGACCGTCTGGGCGAAGCGCGGGCCGCACGAAGACTGACGCTGGGGGAGTACGCGCGTCGTTGGCTGGGTGAGTTGATCGACCCGGCCGCCAACATCGACCGCTGTCGACGTCACGCCCTCGACCACATCCTGCCGGCTCTGGGAGCGCGTCCGCTGGTCGAGGGCTCTCCGGCCGAGATCGCGACGCTGCTCGAGCAGGTCGAAGCCGACACGTCAGGGGCTGATGCGGATCAGGTCCGAGCGCCCCTGAGGGAGCTGTCCGCCGATGTGGTGTACCAGCGACTCGTCGCTCGAGTCCGGTGCCGGCGTCGTGACGCGCCGGATCGACCTAGCGGACTCGATGTATACTGCCGGCCAAGTATGGATATACGGAACGGGAGGCCGCGATGACCAAGAAGCTGATCGACATCGACGAGGACACCTTGGCGAAGGCCACCGAGATTCTTGGTGCTGTCACCATGAAGGAGGCGGTCAACCGTGCGCTGGCCGAGGTCGTGCTGCTGGCCGAGCGCCGCGCCCACGCCGACCGCCTTGCCCGCATGGACGGCCTCGACCTGGACGACGACCAGATCATGGCTGGCGCGTGGCGTTGAGGCCTGCCTACCTGGCAGACAAGAGCGCGCTGGCCCGCATGCCGAATGCCGCAGTACGTGCCCGGCTCGAACCGCTGCTGGTCGACGGGCTGGTGGCCACCTGCGGGATCATCGATCTGGAGATCGGGTTCTCGGCACAAACTGCCGCGGTCCATCGCGACGTTCGCCGCGAACGGCGGTCGCTGCCCCGCGCGAGGATCGATGACGACGTGCTCGACCGGGCGTTCGAGGTGCAGGGCCTGTTGGCGGACCGGGGGCAGCACCGGTTGTCGATCCCGGATCTGGTCATCGCCGCCGCTGCCGAGTCAGCCGGCCTGACCGTGCTGCACTACGACGCCGACTTCGACCGCATCGCCGAGGTCACCGGTCAGCAACAGGACTGGATCGTCCCACGCGGAACCGTGTAGCTCAGTCCGGCATCCCCGCCCGCCGTCGCCGATGAGGACGCCATCGTCATGGGGAGGCACATGGGGCGGCTTCACGTTCCGCTGGCGACAACCCGCTTTCGGCCATCCGGCACACACGGCGGTTGGTGCCATGTCGATCAGCTGACCGCGATTGCCGCTCGGAAGTGGGGTAGGCGCGGTTTCGCGACGCGGGCCTCCGAGCCAAGGGCGGTACTGATCGCCGTTGGGTATGCCAGTCTGATGTGGTAGCCGGTTCGCGATGACCGGTGTGCGTGACGGTCGGCCGCCCGGGTCGGGGCTCCTGCGCTGGCGGTGCTTCGCTGCGAGGGCCGTGGCGAGCGGCCATCGTGTTCGGGGTCCGCGAGCGGCTCGAATCTGGTTCCGGCGAACGAAGAGTTCCGGAGGCCCGGCTGCAGCGGCCGCGGTCGCAGGGAGGATCGCTCGAGCCATCGCCGCCCTCGTTGGTAGCGGATGCATCTTCTGTGCGGTCGTGACCTCCTTGATTCCCCACGACGAGCCGTTAGGGCCTGTGGACAGTTGTAGCTGAAGTTCTGGATTTGCCGGCCGACGTAGCTGTTCATGGCCTATCCAGCCGATGTCACCGACGCCCAGTGGGGCACTGCTCGAGCCTGTGCTCGGCCGCGGGTCCCGGGGTCCCCGACCGGTGTTGGGTCGCCGGACCGTGCTGAACGCGATCCTGTAGCAGGCCCGCACCGGGTGTCAGTGGCGGTATCTGCCTGCAGAGTTCGGCCGGTGGAACACCATCTGGAAGACGTTCTGCCGGTGGCGTGACCGGGGCGTGTGGCAGCAGGCGATGGACGTCCTGCGCCGCACCCTTCGGGTGCGCGAAGGACGTGATCCGGAACCGTCGGTGGTGATGATCGACTGTCAGGCCACCAAAGGTGGTCGGGGTGGCTCGAGCTTCCACGAGACACACGGCAAGTACCTGCGGTGTGGTGCGAACAAGACGATCGCGATCGATTACCTGGGCCTTCCGGTCGGCGCCATGGTCCACGGCGCCCGACGCCATGATGTGCGGGCGGCCCGGGATCTGCTCGCTGAGCTTCTTCCGGCTCACCCGCGTGCGGTTGCCGTGCTCGGCGACCGGGGCTCTCGGGGTCTGGCCGGGCCCATCGCGCGTGAGCACGACGTGATCGTGCTCGAGGACCTCAACCTCGTCGCGATGACCCGCAGCGCGAAAGGCACCATCGAAGAGCCTGGCAGAGGCGTTGCTCAGAAGGCAGGACTGAACCGGTCGTTGCAGG
>PWLR01000097.1 GCA_003558435.1 Nitriliruptoraceae bacterium | reverse complement strand
GGGGACGCCGTCGCGGCCGACGTAGTCGACGCAGAGGTCGAGGACGTGGGCGCCCTCGCGGGTCTGGGAGCGGGCGAGCTGGACGGTGCCGTCCCAGTCCTCGGCGAGCAGCAGCTCGCGGAAGGCCTTCGAACCGTTGGCGTTGGCGCGCTCGCCGATCGCGAGGAAGGCGTTCTCCTGTTCGATCGGCACGGCGGCGTACAGCGAGGCGAGCGCCGGACGCCACTCGACGACGATCGGGCCGCGGTGGCGGGCTGGCACCGCGGCGGCGGCGGTCGCGGTCGCGGTGGCGTTTTGTGCGTCGGTGTCGGTGTCGGTCGTGTCCGGCTCCGCGGGGTTGTCCGGCCGATGTGCTGGATCGGTCAGCCGGCCCGCCACGCCGAGGCGCACGGCTCCTGGCCGATCCACCGCCCGGGCCCGCGGCCGCAACCCGCGCACCGCCGCGACCACCGCGGCGAGGTGGGCGGGGGTCGTTCCGCAGCACCCGCCGACGATGCTGACCCCGAGCTCGCTCACGAACTCGTGCTGGGCCTCGGCCAGGCCGGTGGGGTCGAGCGGGTAGACGGTCCGCCCGTCCTCGAGGTGGGGGATGCCGGCGTTGGGCACGACGCTGACCGGCAGCCGCGACTGTCGGGCCAGCGTCCGCACGTGCTCGCGCATGTCCGCCGGGCCGGTCGCACAGTTCATCCCGAGCACGTCGATCGCCAGCGGGTCGAGCGCCGCGATCGCCGCCGGGGGCTCGGTGCCGAGCAGCAGGGTGTTGATGTCCTTCTCGACGGTGAACTGGACCATCAGCGGCGCGCGCTGGCCCCGCTCGACGAACACGTCGTTGGCGGCGGCGACGGCCGCCTTGACCTGGAGCAGGTCGAAGCAGGTCTCGACCAGGATGACGTCGCTGCCACCGTCGAGCAGCCCCCGCACCTGCCGGCGGTAGCCCTCCTCCATCACGCCCACGTCGATGAAGTCGCGGGTGTCGGTCGGATCCTTGCCCAGCGACAGCGTCGGCGCCCGGGTACCCGGCCCGATGGACCCGACCACGAAGCGGGGGTCGCCGGGGCTGGCGTAGGCGTCGGCGGCGCGGCGTGCCACCTCGGCGGCCAGGCGGTTCAGCTCCTCGGTGTCCTCGCCGAGGCCGTACTCGTCGAGCACCCAGGGTGCGCCACCGAAGGTATCGGTCTGCACCGCGTCGACCCCGACCTCGAGGAAGTCGCGGTGCACCCGCTCGATCACGTCGGGCCGCGTGCGGACCAGGATCTCGTTGCAGCCGTCGAGGTGGTCGCCGCCGAAGTCCTGCGGTGTGAGGCCGGCGGCCTGCAGGCTCGTGCCCATCCCGCCGTCGAGCACGACGACGCGCTCGCGCAGCCCGTCGAGGAACGGGTGCGCGTCGAGCGGGGGGAGGGGTGCGGTAGCCACGGCGGAGAGGGTACGCGCCGTCGGCGCGGGGCCCCGCCGCCGCCACCCCGCCGCCGCCGCGACCGCCCGCCCGCCCGCCGCCGCCGTCGTTGCTCGCGCACCGTGGCAGGACCTGTCCCCTCCACGCTGCGCGAGCAACCACGCTGCTACCTCGCCGACCTTCCTGGCGGTGACGTCCCGCCACGCCGTACCGGACGGCGGTTGTCCACAGGTGCGCCTCGGTCCAACACCGCGACCTGCCGCCGCCGCAGCACTCTGACGCGCGCGTTCCTCAGCCCAGCCAGCTCTCGGAGATCACAGCGTGGACGGAGCCGACCGAACGGATCCAGCCGAGCGAGCCAGCCGATCCGAGCTGCCCCGCCGCCCCAGCGCGCCGGCCGGGGACGGTCGCCGCCCCGGCCCGGGCGCGCTCCACCTCGGCGGCCGACCGTCGATCGCCACGGTGCGGTCCACCCAGCGGGCTGCGCAGCAACGGCTCGCCAGGGTCTCCCACCGCCAGTTCGGGGTGTTCAGCGCCTCGCAGGCCCGGGGCGCCGGCATCGATGCCGAGGCCCTCGCCGCCCTGCACGAGCGCGGGCTGGTTCTGCGCCGTGGTCGCGGCATCTACGTCATGAGCGCGGTCGCGGACAACAGTGAGTCGCGGTGGCTGATCGCGCAGTTCCGTCACGGGCCGTCCGCGGTCCTCTCCCACCGCACCGCAGGTTCGGTACACGGTCTGGAGCACGGCCTCCCGCTCGACGCGGTCCACCTCACCGTCCCCGGGCGCTCGGGGACGCAGACAGCCGGCCGGCGACTGCATCGCGGCGTGCTCGACCCCGACAGCGAGGTGGTCGCCCGCGGGCCGCTGCGGGTGACCTCTGTGGCGCGCACCCTGTGCGACCTGGCCGGCGAACTCGACGATCCGGAGCGGCTGCGAGAGCTCACGGCGGCAGCGGTCCGGCGCGGGGAGGTCGACGCGGCGAAGCTTCGGGCGGTGGTGGGACGGCGGGAGCGGTTCGCGGGTCGGGCGGCGATGCGGCGGGTGCTGGACGAACTGTCGCCGCTCGAGGCGACCGCCCGCGGCGAGCTCGAGTCGCGGTTCCTGCGCCTCACCACGGCCGCGGGGCTCGCCCCGACCGCGATGAACCACCCGGTGATCGATGGCGACGGGAAGCGGCGGCTCCTGGACGCGATCTGGCTCCCTGAGCGTGTGGTCGCGGAGCTGGATTCCCGCCGGTATCACGGGACGCTGGTCGACTGGCACGACGACCAGCGCCGCGAGAACGCGCTGGCGATCGGCGGGTACCGGGTGGGCCTGCGGTTCTCCTGGTGGGACATCGAACGGCACCCGGCCCTGGTGCTCGACACCCTCCGCCGGGCGCTCGGCAGGTGACCAGCGGCCGGGGTGGCCTGGGCACGGGGCGGTGCGTCACCGTCCCCGTCCCCGTCCCCGTCCCCGTCCCCGTGCGGTTGCTCGCGCACCGGAGCAGGGACAGGTCCCGCCAGGGTGCGCGAGCAATGGCGGCCGGCGACCGCCGCCGTCGCGAGCAATGGCGGCCGGCGCCCGCCGCCGTC
>PWLR01000138.1 GCA_003558435.1 Nitriliruptoraceae bacterium | reverse complement strand
CGTGTTCACCGACGCGACCGGAGGGGTCTTCGGCCCGGTCGGTTTGATGCAGCCCCTCGCGACCATGTGGTTGGCCGTGGTCCTGGTCACGGCTATCGACCTCGTTCGTGGAGGACGGCGTCCTGAGCGGTCCGAGGCGTCGGTCAGCTGAACTGCCCGGCCGCCGCAGAGGGCAGGGTCGGGCCAAGGTCGCGAAGCTGCTCCAGGCTCGCGCCCGGCGGCTGACCGAGGTGCACGATGATCACCCGACGTCGGCCGGTTGCAGGGTCCCCCGGGACCGGTGGCATCCTCGACCTGGCGGGGTTGCCTGAGCATGCGAGAGGCGTCGCCTAGTACCAGGCAACCAGTCCGTGGTGTGCGCCGCGCCGCCACCTCCGCGGGCCGACGAAGGTGGTGCCGAACGATCCTGCGGTTCGCCTGGGCTGCGGACACGGTCCTTGCGAACGACCGCCCATCTTCCGTCCGTATCCGGCAACACCCGCTGGCGAACTCGTGCTGCCGTGATGCACGGGCTGGCCCGGCCCCCACGTCGCCGATCGTCCGCCCCGCTGCGGTCCGGCGATCACGACTGCCGGGTTCAGAGGTACTGCCCGGACCGGGGCTTGGGCGCCTCACGGGCCTGGTGCTGCATCTGGGCCAACTGCTGCTGGGCCGCCATCTGTTGCGTGGCGACCGACGCCTGGATGCCGTGGAAGACGCCCTGGAGCCAGCCCGCCAGCTGTGCCTGCATCACCCGGAGCTCGCCGCCGGAGGGTGGGCCGCCCTCCTGATCGAGCGAGAACGCCTCCAGCTCGGATTCCAGGTTCGAGGTGACGAGCTCGCGGAGCTCGTCGACGATGCGATTGTGGATGTCGGTCAGCCGTTGACGCGCCGCCTCGTCCAGTTCCGCGGTCTTCACCTCCTGGAACAGGGTCTGGACCGTGGTCGCGATCCGCATCAACTTCGCGGGCTCCTCGATCTGGCTGCGCACGTCCTGGTCGTCGTCGCGGGCCACGATCTCGGTCGATGGGGCCTCCTGGCCGTCGTCAGGCGTGTGTGCGGAGGAAGAGGTGGTGGCGTCGAGGGGGTCCACGTGGTTCCGTTCGGCTCGGGAGCGGACGACCAGCATGGCCCGAGCCGACCCGCGCTCCCCGCCCGGACGACCCCGACCGTGCCGTCGATCCCTGCATCGATCCGGGCCGGGGCCGGACCGATGCAACCCCGGGCGAGGGCGCGACGTCCTACCACCATGATGATGCTCACTCCTGCTTCTGGCCCGTGGCGAGGTCCGCTCGGCATGGCGGTCCTTCTCGTGATCGCCCTGATGGGGTGTGGCGGCGGACACGGTGGCTCCGATGGGGTGCCGGATGGCGATCGCCGGCTGATCGAAGGCCACGGCCCCGAGGGCCCGATCCCGCTCGTCGACGACTCACCGGTCACCCTGGTCATCGACGGTGACGACTGGGGCGGCACCGCCGCCTGCAACAGCTACGGCGGCACCGTCGAGATCGACGGTGATCGGCTCACGATCCGTGAGCTGTTCCAGACCGAGATGGCATGCGTCGACGAGCGGGTGATGGACTCCGAACGCCACTACCTCGAGGCGTTCCGACGGGTCGAGCGCCACGCGTTCGACGGTGACCGGCTCGTGCTCCGCGGTCCGGACACGGAGCTGATCTTCGCGCGGCTGAGCCCGGACCCCGAGGCCGCAGGCGCCCGGCGGTAGGTTCCCGTCTCCTCGGTCCCGGTCAGACGGCCCAGCCGGCGATGACGAGGACCATCGGTCCCGCCCCGGCCGCCGCGAGCGCCGCCCACCAGCCGGCGGAGCGATCGTGGACGACCCGGCCGCTGTTGCCGTAGACCCGGGCGAAGGGCACCAGGTCCAGCAGCGCGAACGTGGTCGCGGCCCGCCGGATGTCGGTCCACGGCAGCCCGCCGCCGGGATCCCACAACACCGTGAGCCACGCGACGCCGGCGACGACCGCACCGGCCGCGACGTGGGCGATCGCCAGCGCGTGCAGGTCGCGCTCGTAGCGCCAGCCCGGTTCGTCGGGGACCGACGAGCCGAACATCGGCGCCCACCCCCCGAAGATCGCCGCGACCGGGAGCCCGACGCCGACGGCACCGCCCGGCCACGGCACATGCGCCAGGGTCAGGCCCCGGGCCCGGGCGACACCGCGCAGGGCCGACTCGCGTAGCCCGAGCAGCACCAGGGCGATGAGCGGGAGCCACACCAGCGCCGCCGCGAGGGTGGTGATCTCGCGCGGCGCGCGGACGCTCACCACCGCGAGCAGCAGCACGTTGACGCCCCAGGTGGCGGCGAGCCGGCTCGCCGGCGGGACCCGTGGCGCACCGGCGTCCCGGACCCACATCCGAAGCCCCGTGTCGACGATGCCGTGGCCCTTCAGGTAGATGCCCGGCAGACGACGCCCCCAGCGGCGGATCTGCTCGCGGAACGGCAACGGTTGGTAGCCACCTCGTCGGTGGAGCTCCTGGGATGCGGAGTTCGCGGCATCGATGCGCGCGATCGTCTCGTCGGTGCCGGCCTCGTCGAACCACTCCAGCGCGGCATCGCGCAGCAGGCTCCCCGTCCCGGGCACGGCCCGATCCGGGTCCGCGAAGATCCAATCGGTGAACCCGACGCGCTGACCGGCGACGTCGACGTGGCGGAGCACCGCGCCGCCGATCACTTCACCGCCGGCTTCGGCGACCAACGTGTGGCCCTTCTCGGGGTCGAAGGAGACCCGTTCGGTGCGGGCGAAGGCCCGGTCGGCGACCTCGGCGAGCCGTGCGCGGTCGCGGTCCTCGAACGGACGGACCGTGACGTCTGCGGCGGTCGTCACCGCCGCACCTGCGGGGCCCCCCGCCCGGCGTCGGCAGGTGCGAGGCCTCCCGTCGCCACCTGCAGCACCTCGCCGCGCAACGCCCATGCGGTCGCGAACGCCGCGGCCGCCAACGAGCCGTTGACGAGGATCGCGACGACCAGCAGGTGACCGAGGACCACGTGCACCGTCCCGGCGCTCACCATCACGACGCCGATCCCGATCAGACCGATCACGCGGGTCCGCGCGGTGAGCGCCAGGACGCCCACCGCCAGCTCGGCCACACCCACGGCGGCGCGGAAGCCGCCGGTCAGCCCCCAGCTCTCGAACAGTGCCACGTCGAACGGCACCGGCAGCAGACGCATGACCCCCGCTCCGGCGAAGAACCACCCGAGCAGCGCGGCCGACCGCAACGCCCATCCCGGAGATACCGGGAGGACCACCAAGCGCTCATCCACGGCGTCGACGGGGCGGTGGGTTGCAGGGCTCTGCTCGTTGTCGGGCATGCTGTCCTCCTCGGGGGCCAGAGGTGGGCCGATCCGGTGTCGACAGGGTGACACCGCTGACCTAACAACCACTAAGATAACCATCGATAACTTTGCCGTCCACCCTTCGGCCGGAGATTCCCATGACCCGACCTCGCGCCGCGCGCGGCGAAGGCGATCAGCTACGCGAACAGCTGATCGAGGCGACCACGGCCCTGCTCGCCGAGACCGGCGACGAGCGCGCCGTGACGATCCGCGCCATCGTCGACGCCGTCGGGGTCACCCCGCCGTCGCTCTACCTGCACTTCCCCACCAAGCAGGACCTGGTCCGCGAGGTCGTCGACCGCCGGTTCGCCGCGCTCGGCCAGGCGATCGGCCAGGCCGTCGCGGAACCCGCCGAACGGGGTGATGCTGCGGAAGCACTGCGGGCCGGTTGCCTGGCCTACCTCCGCTGGGCCCACGACGACCCGGGCGGTTACCAGGTGCTGTTCGGCGCCCGACGCGAGACCCGATCGGTGGGCCCCGATGGCTCCTCGAACACGGCCGCGTTCACCTCCCTGAAGGAGGGCATCGGCTTCTGCCAGGCCACGGGCGTCGGACGCGACGGCGATGTCACCCGGATGGCGACCCTGGTGTGGGCGTCCCTCCACGGCCTCGCGACCCTGGTGCCCACACGGCCGGAGTTCGGCTGGCCCCCCCTCGAGACGATGGTCGACGAACTGATCGCCGGCCTGGTCGGCATCGGGCGCTGACCACCATCTCGATCGGCCGACCCTCCGCCACCCGATCGGGCGGGCTCAGGGGATGACACGATCCCAGCGCGGCAGGCCGTTGGCGTCCTCACCGGCGAGGACCCAGTAGCCGGCCGAGCCGTCGTGGCCCGAGGTCACGAGCGCGATCGCCGGATCGTGTAGCAGCATCCAGGACATCGAGGGTAGGCGTACCCGCTCCGCGTCGGTCAACTCCTCGTCGGTCTCCTCCCCGGCGAAGAAGCTCCAGCCACTGATGGTGCGCCCGTCACCGAGCGGCCTGCCCGCATCGTCGGGATCGAACCCGATCGCCCCCACCGGCGCCCCGGTATCGATCAGCCTGCCGCTCGCGTAGACCGCCAGCCGCTCCGCCGGATCCGGCTCGTTCGCCATGTCGTTCACACCGTCCACCTCGATCACGGCGTGACCGCTGCCACGCCCTCCGCGAGGCTACTGACCGGGAGCCGGCCGCCGCCCCGCCCCCTCAGGCCCCCGTGCGCGGCGGTCCGACCGCGATCGACACCTCGCCGGCGAGCGAGACCAGCACGATGACCACCACCAACATCACCGCCGCCACGAGCACGGCCCGGAAGGCCGTCCGGGGACTCGCGAACCACATCGCGGGCAGCAGCAGGACCAGGCCCGCCACCGGCACCGCCAAGGCCAGCAGCGGTCGAGCCTCGCGCAGCCCTGCGCCGACGGCCCCGCCGGCCACGAGGAACGCCAGCGCGGCCAGCACCCGGCCGCGTCCAGCGCCCAGCCGGATCGCGACCCCGTCCAGGCCCACGGACCGATCCACCTCGAGGTCCCGGATGCCGTTGATCAGATGGGCGCCGAGCCCCATGGCGGCGAACCCGACGACCGCCCACGGGGCGGGCGCGCTCGGCGGGGTCCCGGCCGCGGCCACGACCGTGGGCAGCAACCCGAAGGCGGTCACGTAGGGCACGAACGACCACCGCGTGCGGGCGACACCGAGGTTGTAGGCCCAGGCCAGGCCGACCGCGACGAGATGGAGCGAGCCCGCCAGCGTGCCGAGACCGGCCACGGAGAGCACCGCGCTCGCGGCGAGAGCGACGGTCGCCCCCACCCACAGCATCCGGGCCGTGACCTGCCCCGCGACGACCGGCTTGTCGCTGCGCCCGGCACGGTGGTCGTCCAGCGCGTCGTAGGCGTCGTTGGACCACCCCACCGACAGCTGGCCGGTCAGGACCGCGGCCGCCACCACGATCAGCCGGCCCCCGCCGACACCGACCGTGGTCGCGAGCAGCGTCGTCACCGTGGTCACCGCGAGCGTCGGGCCCGGGTGACACGCCCGGACCAGACCGACCAGCGGCCCGGCCCCGGGCGCCACCGCGTGGGCGATCAGGCGGTGCGGCGGGTGAGCGGGCGGTACTTGATGCGGTGGGGCTGCATCGCGTCCTCGCCCTTGCGCGCCTTGTAGTCCTCCTCGTACTCCGAGTAGCCGCCCGGGAACCAGGTCACCTGCGAATCGCCCTCGAAGGCCAGGATGTGGGTCGCGACCCGGTCGAGGAACCACCGGTCGTGGCTGGTGATCACCGCGCATCCGGCGAACTCGAGGATCGCCTCCTCGAGCGAGCGCAACGTGTCGACATCCAGGTCGTTGGTCGGCTCGTCGAGCAGCAACAGGTTGGCCTCCTGCTGCAGCAACTTGGCGAGGTGGATGCGGTTGCGCTCACCACCGGAACACGAACCGACGTTCTTCTGCTGTTCGCCGCCCTTGAACCCGAACGCAGCCGCGTAGGCACGTGAAGCCATCTCGGTCTTGCCGAGCTGCACCCAGTCGCCACCGCCGGTGATCTCCTCGAACACGCTCTTGTCCGCCTCGAGCGCCGAACGTGACTGGTCCACGTACGACAGCTGCACGGTCTCGCCGACCCGCAGCTGCCCTTCGTCGGGCGATTCCGGTCCGCCCAGCAACCCGGCCTGGCCGGCGGCGGTGACGATCATCCGGAACAGGGTGGTCTTGCCGGCCCCGTTCGGGCCGATGATCCCCACGATCCCGCCCGGCGGGAGGCTGAAGGTCAGGTCCTCGTACAGCAGCTTGTCACCGAAGCCCTTCAGCACGCCGTCGGCCTCGACGACCACGCTGCCGAGGCGCGGGCCCTCCGGGATCATGATCTGCGGCTTGGTGACCTGCTTGGGCACCTCGCGGTTGAGCATGGTCTCGTAGGCCTGGATGCGCGCCTTGGCCTTGGTGCGCCGCCCCTCCGGCGACTTCTTGACCCAGTCGGCCTCCTCGGCGAGCTGTCGCTGCTGCGCCGACTCCTCGCGTTCCTCCTGGCGCAGCCGCTCGCGCTTCTGCTCGAGCCAACCGGAGTAGTTGCCCTCGAACGGGAACCCCTTGCCCCGGTCGAGTTCCAGGATCCACTCGGCCACCTCGTCGAGGAAGTAGCGGTCGTGGGTGATCGACACCACCATCCCGGCGTAGTCGGCCAGGTGGCGCTGCAGCCACGCCACCGACTCCGCGTCGAGGTGGTTGGTGGGTTCGTCGAGCAGCAGGATGTCGGGCTTGGACAGCAGCAGCCGGCACAGCGCCGCCCGACGCTTCTCCCCGCCGGAGAGGACCGTGACGTCGTCGGCGTGCGGGACGCGCAACGCGTCCATCGCCACCTCGATCGTGCGATCGAGGTCCCAGGCGTCGGCCGCGTCGATCGCGTCCTGGACGACGCCCATCTCCTCGATCACCCTGTTCATCTCGTCGTCGTCGAGCGGCTCGGCCAGCTTCGCGGCCAGCAGGTTGTAGCGGGGCACGAGCCCGGCGACCTCGCCGAGGCCCTCGAGCACGTTCTCGCGGACGGTCTTGTCGGGGTCGAGCTCCGGTTCCTGGGGCAGGTAGCCGACGGACATGCCGCGCGCGGGCCAGGCCTCACCCTCGAACTCGGTGTCGACGCCCGCCATGACCTTCATCAGCGTCGACTTCCCGGAGCCGTTGGGGCCGATCACGCCGATCTTGACCCCGGGCAGGAACGACAGCCAGATGTTCTGGAGCACTTCCTTGCCGCCGGGGACGGTCTTGGTGAGGCCCTTCATGACGTAGCAGTATTCAGCCAACGGGGTGCTCCGAAGATGGGACGAGCGGGGAGGGGTCGGACCCGAGGCTACCCGTGCCGTCGGGGGCGCCGCCGCGGCTCATCCGCCGAGCAACCCGCGTTCGATCAGCAACCAGCTGGCAGCGAGCGCGCCGGTGTAGAGCAGGCTGACGCCGGCGGCCACCGGCACCACCACCCACGGCGGGCGGACGCGCGTGACCTGCAGACCCCACCAGGCGGCTGCACCGAGCAGCAACTCGGGAGGGACCACGTACCACGCGACGTGACCGATCGTGGTGACCCCGACCGGCTCCCAGATCCCGAGCGGGGGCAGCACCGCCTCCGCGCTGGCGAACACCAGTGCCGCGACCACCACGGCCGTGAGCCATCCTGCCCGGGTACCGCGGCGCCGATCGGCCGTGTCCGCCGCCATGACGATCAGCACGATCGGGATCGTCCACAGCCCGGCCATGAACCCGGTCACCGGCCCGATGTCGGGGAACCCATCGGGCGGGAACACCAGGGTCCCGAGCCCTTCGGCGAGCACCGCGTCGGGGATCACCTGGAACACGCTCAACACGGCCGCGAACCACCACGCGCGCAACCAGCGGCCATCGTCATGGCGGACCGAACCTGCGACCGACGCGAGGTGGTAGACGACGACCAACGCGGCGATCCGCCACCCCTGGGCCATCGCACCCGGTGCCAGCAGCACCGCGACCGCCACGAGCCCGAACACGACGTGCACGACCACCAGATCCCGCTCCACCCGGTCCACATCGCCTCCGTCCGGCACCCGTCACCCGCTGCTGCGCGACAGCCTGCCACGTCCCGGCGCGATGATCGCGGAGTTCGGTCCATCACGGCGCGGACCCTGGTCGACGAAGCTGTCCTCCCCCGCCTCCGGCCCCATGGCGTTCAGCCCGGATCTCCGTCCGTATCGCCCTTTCGGCGCTCACGCAGCCGGTCGACGAGTTCGGGCAGCGCCAGTTGCGCAGGCCGCATGATGTGCTCGGCTTCCCGCAGCGCCGGCTCGGGGTTGATCTCCCAGATCCGCGCGCCGGCACCGCGGGCGATGCCCGGGAGGCTCGCAGCCGGTGTGACCTCGGCGGCGGTGCCGACCACGAGCAGGTCATCGCAGCCACGCACCGCACGCTCCGCCCGGTGCAACGCCTCGGCCGGCAACTGCTCGCCGAAGAACACCACGTCGGGCTTCAACCAACCATCGCACGCGCGGCAGCGTGGCACTTCGCCCCGCCTCGTTTCGGCGACCATCTCGTCACGGCTGCGGGCTCGGCCGCACCCCAGACAGCTCAGGCTCCGCCGGGATCCGTGGAGTTCGACGACGTCGCGGGTCCCGGCGGCCTGGTGCAGCGCATCGACGTTCTGGGTGATCACCGTGGCGAGCACCCCGAGCCGCTGCAACTGCGCGATCGCATGGTGGGCGGGGTTGGGCTCGGCCGCCTCCAGCACCGCGTCGAGCTCCCAGAGCATCTGCCAGACCTTCTCCGGATCGGCCCAGAACGCCTCGATGGTGGCGTACTCCATCGGGTCGTAGCGAGCCCACAGGCCATCGCTGTCGCGGAACGCCGGGATCTCGCTCGACACCGAGATGCCGGCCCCCGACAGCACGACCGCCGGACGCTCACGACTCGCGAGCGCGGCGACGAGGTGCAGCATCGCGTCGTTCTCGGCACGCGTCCCGGCTCCGTCCTCCGGACCCATGTCCGCTCCTGTTCCGACGCCGCACGACTCGGGCATGCAGGCAGTGTCGCCGTGTTCCGTCGCCGGCGCCTCCGACGGGCGATGGCACAGCCACGGGCTACCGATCATCTACCTGACCGCAGATCCACTGCGCCGGATCACCCAGGTGTCAAGCGCGGAACTTGGCCGGCGTCATGTTCAGATGGCGGCGTTCCTGACCGTGATGCGGGTCGGCTACCCGACGGTGTGGCTGCTCGGTCCCCCCGGGTTGGGGGTGCTCGGCGAGACCACCGACGTCGTGCTGTTCGTCGTGCTCCCGATCTTCTCCAAGCTGGTCTTCAGGCTGCTGGTGCTCGCGATCCTCCGGGCCGACCCGCCCGCGAGACGAGCCGGCGAACGCCCGGTCGTCACGACCCGCCCTCGGCGCTCGGCGCGGGCGAACCGGCGATCTCCAGCGCCAGCAACTCATGGGTGGGCGGGTTGCGGGGCGCCGTGCCGCAGGTCATCGTCCTCGCCGCCGGGTCGGTAGCCCGCCGCACCGACACCGTGAGCTCATCACCACCGGGCACGGCGAAACGGACGTGGTGGTCGTCACCGTCCATCCGGGCACCGAGGTAGCGGAGCCCGTCCAGCCGCTCGATCCCCAACCGTTCGCGCGCGAGCAGCTCCGCCGCCTGGGCGGCGAAGGCCAGTGATGACCGTCCCCGGCAGTGCGGGGCCAGCACCCGCCCGGCCTGGTGGGCGGCGACCGCGGCGACCGCGGTGTCGGGATCGAGGTGGCCGTAGAAGATCCCGTCGGGCAGGCACACCAGGTTGCCCGCGAACCGGTCGCCCCCGACGTGCGAGCACTCCCAGGTCCGCTCCGGGAGCAACTCGTCGAGTGCCCGGGCGACCGGTAGGCCGTATTCGGCGCAGCAGGCGTCGTGCTTGCCGTTGGTGCACACCAGGTAGACCGGGTCGAGGAGCGCTTCCCCACCGATCGAGGTCCCCTCGCTCACCCCGCGCAGATCGAACGTGAGCAGGTCCTGCACGTGGTCGACCACCACCTGTTCCAGCCAACCGCCCCCTCCGGGCAGGCTGGCCCCGGCCAGGACCACACGACGGGTCCCGGGCGTCCCTGCGCCGCCCGTCCGGCGGATCAGGAGCACCCGCGCCGGCAACGACCGGCTGAGCTCCTCGAGGTGCACCGCGACCCGGGGAGGCAGGTCGGACTCGCGCAGCGCGTCGCGCCCCCACGGACCGGGCTGCTCCACGAGCAACCAGCGACGAGCCCGCGACGCGGTGCCCCCGACCCACTCCTGGCGGTCCCGCGAGATCGCCGTGCAACGATCGGTCACCCGCCGTGCTCCGCGCCGAGGTCGGGCGCATCGCGGTCGATGGCGAACAGCCCCTCACGCACCAGACGACCACAGAGCACCAGACGGCTCGGCGCGTCCAGCAGCTCGTCGAGGTCCGCGGGGCGGAGCGTCGCACGTGCCAGGACGTGCTGGAGCGAGGGGGCCAGCGCCACAGGCAGCCGGAGCGTCCGATCGTCGAGCACCACCTCCACCCGGTCCTCGGCGACGACCACCCGGGCGGTGACGCTCGGACGCCGCCGCAGGAGCGACCGGTCATCGAGGTGATCGACCTCGAGCAGGTCGCGGAGACCCCCGCTCAGCTCCGGCGCACGGGAGGACCAGAACCGCTCTGCCCGGCGATCGAGCACGGCCTCGGGGTCCGACCCACCGGCGACGCGGGTGCCGAACTGTTCGAGCCGCGCTGCGAGCTCCGGACCGAGCATCTCCGGCGCCGAGGCCCACCCCGCCGGCAAGGGCTGGTTCAGCTGGAGGTCATCGGCGAGGAGTTCCTCGACCGCCTGCGTGACCACCTCGCGCCACGTGACGGTGCGCACCCCGAGCGTCAGGTGCAAGGACGGCGTGCCGACCGTCTGGGCGGCGTGCCGGGTCCCCGCCGGCAGGTACAGCACATCACCCGGTCGCAGCTGCAGGTCCCACACCTCGTCGGTGCCGGGGGGGTGCACCACCCACCGTTTGGTCCCGTGGGCCTGGACCGCGAAGACGTCGTGGGGGTCCTCGTGCAGGTTCAGGCCCTGCGCGACCGCTGGGGTGAGGTAGGCGTTCGCCTGGACCGGATGGGTGAGCGTGGCCTCGAGGTCGCGACAGAACGACGCCACGGGCGCGAAGGACCGGTGCAGGCCCTGCAGCACCAACGTCGCGTCGTCGGCGACGGCCCGCAGCACCGCGCGAACGTCCACGAGGTCCGAGACGGGCCGCGAGCCGATCCGCACCCGTCGGGTCACCTCCGATGCCGGCAGCGTCCTGCCCTGCTTCACCAACCGGAACGCCGGCGCCCGCAGACCACTCGAGGTGACCAGGTGGTCGACGTCGTCGAGCGTCAGCAGCTCCGCAGGACCCGCCCATCCTTCACCCGCCGGCAGGTAGCGGGGCGCCCGTCCCCAGGTGGCGTCCAGGAAACCGGCGGCGTCACCCACCAGTCGACGCAGCGACGCGGCATCGACCACCGCTCAGGCGTCGTGCGCGTCGGCGTCCGCACCGTCGGCATCGGAACCGTCCGAGCTGTCCGACGCGTCGCCGTCCGAGCTGTCCGTGGCATCGCCGTCGGAACTGTCCGTGGCATCGCCGTCGGAACTGTCCGTGGCATCGCCGTCCGAGCTGTCCGAGCTGTCCGAGCTGTCCGAAGCGTCACCGTCGGTGGCGTCGACCGCATCACCGTCGTTGGTCGGGGCCGGCTGCGAGGCACCGGCGTTCGGCACCGTCTCGATGTCCTGATCGGTCAGTCCCTCGACGCGCATGGCAGCTCCTCCGTGGTGGTTGCGGTGGTTGCGTGGTGATGTGGGATCGGCGAGCTCGGCGTCCATCGCGGGACGACCATCCGCCGCTCGGGGTCCAGGCGACATCCTAGGACGCTCGCCCCCGGAGGCCACCGGCCGTCGGTCCGCGAGGGCGAGCTCTCGTCACGAGGGCTGGTCGAGTGCTACGTCGAGGTGCCAGGCATGCCGCGGGCCCGGTCCGGAAGGACCGGGCCCG
>PWLR01000073.1 GCA_003558435.1 Nitriliruptoraceae bacterium | reverse complement strand
TGCGCTGTTTACCTTGGCAACCAGGACCTGATCCACAAAAAAACCATTCTGAAGGTCTTCGACGGGCTGGCCTGGCTTTTCCAGATCGTGCTCTTTTTAACCCTGGGCTTGCTGGTCTTTCCCTCCAACATTATTCCGATCATCGGCATAGGTCTTCTGATCTCATTTTTCCTGATCCTGGTGGCAAGGCCTTTGAGTGTGATGATCAGCCTGGCGTTTTTCCGCATGCGGATGCGCAACCGTCTCTACATTTCCTGGGTGGGCCTCAGGGGCGCCGTGCCCATCGTGTTTGCCACCTATCCCTTGCTTGCGGGCATTGAAAAGGCCGACATGATCTTCAATGTGGTATTTTTCGTTTCGATCACCTCCGTGATCATCCAGGGAACCACACTGCCCCTGCTGGCGCGATGGCTGCACGTGGCGCTTCCCGAGCGCGTAAAACGCCGCGAGGTGTCTGACATGCTGCTGACAGAAAGGATGAAATCATCCATGAGAGAACTAACCATCCCGCCCAAAGTATGTGCCGATGGGAAACAAGTCGTTGACCTGCACTTCCCGCCGCATGCCATCATCGCCATGATCAAGCGCGGCGATAAATACATCACGCCAAACGGAAACACGAAGCTGAAAGCCGGCGACAGGCTGGTCATCCTCTCCGAAACGGAAGAAGGCCTGGAAGAAGTATATGACTGCCTGGGCGTGTCAGGGCAAAGCCCGCAAGAACAAGGTTAATGCTGTAGTGTGATTTTGATTTGCGTTAAATTTGTGCAAAACTATAATATTCAATAAATTATGGGGCTATTGGGTTCCTGGAAAATCCACAAATGGACACAAATGGTTGCACAAATGCGCACAAATGCATCCAACCATTAACAGCCAACAGCCATTACCATCCTCACTCCGCATACAGAAAATCATGCATGTACTCCATGGGAAGGATCAGCATGGGTTTACCCTGATTCCCGGCACGCCACATGATGTGTTTGATGGCAGGGTCTTCTTCAATACTTGTTTTGCTTTCCACACCAAGGAGGCGAGATGCCAGACCACTGAAACCAAACAGCCCGGGCTCGGGGTACTCAACAATCTCATAATCGCCATCCACGCCGATGCCTGAAGCTTCGAGCGCCATGTCGATGGTGTGCTGCAAGCCGCCAATGGCATCCACCAGGCCAATCTCTTTGGCATCGCGGCCCGACCAGACGCGTCCGCGGGAAATCGCATCTGTCTCCTCAAAGGTCATTCCCCTGGATGCTGCCACCTCTTTCACGAAAGTTTCATACAGGCCGCCGATCATGTTTCTCACCAGTTCCTCCTCTTTGTCATCAAAAGGTTTATCCATGATGGGGATTCCCAGGAGCGGCACCGGAATGCCAAAGCCCATTGCAGCCATGTCGCCCTGCTTGACAAAATCAGTCTCATATCCCACGCGCTCCTTGATGCCTTCGTCATAAAAGAAACCGGCTATTACACCGATCGAACCGGTTATGGTATTGGGAGCAGCCACGATGGTGTCGCCATACATCGACAGCCAATAACCTCCGGAGGCAGCGAGCGCGCCCTGGCTGATCAGCACGGGCTTATCCTCTTTGGCCAGCAACAACTGTTCGGCAAGTAAATCGGAAGCTAATGGTGATCCACCAGGCGATTCGACACGGAAAACGATCGCTTTGACGTTGTTGTCCTTTCGGGCCTTTTTGACATCTTCAGCCAAAGTCCTGGCACGCATACCAGCGTCCATGTCCACGGGTCCCTGTGCATAAATAACAGCCACCTCCGGCTTACGCCCCCAGTAATTGTCACGTGGCAGCTGATAGCGCTGTAACATATTCGTGGCCATTATATCCACCTCCTGACCGGTCAGCTCTTCAATGATGTCATTTTTTCCATTCCAGCGTCCAATAAAGTCCACCAGGCCATTTTCCAGGGCATCGGCAGCCGTAAAGAACACCACCTCGTTCACCAGCCTTTCGTATTCGTCATCTGAGATTCCCCTACTGGCAGTAATGTCTTCTTTGGCGAGCGCATACATGTTATCCACCAGCAACTGCCTTTGTTCGCGGTCCTCGTCGCTCATCCTGTTGCTTGCCAGCGCTTCAAAACCAGATTTATACTCGTGGTAACGCCACTCATCCACCCCAATGCCAAGCTTTTGCAACAGGTCGTTGAGATACACGTTGCCCATCATGTAACCCGGAATTGTAAGGCTTCCCTGGGGATCCATTACAATGTGGTCGGCCACAGAGATCAGGTGATACTGGTTCATGGAGGCATTGTCGGTGAAGACAATCACTTGTTTTCCCGTTTCGCGGAATGTTTGAAGCTGCTGCCTGACCTCCCACAACATCGCAGGGTTGAGCGACATTCCGGAGGCATTGATCACCAGGCCGGATACGCGGGGATCTTCTGCTGCTGCGTCAATGGCATCCAGGGTCCTCCGCAACGAATTGGAATTGTCGAAAAGCCGGTAGCGCTGGTAGCGCATGGGCTTCGACAGGTCGAGCTCCACAACGTATGCGGGGTCGCGCAGGCGATCATCGATCACATTCCGGTCATAAGCCCCAATACGCAGCGCATAGGTGTTGTGCGAGTGACTGAATGAATCATCAAAGCCACCCTGGGCCGAAAAGCCGATGCGCCCCAGGCTCAGCTGTACGCCAAAGGTAAAGGCCTCATGGTCAAAATACCTTCCGGTAAAACGCAGTCCGGGAAGGGCTTCCACGGCCACCCCGGCGCTCCACATCCCATCGCCCACATCCATATCTTTGCGCAAGGCATAATCCCCAAAAACAGCCAGGCGCTCATTACCAAAGGGGCGTACTGCCAGGTCAACAACCCCCTCATAATTATCAAAATCGGTGAGGAATGTACCCATCAAACCGACGGACAAATACTTCGATGGCCGGAAAAGGTTACCGAGTGTCAAGGTGGTTTCACGGCCGAAAAAATCGGTGTCGCCACCTGACCAGTTCACGCTTAAACCGGAGGCAAAGCGTTTGTT
>PWLR01000129.1 GCA_003558435.1 Nitriliruptoraceae bacterium | reverse complement strand
GACACCCCGCTCGGCCCGCCACCTCTCGACGACGGACTGGGGCCTACTGCCGGGCACTCCGGTGTCTACCCGGTCGGGACTTCCACCCGCGGGCACGACGCAGCTTCCAGGACGCAACATGTCCGCGAGCCTAATGGGTCCGGGGTGCCACGTGTGAGGCGCCCCGTGGGAACACGGCCCCGGACCCGCCCCGTGGACCACGACCGCCCAACACACACACTTGCGCTCGCCGCGAGCGACGGCGTGGCACCATGTCTTGGTCCATCGTCCGTCCCAGGGGTCCGCCCCCGATCTGGAGCGCCCGCGTTGTTCGTCCCACTCGTGGTCGTCCTGGCCGTCGCGCTGTCCTATGCCCGCGGCGGACGGCTGTCCCGATTGGCGGAAGCACCTCTCCACCGTCCGTGGCTGCTGTTCCTCGGTGTCGGCCTGCAGGTCGGTGTCGACGTGCTCGCGGCCCGGGAGGTGCTCGGTGACGCCAGCACGCTCGGGTGGGTGGGGTTGCTGATCAGCCAGCTGCTCGTGATCGGTTTCCTGGTCTCCAACTGGCAGCTGCCGGGCACCGCGTTGGTCGGCATCGGACTGCTGCTCAATGCCGTGGTGATGGCTGCCAATGGCGCGATGCCGGTCGATCCGGCCGCCATACGTGCGCTGGGCCTCGACGGTCCGACCGTGCCCCTCGGCAAGCACACCTTGCTGACCGGATCCACACGGCTGCCGTGGCTCGCCGACATCTACCCCCTGCCACCGCTGCGATCGATCATCTCGGTCGGTGACGTCGTGCTCGCGGCAGGGTTGGTCCCGATCACCCACGCGCTGATGACCCATCGCCCGCCGGCCGAGCGTCGAGGTCGTGGCCGGCCCAGTGGCGCCAGCCGGCCATCGTGATACGAGGCTTCAGGAGCTGACGAGGTCAGGAACTGGCGGGGTCGAACCCGCCGCGGTCGAGGATCCGGGTCAGGGCCGCCACGACGTCGAGGTCGCCGACCTCGCGGACCAGGCGCACCGCGACCTCGTGACGTTGACCGGGCTCGGAGGGGTCGGGGGCGTAACGGTCGAGCTCGCAACACGCGGCCACGATGCGGGCAGGGAGCGCGAGTTCCGCATCACCCGGTGTGGCTTGCGACAGATCGCCGTGCAACTCGACGATCCCGGCGACCCGGTCGAGGGCCGAGACCTCCCGGATCACCGCGGCTCCGGCGATGGCCAGTTCGCGCCGTGCTGCCGTAGCGTCCCGTTCGAGCTTGATGCGTCCGAGTTCGTGCAGGTGGGCTGCACGGATCACGTCCGCGATCGATCCGGCGTCGAGCCCGAGTTCGAGTGCGACCTCGCCGGCCAGCCGACCGACCCGCACACCGTGGTCGGAGGCGACGGTGCCCAACTGCTCGGGCAGGCGCGACATCGCCCGGATGGTCTGGTCGTAGGCGCGGCGTCCGAGCGCCAAGCGGTCGAGTCCCACACGCGCCGCGAACAGCGGGATCAACATGGTGGGCAAGGTCCACTGTCCCAGCACCGGATGGACGAGCGCGCCGAGCACCGCGGTCGAAGCCACGGACGCACCGATGAAGATGTTCTGTTCGACGGCTTCGGCGATGCGCCGGAAGGCGAAGCGCCAGACCACGTGGAGGTGGGCCACGACGTCCAGGGCCGGGGCCCCGACCACGATCGCGACGGCCACTGCGCCCGCCGCCCCGAGGTTGAGTGATGCGGCGGCACCGACCTCGACCGAACCGGTCCATGTCTCCGGGCCGAGCGCGACCCCGAGCGCGACCACCCCGGCGAGCGACCATGCACCGGCGATCCTCAGCAGCAACGGACCCGGTGCGGCCGAACCCCGGTCGAGCGATCGAGCCAGCACCCACCCCACCCCCGCGATCAGCGCGACCACCGGTGGTGAGGCTCCCATCACCGCTGCGGCACCGATCACGGCCAAGGAGGTCGGTACCGCACGACCGCTGGGCAACCGGATGGGAAGCAGTTCCATGACCGCCGCTGCGACGGCGAACAACAGCAGGTCGAGGGCCGACATCGGCAACGGCAGCGCCTCGCCGACATCGAACACCCACCACAGCCCGCCGAGCGCCACACCCGCCAGCGACATGGCGACGCGGACCGCCCGCGACGCCGGTCGACGCTCGATCACGACTGCGGCTCCGAGGGGGCAGGCGTCGATTCCGGTTCGAGCCGTTCCTGTGCGGTGCCCACGGGGATGTGCTGGCCGTGCAGGTGCTCCTCGGACGCGAACTCGCGTAGCGGTTGCCACTCGACCCGGACCACACAGCGGGCCAGCGCCTCGACGACCTCGGCATCGAACTGTCGATCGACACAGCGGCGCAGCTCCTCGACCGCCGCGTCGACCTCCATCGCCCGCCGGTAGGAGCGCGTGGAGGTCATCGCGTCGAAGGCATCGACGGCGGTGACGATCCGCACGATGCCGGTCAGTTCCTGCTCGCCCACCCCATGGGGATAGCCGCGCCCGTCGAGCCGCTCGTGGTGGTAGCGGACGATGTCGATGGCGGGTGCCAGGAAGTCGATGTCGCGCAGGATCTCCGCACCGATGGTGGGGTGCTTCTTGATCTCCGCGAACTCGTCGTCGTCGAGCGGCCCCGGCTTGTTGATGATGCACAACGGGACGCCGATCTTGCCGACGTCGTGAAGGAGCGCCGCGTACCGCGTCAGGCGCCGCTGGTCGTAACCGACCCCCATCTCCTCCGCGACGAGCACGGACAGTTCTGCGACCCGTTCCGAGTGACCCCGGGTGTAGAGGTCCTTGATCTCGATCGCCTTGACGAAGCTCTTCACCAGCGTGTCGTAGGACTTGTCGAGCTGTTCGAACGCCATGAGCCCGTATCGGGCGATGATCGCCGGAACCGCCATGAGGATCAGCGCCCAGGCCGACGCGCGGTCGAGAACTACGACGGTGAGCACCGCGATGCCCACGTAGGGCACCTGCATTGCAACAGAGGTCCAGATCGTGCGGAAGGTGTCGAAGAAGCCATCAGAT
>PWLR01000056.1 GCA_003558435.1 Nitriliruptoraceae bacterium | reverse complement strand
GGCGACAGCACGGTCTGGGAACGCGAGCCTCTGGAGCGGCTCGCACGCGAGGGGCACCTCGCCGCGTATCGTCACCGGGGGTTCTGGCAGCCGATGGACACCCTGCGCGACAAGCATCTCCTGGAGGACCTCTGGGAGCGTGGTGAAGCCCCCTGGGCGATTGACTGACAGCACCACGACTTGCGCCTTCCACATCTGCAGTACCGCGTCGCCGTCGACGGGTGACGCCCAAGGAGGTACCCATGCTGACCCCGGTCGTCCGACTACCGGATGCCGAGCCGATCAGGACCGCGGTCGTGGGAGCGGGCTTCGTAGCTCGCGGTCTCGTGCACCGGATCGCGCGGCGCTCCACCATGGCACCCGCCCTGATGGTGAGTCGCCGTGCCGACCCGGCGCTCGCCATCCTCGAGCGGGCGGGCTACCCGAGCACCACCATCGTCCGCAGCGATGACGCCGACGAACTCGGCGACGCGCTCGCCGAGGGACGACCCGCCCTCACCACCGATGCCACCCTGCTCCCCGAGGTCGAAGGGGTCCAGGTCGTGGTCGAGGCGACCGGGGCGATGGAGCACGGCACCACGGTCATGCTGGCGGCGCTGGCCGGCCAGCGCCACGTCGTCTCCATGAACGCCGAGGTGGACGCGCTGCTCGGCCATCACCTGGAGGCGGTCGCAGCCCGCAACGGTGTCACCTACTCGATCGCCGACGGGGACCAGCCCGGGGTGCTGCTGCGCATGATCGACGAGACCCACCAGCTCGGGCTGGACGTCGCGGTCGCACTCAACTGCAAGCGCAACCTCGATGTGCGCCAGAACCGTGAGGCCAGCCGCCCCTACGCCGAACGCGACGGCACCAGCGTGGCCATGACGACCGCCTTCGGCGATGGCACGAAGATGCACATCGAGAACGTCGTCACCGCCAACTTGAGTGGGCTCGTCCCACCGCCGATCGGGACCCCCGGTGTGCGCACACAGCTGGCGGACGTCGCCGACGACGTCCGCGCTGCGGGCATCGCCGAAGGCACGGTGCACTACACGCTCGGGGGTGACTTCGGCGGCGGCGTGCTCATCCTGGCGTCCTCGTCGGACCCGGAGTTCGATGCGCCGTACCTGCGCTACGGCAAGCTGGGGGACGGCCCCTGGTACCCGCTGTTCCGTCCCTACCACCTGATCCACATGGAGGTCCCCGCCACCATCGAGCAGGTCGTCGCCGGTGGACCCGCCCTCGGGCGACGCACGCCTGAGCCGGTGGCGGTCTGTGCGGCGGTCGCGAAACGGGAGTTGGCCGCCGGTGACGCGCTGGACGGCATCGGTGGTGACACCTGCTACGGCGTCGCTGCCAGCGTCGGTGAGGGCGTCGAGCTGCTGCCGATCGGTCTCTCGGGCCACGCGACGATGCGACGCCCGCTCGCGATCGACCAGCCGGTCACCCTCGACGACGTCGAACTGGACGAGGAGGCCTTCCTCGTCCGGCTCCACCGCGAGACGGCCTGAGACACCCGGACGCGTCGGCCGGCGTCACCACTCCCGAGGAGGTGGGTCATGCGCTTCGAGCCGCTCGAGGTGGATGGGGCCGTCCTGGTCCGTCCCGAGCCACGTGGGGACGACCGGGGGTGGTTCGCGCGCGTCTTCTGCGCCGAGGAGTTCGCGGCCAACGGGCTCGAGCCCGGGGTCGCACAGGTCAACCTCGCAACGACCGTGGAAGCCGGCACGGTGCGGGGTCTGCACTACCAGCTGCCCCCGGCGGCCGAGGCCAAGCTCGTGCGGTGCGTCGACGGCGCGATCTTCGACGTGGTCGTCGACAACCGCCCCTGGTCCCCCACCTTCGGTCGGTGGGCGGGCGTCGAGCTCGGCGCTGAGGACGCGGTCGCGCTCTACCTGCCGCCGGGCTGCGCCCACGGCTACCAGGCGCTCACCGACGGGGCGCGTGCCCTGTACCAGGCCAGTGCGCCCTACACCCCCGAGCGTGAGCGCGGGATCCACCACGCCGACCCGGAACTCGCGATCGCCTGGCCGCTGCCGCCCCGCAACATCTCCGACAAGGACCGTGCGCTCCCGACGCTGCGCGCCGCCGAGCTCCCGGCTGCACCCGCGTAGCGCGCGGCCCACCGCCGCGGGCAGATCGCTCGGGGTGACCGCTCAGCCCGGGTACCCGACGCCGTCGTAGCGGCCCAGATCGGCCGGTGAGAGCATCCGCCGCCCGTCAACGACCAGCACGTCGCTCCCGTGGAGCAGCTCGGGGAGCGCGGCGTACTCCGGCCACGCGGTGACCAGCAGCGCCGCATCCGCACCCTTCAGCGCAACCTCGAGGTCGGCCTCGTAGTCGATGCCGTCCTCGCCCAGCGCCGCTCGAACGTTCGGGAGGGCGATGGGGTCGTGCACCACCACGTGCGCCCCGGCCTCGCGCAGTCGGGGGACGATCTTCAGCGTCGGTGACTCGCGGATGTCGTCGGTACCCGGCTTGAAGGCCGCACCGAGCACCGCGATGCGCGCGCCGTCGGGCTCGAGGTGGCGACGCAGACGGTCGAGCAGGACCTCCGGCTGCGCCTCGTTGACATCGATCACCGAGCGGAGGATCGGCATCGGGACATCCGCGGCCTCGCCGTGGGCGACGAGTGCCTTGACGTCCTTCGGGAAGCAGCTCCCGCCGAACCCGCAGCCTGCCCCCAGGTAGACCAGGATGCCAGGAGACACGCGCTGACCATCGACGATGGGTGAGAGTCGGCGGTCGAGGTGCACCCCTTCGAGCACCTCGGTGACATCGGTCCCGAGCTCCGCGCAGAGGTTGCCGACCTCGTTGGAGAACGAGATCAGCGTGGCCAGCAGCGCGTTGGAGGTGTACTTGATCATCTCCGCGGTCCGCGGGTCGACGTGCAGGATCGGGGTCGACTCGAAGACCGAGTACAGCTCGCTGAGGACCTCGAGCGTGCGTTCGTCCACGCCCCCGAGCACGATCCGGTCGGGCTCGAGGAAGTCCTCGACGGCCACGCCCTCGCGGAGGAACTCCGGGTTCATGGCCAGTCCGACGTCCTGGCCGATCCGCTTGCCCGACGCTGCGGCCAGCGCCGGTCCGACGACCTCCTCCGTGGTACCCGGGACCACCGTGCTCTTCACCACCACGACGTGGTAGCGATCGAGGTCGGCGAGCGCAGCACCGATCTGCTCCGCGGCAGCGACGATCTGGCCGAGGTCGATGCGGTCCTCGCCGAAGGGGGTGCCGACCGCCAGGATGGTGACCTCCGTGGCAGCGATCGCACCGGCGAGATCGGTCGTGGCACGGAAGCGATCCCCGACGACACCACCCAGGAGCTCCGCCAGGCCGTCCTCGTGGATCGGCGAGCTACCAGCGTTGATCGCGTCGACCTTGTCCGCATCCAGGTCGACGCAGACCACGTCGTGGCCGACGTGTGCGAGACACACCCCCGACACGAGCCCCACGTAGCCGGTTCCGACGACGGATACACGCACGGTCAGTTCTCCTGTTCGGCGAGGTACCAGCGCAACGAGCGTTCCAGCCCGTCGTCGAGGTCGACCTCGGGCTCGTAGCCGAGCTCGGTGCGTGCCTTGTCGATCACGGGGCAGCGTCGGTTCGGGTTGTCGGTGAGGTAGTCCGGGTCATCGGACGTCTCGGCCACGACCTGCCCGTCGTAGCCGGTCAGCTCCCCGGCGATGCGTGTGACCCGTTCGGCCAGCTCACGCACGGAGATCTCGGGCTGATCGGCCCCGATGTTGTAGGGCTCACCCGGACGGCCCGAGGTCAGGATGCGGTAGTACCCATCGATCGCATCCATCACGTAGCAGAAGGTCCGTGTCGCCGAGCCGTCGGACAGCAGGACGATGTCGCGTCCGGCGAGCACGTCACGGGCGAAGTCGGGCAGCGCTCGGCGGTCGTCGATCTTCAACCCGGGCCCGTAGTTGTTGAAGGGCCGTGCGATGGTCACGGGGACGTCGCGCTGTTGGGCGAAGTTGACGCACAACGTCTCGCCGTACCGCTTCGACTCGTCGTAGCAGGCCCGCGGTCCCGTGCAGGACACGTGCCCGCGGTAGGTCTCCGGCGTCGGGATGTTGGCCGCGTCCGGATCGCCGTAGATCTCGCTGGTCGAGAAGTACAGCAGCCCGCGCAGCGGGTCCGCGGTCCCCGCACGTTCGGCGGCGTGGTCGAGCAGGAGGCGCAGGCCACCGACGTTGGCGTCCATCGTCTCGATCGGGTGCCTGCGGTAGTAGGTCGGCGAGGCGATCGAGGCAGCGTGGATGACGTGATCGAACCGAGGTTCGTCGGCGGGCAACGGGGCGAGCACGTCGCGTTCGACGATCCGGACCGCCGGATCGTCCAGCACCGACAGCCACCGTGGGACGCCCCGCGAGAAGTTGTCGTGCACCGTGACGCGGATCGCCGACTCGGACGGGTGGGCCCGGTTCCAGGCCAGGGGGGCCTGGACGAGGTAGTAGCCCAGGAACCCGGCGCCGCCGGTGATCAGCAGCTCCGTGCCCGCCATACCGGCGAAGGCCTCGTGCAGGCGTTCCGACAGCCGCTCGAGGTCGGCTGCAGCCACCTCGGGCAGGTGGCTCGGCCGTGAGGTGTCTGACAAGACCGTCCCCCTGGGCAGACTCGGACGCGCACGTCCACGGACAATCGCGACCCCGTCGCGGAGCCGGGATGCTAGCTGAGCCGGTGTGCCAGCAGTGCCGCCACCAGTTCCAGGTCCTCCACGGATGCCACGTGCACGTTGCGAGGGTCACCGGGGACGACGACGACGTCGTAGCCGAGTGCCGACACGAGGGTGGTGTCCTCGAGTGCTGCGAGCCGCTGTTCGTGCGCGGCCCGCAGCACGGGCAGGCGGAAGGCCGCGGGTGTCTGGACGAGCACCAGCTCATCACGGCCGACGACCTCGTCGAGGAGACCGTCGGCGGCCCTTCGGATCAGGTCCGCCGGGCGCAGGCCGGGGACCGCGGCGGCCGCACCGTCGCGGAGCGCATCCAGCAACGCCTGCAGCAGAACGACCTCGGCGAGCGGGTTGGCGGCCTGGTGGACGAGCACGAGGCCGTCGGCGTCCGGGATGGCGTCCAGACCGCGCCGGACCGAGGACGGCCGATCCGCCGCGCCCTCCACGACGGCGTACACCGGTCGTCCATCCCAGGCTCGCCCCGGGGGCAGCACGACCACGACACGCTCACAGGCCTGCGCCGCAGCGTCCACCGCCAGGTCGACCAGCCGATGCCCAGCGGCTCGGACGAACTGTTTCTGCGCCCCGAAGCGCGTGCCTTCACCGGCGGCCAGCACGATCGCCCAGGTCGCAGCGTCGCGGCCGGAAGCTGCCCGCGAGGCGCGGTCGGTCATCTTCGCTCCGATGGACGTGCTGCGGTTCGGCGAGCCCGGTGCCGTGGTGACGCGGAGTGGTAGTAACGTGACGGGCGCCATCTTGCCTCGCGCGGACGGCAGCCGGCACCAACCGCAACGGCGACGCGAGTGCACCGGACCAGGGGGCACCCATGAAGGTGATGCTCTTCCTGCACTCGCTGAACGGCCGAGGCATCGCGTCCGTGGTGACGTGCGTCGCTGAGAGGGCTGTCGCGGACGGCCACCAGGTGATGATCGTGGCGAACTCGGTGGTCGAAGGGGTCGAGCAGGGCACGGGTATCGGGGTGGTCGACCTGCGGTCGTCCGAGCGCCGCACGGTTCCGGGTATCCCCGGCCTGCGGCGGGCGATCCGCAGGTATCGACCGGACGTGCTCTACGCCCACGGCAACGGACCGGCACGGGCCGCGGTCCTGGCCACCCGCGGCCTCACTGGCCGTCCCTACCTCGTGACCGTCGAGCACAACCACTACTCGTCCTACCCATGGCGACTCCGACCCATCCGCGACGTGGCGAACCGGCTCCTGCTGCCCCGCGCCGACCGCGTCGTCGGCGTTGCACCAGAGATCGTCGAGGACCTCGAGGATCTGTTCCCCGGCGTTCGCGGCAAGACCTCGACGATCCCGCCACCGTTCACGCGCTGGAGCCGGGCGGTCGAGCTCGCACAGGAGGACGTTCCGCATCCGTGGTTCCGTGAGGGCGAGCTCCCAGTGGTGATCTCCGTGGCCAACATCCATGCCCGCAAGGACCCGGCAACGCTCGTCCGCGCCATGGTCGAGGTCAACGAACACTCCCCCACTCCCGTCCGCCTGGCGCTGATCGGCCAACCCTCCGACCCCGAACTCGCGGCACGACTCACCGACATCGCCCGAGAGGGTGGTATCGATGCGCACGTGGCCCTCCTCGGCTTCCAGGCCAACCCGCTGGCGTACGTCGCCCGGTCATCCATCTTCGCCCTCACGTCCCGCAACGAAGGGATGCCCATCGTGCTCCTGGAGTCGATGGCGCTCGGTATCCCCATCGTCAGCACCGACTGCCCCTCTGGGCCGCGGTACCTGCTGCAGGACGGCCAGTACGGTGAGCTCGCCCCGGTCGGTGACGTCGACGCGATCGCAGCCGCCATCCTGCGCCTGCTGAACGATCCGGAGCACGCGCGCCGACTGGGGCAGCAGGCAACGGCCAGGGTGGAGCGCTTCACGCCGCAGCGGATCACACAGGACTACCTCGATCTGGTCGAGCACCCGTGAGGCAGCGACGGCAACGTGGTTCCAACGCTGTGCGACGCCGCGGCCGGGCACGCGGCGCGGTCATCGTCGTCGCTGGACCCGACGGGAGCGGGAAGACGCTGGTCGCAGAGCACCTGCTCAGCGCCGCCCGACGACGCGGACCTGTCCTCCACCTCCACCATCGGCCCCACGTCCTCCACGCTGCCAGCCAACACGACGGCCCCGTCACGGAGCCACACCGCCAAGCGCCCTATCCCGGCCCCTTGACGATCCTCAAGCTGCTCTACCTCTTCCTCGACTACGCCCTGGGATGGGCACTGCGGCTCGGACCGACCCGACGGGCAGGTGGGATCGTCATCCTGGAGCGTGGCTGGTGGGACATGATCGTCGACCCACTGCGCTACCGGCTCGTGCCGCTACCGCGCCTGCACCGTCTGCTCGCGCGCCTGCTCCCGAGACCGGACCACATCATCGTCCTCGATGCGCCGAGCGAGGTGCTGCTGGCCCGCAAGGCCGAGCTCCCGACCCAGGAGCTGGAGCGGCAGCGAGCGGTCTGGCGCGAGCTCGCCACCGTCGTCCCGAACCTGACGCTCTGGGACGCCACCAGGCCCGCCGAGGAGGTCGCACCCTTCGCACTGGGGCCTGCACCCGCCACCGTCGCTGAGCGACGCTGGGTCGGACTCCCGCCCACTCGATCACCGCGGTGGGTCCTGCCGACCGACACCCGACGCCTCGCCCGCGCCGGCCTACGTATCCATCGACCGGTGAGCGGTCGGGCGCTCGCCGGCTGGTCGATGGGCTCCGCGCTCGCCAGCTCGGGCATGCTCGGCCTCCTCCCCCGGACGGCTCCCGAGCCGTGGATCCTCGACCGCGTGGCAGACCTCGTACCCGTAGGTGGCACCATCGCGACCACCCGGAGCAACCACGCGAACCGGTCGGTGGCGTTGATCCTCGACGCCACGGGCGTTGCCGTCTGGATCGCGAAGATCTCCTGCGATCCGGTGAGCGACGCGCAACTGTCAGCCGAGGCGGCGGCACTCGAACGCTACGGAGCGCTGCTCCCGACCCCGGTGAGGGCCCCCCGGCTCGATCGCGTCGAGACGGGGCTGTTGGTCTTCGAACCGATCCACTGGCGTCACCAACCCGCCCCCTGGCGGCTCGAACCGGCCGTCGCGGAAGCGCTCGGTCACCTCCACCACGTCGAGCAGCAGACGGACGGCACCGGTATCGGCCACGGTGATGTCGCGCCGTGGAACCTGCTTCGCACGAAGACGGAGTGGTACCTCGTCGACTGGGAATCGGCCGGTCCCGGCTACCTGCCCTACCACGACCTCTTCCACCACCTCGTGCAGAGCCATTCGCTGTTGGGTCGGCCCCGGGCGGACGCCATCGTGGACGGCCTCCACGGTCGTGGTTGGGTGGGACGCAACCTGCGCGCCTACGCCGCGGCCGCGGGGGTCGAGCTCGAGATGGCCAGGCACTACCTCGCCACCTACCTCGAGCGATCGATGCCGGCCGCCGAGGCCACCAAGAGCGACGCACGCCGGGAACGCGCGGCCCGGCGCGCCCTCCTCGAGCGACTGGATGCGACCGAAGGGTGAGGACCGACCCGCAGGGATGCCGGAGGGTCAGTTCACCGGGAACACCTCGTGGTCCTTCGCGATCTCACGCAACCAGGCTCGACGGTCGTCGGGAACCCGGCGATCACCGTCCCTGATCAACGACACCACCGGGCAACGTGCAGCCTGGTAGTAGAGGAACCACAGGCGGCTCAACGCGACCCGCGGTTCGGCAACACTCCGCACCAGGCTCCAGGCGTCGACCTTGCGCATCGCTCGCTGGTCCCAGGTTCCCTCCATGACCGCGCGAGCTCCCTGGCGAAGCGCGTCCGCAGCCGGACCGAGCAGGTCCGCAGCGGCGTCGACACCCTCGGGATCGGAGCTGAGCAGCTCGGCGACCCGCTTGACGCGCAGCCCTTCGGGGTTCGGCTGCCCGCCTCGCTGCATGCCGTTCATGCAGAGCTTGACGACACCCTCCACACCCGGGCGGACCCGGCGGAACCCGCGGGGATCCATCTCGCTGAGTCGTTGCAGGTCCCACGCATCGATCAACGTCGAGCCACGGAACGTCCCCCGCTCCTTCACGTCCAACTGCACGATGTACGGCGATCCGACCTGCAGGGTGATGAAGTGCGGCCCTTGGGGGATGTGCCGACAGATGATCACCGGCCCGAGCTCGTCCTGCTCGCCGACCCACGCCTCGAAGGTCCGCTGGATGTCCGGCCACACCTCCGGCGGAGCGAAGGAGTCGACATCGCCGGTCCCGGCGAAGGCCGAACCGACGTTCTTCCAGACCGCCCAGCCCGGGTGCTGCTCGGTCAGGCGCCGCAGGAGCGGCAGCCACAGGTCCGTGCGATCCACTGCTTCGACCACGCCCGTCCCCTACGCCGGTGCCGCTGGATGCAGGAGGGTAGTCATCAGCTAGGCAGAGCCACCGACGAGGCCCTCCAGGTGGTCGAGCCATCGACCCGCGACCGTGTCCCAATCGAGGTCGTGGGCAACGTCCGACGGATCGGCGGGCTCGTCCCCGGCTTCTGATCGGCACAACCGTCGAAGGCCTTCGGCGAGCGCTGCGGGGCGCGCGTCGGCGACGATGCAGGCGTCGCGTTCCTCCAGGTAGCGGGCCAGCGGGTACGGGGTCGCCAGCGCGGGCACGCCGAGTGCCGCGGCCTCAGCCAAGGAGTTCCCGAACCCCTCCCAGCGCGAGGGGTACGCGAAACCGGTCGCATGGGCCAGCAGCGACCACTTGTCGTCCCCGTAGAGGGCCGGCCCCACCTCGACGTCGTGATCGAGGTCCAGTTCGTCGATCAGCCGCCGGACGCGGGCGGTGCCGCCGCGCCAATCAGGGCCGTGGAGACGCAGCCGGGGGCGGGCCTCCGGCGGCAGGAGCGCAGCCGCCTGCAGCAACAGGTCGATGCCCTTGTGCTCCGGGTCGAAGCGACCGAGGAACGCCACGTACCCCCCGCTCCCCCCGTCCCAGCTCCACCCCTGCGGAACGCGCACGCCGTTCGGCGCGACGAGCACCGAGCCGCGGTAGCCCAGCCCCCCGAGATGCTCGCTCTGCTCCGCGAAGAACACGTGCATCGCGGCCGCGGAAGCGACCAGCCGACGCTCGAACAGGACCCACCACAGCCGCTTCGTGAGCCTGCGTCGCTCGACGATGAGGGGATCGTAGGCGCCTCGTGGAGCGAGCACGTACGGCACACCGAGACGGCGCGCCGTCTGTCCGGCGCGGACGTTGCCGCCCGTCCACGCGGAGTTGAGGACCAGCACGTCGGCCCGCTCGATCGCCCCTCCGAACCCCGAGGGGACGCGGACCGATCCACGCCCCAGGTGTCGAACCGGCCACCACTCCACGCCGTGCTCGCGGTACGGGTCCCCCCTACCGTCGTAGGCGATCACCGGATCGGCACCGGCCCGGGCGAAGGCGTCGCTCAAGCTCCGGACGGAGTTCGTGATGCCGCCATCGCCCACGCGAGCTCGCGGGTGGTAGGTGACGATACGCATCCCGCTGGCTCCAGTACGTTCCGGCTGCTGTGTCCCGAGATCGGTCAGAGGAGGTTCGCCCTGCACGCCACCGGTCGGCCCCGCCAGGTCGCGATCGTCCAGAGCGCGCTCCGTAGGTACCGGGAGGGCTTCTACGAGGCGCTGCGTGCCGACCTCGCCCGGAACGACATCGATCTCCTGCTGTTCCACAGTACCCCGCTGCCCCACGAGGATGACCGGCAGGATCGGCTCGAGGTCCCCTGGGCCACGCGCCTGAAGCGTCATGCCATCCCCCTCGGCCGGCGGTACCTGGTGTCGCAGCAGCTGCATCCGCGGCTGCGGGCCGTCGATCTGGTCGTCGTGGAGCAGGCTTCCCGCCTGCTCCTCAACTACCGCCTGCTGTGGCAGCAGGCACGGGGTGGGCCGCGGGTCGCCTTCTGGGGACACGGACGAGACTTCACCGAGAACCGGTCGTCACTGGGTGAACGCGCGAAGGCGTCGATCTCGCGCCGGGTCCACTGGTGGTTCGCCTACACGTCGCTGTCAGGGGACATCGTCGCGGACCTCGGCGTCGATGCTGCCCGGATCACCGTGGTGAACAACGCGATCGACACCACGACGCTGAAGGCACAGATCGATGCTGTCGACGATGCTCGACTCGCGATGCTGCGCCAGGAACTCGGGGTAGGACCCGGTCCCGTCGGGTTGTTCCTGGGCACACTGCGGCCTGACAAGCACCTGGAGGTCCTCCTCGAGGCCGGCCGTCGCATCCGCCGCGAACACCCGGATTTCTGCCTCCTCGTGGTCGGCAGCGGTCCCCTCGAGGACGACGTGCGACGGTGGGCCGAGCAGGAGCCGTGGCTGCACTACCTGGGGGGGCGCTACGGAAGCGACCGCGCCGAGGTGCTCGCGCTGGCCGACCTGCTCCTGCTGCCTGGCTGGGTGGGGCTCGTGGTCCTCGATGCCATCGTCGCCGGAACGCCCCTGATCACCAGCCGCGACAGCCCACACGGCCCCGAGATCGCCTATCTCCGCGACGGGGAGAACGGCCTCCTCGTCGCCAACGGCACGGACCCCGACAGCTACGCCGACGCGGTGACTCGAACGCTGGACGACCCGGAGCTGCTGCGGTCCCTGGTCCTCGGCTGCGCTGCTGACCGTGACCTCTACTCGGTGGAAGAGATGGCGGGACGCTTCGCCGATGGCATCCGACAGGCACTGGACGCACCGCCGCGATGACGCCTCAGCCGTCCATGGATACTACGCTGAGCGGTCGCCTCTCGCCGTCGTCGACGGCGAGGAGAGCCTCCAGTGCGCGCTACCGACCGTCGCCGACCGCTCCTGCCCGCGATCGGTGACCGTATGACCCAGTCGCCGCCTTGGCGCCTCGGAGGCTCATCCACCGTAGTTCGTGCACGAAGAAGGCCACTGCGCACTGACATCCACGGCGGCAGCGTGCGTGAGATCCGTTCGAGATCGCGCTCACCTGGCGATCTTCGCTAACCTTCCTCCGACCACGCTCAGTGTTCTCCGCTCGTGGCGAGGTCGAAGCGGTGACCGACCCGAACGGTCGCCACATCATGAACGCTCACGATCCAGTCGACGAGCAGGCACGGCTGACACGACAGGCACCCTCGAGCGCCCCTGCCGCCGTAGCATGCGTCGATCCGGCTCCGCCCACAGACACAGGGGGAAGACATGAGAAGAAGGACACGGCGCGTCGTACCGCTCTTCGCGCTCACTTCGCTGCTGCTATCGGTCATGGT
>PWLR01000011.1 GCA_003558435.1 Nitriliruptoraceae bacterium | reverse complement strand
CGGTGACGTGAGCCGCCGATGGGGGTCCCGCGGGCGGTGCCGGGCACGGCAGGTGCCGGTGACCCGCCGTAGGGTTGGGCGCGCTCCACGATGGTGACCGGATCGACACGACCGGGTGCATCTCGAGATCCGTGCGAACCCGAGCTGACCCCGACCGCGGCCACCCCTTCGGCCCGGCTACGAGAGGATCGATCGGATGTGTGGTTTCAGTGGTGAACTCCGCCTCGACGGTGCGAGCCCGGATCTGGGTGCCGTCGCCCGCATGACCTCGCAGGTGTCGGAGCGTGGTCCGGACGCGGAAGGTTCCTGGAGCGCGGGCCCGATCGCGTTCGGGCACCGTCGGTTGTCGATCATCGATCTGACGGCGTGCGGCAACCAACCGATGCACGACCCGGAGCTCGGGCTCACGCTGGTCTTCAACGGCTGCATCTACAACTACCAGCAGCTGCGCGAGGAACTCGAGCGCGAACGGGGCTACCGGTTCTTCTCCACCTCGGACACCGAGGTCGTGCTCAAGGCCTACCACGCCTGGGGCGATGGGTTCGTCGACCGGCTCCAGGGCATGTTCGCCTTCGTGATCCACGAGCGCGACCGCGGGCGCACGTTCATGGCACGGGATCGCTTCGGGATCAAACCGCTGTACCTCGCGGCCCAGCCGGGGCGACTGCGGTTCGCCTCCAGCCTGCCGGCGTTGGTCGCCGGCGGCGACCTCGACACCTCGATCGACCGGGTCGCGCTGCATCACTATCTCAGCTTCCACGCGGTGGTCCCCGCACCGCACACGATCATCAACGGGGTACGCAAGCTGCCACCCGCCACCACGCGCGCGATCGAGGCCGACGGCACCGTCACGGACCGCGAGTTCTGGCGGCCGGACTTCACCCGTGACCCCGACAAGGCCGACTGGAGCGAGCGCGATTGGGAGGATGCCGTGCTCGCGGCGATGCGCTCGGCGGTGAACTGGCGGACCGTCGCGGACGTCCCGGTGGGGGTGTTGCTGTCGGGTGGCCTCGATTCGTCGTTGGTGGTGGGACTGCTGGCCGAGGCGGGCCAGACCGGCATCAACACCTTCTCGATCGGGTTCGAGGCGTTCGGTGGCGAGGAAGGCGACGAGTTCAAGTACTCGGACGTGATCGCCCGGGAGTACGCCACGGAGCACCACCGCATCAGGATCGACACGGCACGGATGTTGCCCGCGCTGCACGGCGCGATCGGCGCCATGGCCGAGCCGATGGTCAGCCACGACGCGGTCGCGTTCTACCTGCTCAGTCAGGAGGTCGCGAAGCACGTCAAGGTGGTGCAATCGGGCCAAGGGGCCGACGAGGTCTTCGCGGGCTACCACTGGTACCCGCCGATGCAGGCCCTCACCGAGCACCTCGGGCCCAACGCCTCCCGCGACGAACTGGTCGCACGTGCGGCCGAGAGCTACCACGCCGCGTTCTTCGACCGGCCCCACGAGGAGATGGCCGAGGTGCTCCGTCCCGAACACCGGGTCGAACACGATGTCTCCCTGGCCCTCGTGCAACGGCACTTCGCGGCTCCCGGCGCGCAGACGGCAACCGACATGGCCTTGCGTCTCGACTCACAGATCATGCTGGTCGACGATCCGGTCAAACGCGTCGACAACATGACGATGGCCGCCGGGTTGGAGGCCCGGGTGCCCTTCCTCGATCACGAAGTCCTGCAGATCGCCGCGCAGGTGCCGCCGGAGCTGAAACTCGCGCAGGAGGGCAAGGGCGTGCTCAAGGAGGCCGCGCGTCGCGTGATCCCCTCGGCGGTCATCGACCGGCCCAAGGGCTACTTCCCGGTCCCCGCGCTGAAGTACCTGCAGGGGCCCTACCTGGAGCTCGTGCGCGACGCGCTGCACGCCCCCGAGGCGCGTGAGCGTGGACTGTTCCAGGACGACTACGTCGAGCGACTGTTGCGCAACCCCAACGAGAGTCTCACGCCGCTGCGGGGCAACAAACTGTGGCAACTGGGCCTGTTGGAACTGTGGCTGCAGACCCATGGGGTCCAACCGTGAGCAACGATCCGCCGACGCCACCGACACGTGACGCCGACAGCTCACGTGCACAGGGCAACGGGGGGGCGAAGCCGTCCCACGAGGAGGGACTCTCGACCCGGTCCTTCGATCCGCGGCCCTCGCACCTGACCGGTGATCTGGTGCCGAACGTGGCGCTCGAATGCGGCTGGGGACGGCTGCTGTTCGGCCAGACCTTCGCCGATCATCACGAACTGCTGCGCGAGGTCGGCCGGGAGGAGCCGGGCCGCCGCGACATCTGCCTCTACGTGCGCGAACCCCACGTGATGGTCAGCCAGTCGCCGCAGGAACTGTTCATCGACCCGAGCCACACCTACCGCCTGTGGCTGCACCAGCACCGGTCGACCGACGAGCCGGTCCCCGGGCTCGTCGTGCGTGACATGAACAGCGAGCGCGACGCCGTCGCGATCAACCGCATCTACACGGCCACCGGCATGGTCACCGCGCCCACGGAGGTGCTGTGGGCCAACCAGCGGAAGGCGACCTTCACCTACCTCGTGGCCGAGGACGCCGACACCGGCGAGATCGTCGGGACGATCACCGGTGTCGATCACACCCACGCGTTCAACGATCCGGAACACGGCACGAGTCTGTGGTGCCTGGCCGTCGATGCCCAGGCGACCCAGCCGGGGGTCGGGCGGGCGTTGGTTCGCGTGCTGGCGGACCGGTTCAAGGCACGGGGACGCGCCTACCTCGATCTGTCGGTGGTGCACGACAACAGCGCAGCGATCAGCCTCTACGAGAAGCTCGGTTTCGTGCGCGTGCCGGTGTTCTCCGTCAAGCGCAAGAACCCCATCAACGAACCGCTCTACACCCACACCAGCGACATCAGCATCCTGATGCCCTACGCACGGATCATCGCCGAGGAGGCGCTCCGGCGCGGCATCACGGTGCGGGTGCTCGATGCCGAGTGGGGGGAGATGGAGCTCGCCCACGGCGGGCGGGAGATCACCACGCGCCAGGCACTGTCCGAGCTGACGACCGCGGTCGCCATGAGCCGCTGTGACGACAAGCGCATCACCCGACGCCTGCTGGGCAAGGCCGGATTGCGGGTGCCGCGCGGCATCCTCGCCCACGGCGATGAGCGGGATGCCGAGTTCCTGGCGGAGGTCGGCGACGTGGTCGTGAAGCCGGCGCGGGGTGAACAGGGCCTCGGCATCACCGTCGGCGTCTCTGGCGCCGACGCGCTGGCCGACGCCGTCGATCATGCGCGCAGCTTCTGTCCCGAGGTCCTGATCGAGGAACGCGTCCAGGGCGACGACCTGAGGATCGTGGTGATCGGCGACGAGGCGGTGGCCGCCGCGGTGCGGCGTCCGGCCGAGGTGATCGGCACCGGCCGGGACACGATCCGCGACCTGATCGAGCGTCAGAGCCGGCGCCGGGAGGCGGCCACGCACGGCGAGGCCACGATCCCCATGGACGAACACACCCGCATCACGGTCCTGGAGAACGGCTACGAGCTCGACGACGTGCTCGGCGACGGCATCTCGCTGCAGGTGCGCCGGACCGCCAACCTGCACACGGGCGGCACGATCCACGACGTGACCGAGCGCCTCCATCCGGCCCTGGCCGCCGCCGCGGTGCAGACCGCGAAGGTGATCGGCATCCCGGTGGTCGGGGTCGATCTACTGGTCCCCGACGTCGAGGGACCGGAGCACGTCATCATCGAGGCCAACGAACGACCCGGTCTCGCCAACCACGAACCGCAACCCGTCGTCGAGCGGTTCGTCGACCTGCTGTTCCCGCAGACGCGCTCGCGGCCCGTGGGGTGGCGGCCCTCGAGCTGACCGGCGGTCGCTGACGACCCGGACCGGGGTGGGGGGTCATGGACCCCTCAGCCGGTGAGGATGCCGAGGGTGGCGCTGGCGAGCCCGACGGCCAGCACCAGCATCGCGATGGCGATCGCCGTGACGCGCGCGGCGGCCGCCTTGGCCTGTTCGCGGCCGACCGTCAGCAGCTTGCCGGCCAGCGCACCGGCCAACAGGCCCCCGAGGTGACCGCCGACGGAGATCTGCGGGACCACGAAGGTGATCACCAGGTTGAGCAGCACCAGCGTGCCGATGCTGGTCTTCCAGGGGTTGATCCCGCGGGCACGCAGGTTGACCATCGCGGCGCCCATCAACCCGAAGACCGCGCCCGAGGCCCCGATGGTGGCCTGGAACGGGTTACCGCCGAGCACCTGCTGCACGAACGCCAGGTCGCCGGCCCCGGCCAGGGTGGTCACCCAGGCGATCAGGGTCACCCCGAGGCCCCCGCCTGCGAGGCCCGCGAGGTACAGCGAGGCGAACCGCGATCGGCCCAGGGTGGGTTCCAACATGTGGCCCAGCTGCCACAGCAACAGCCCGTTGAAGCCCACGTGCATCAGGTTGGCGTGCAGGAAGCCACTGGTGATCAGCAGCCACGGTTCGCCGATCAGCAGCGCCAGGGTGCTCGGGCTGTACCACGGGGCAGCCGACAGCACCTCGGGGCCGCCGGGTGCCAGCAGGATCGGGCGCAGACCGAACATGGCGGTGATCTCCGGCACCAGGTTGGTGAGCACGAACAGACCCGCGATCGTGTAGACGAGCCCACGCGTGAGCGGCGCCGCGTTGGCGACGTCGACCAGCCGGCGCACGGGCGCACCGCCCTCGGCGCACCTCGGACACTGGTAACCGACGGGGGCTTCGATGGCGTCGTCGCCACAGATCGGGCGTTCGCACCGGGAACAACGCAGCAGCGCTTCACGCTTCGGGTGCAGGTAGCACGCCGGCGTATCGGTCTCGGTCGGGACGTCATGGTCGCTCACGGTCAGGACGGTACCGGTCGTGGCCCCGAACCAGCGCGTGTGAGGGCCGGTCGGCGAGGTCGCTCAGCTGCCTGGCCGAACCGCTCTCGCCGAGGTGGGCTCTGCGCCGTACCTTCGAGCCGACGGTTCGGCCCGCGGCCGGCCACCGACCCCGTCACGACCGCCCGCTCCCAGGAGACGTCATGGTCGCACCGTCCACGCTCGCGGAACTCCGCGACTCCGGCTACGAGGACCGGACCGTCAAGGAGGAGCTGCGGGCGAACCTGGTGGCTCGGCTGAGATCGGGTGACCCGCTCGCGACCGGGATCGTCGGGTACGACGACACGGTGCTACCGGAGCTCGAGCGGGCGCTGCTCGCGGGCCAGGATCTGATCCTGCTGGGGGAGCGCGGCCAGGCCAAGACCCGGCTCGTGCGTCGTTTGATGGACCTGCTCGACGAGACCGCGCCGGTCATCGCCGGCTGCGAGATCAACTGTTCGCCGATGCAGCCCACCTGCGCCCCCTGCCGTCGTCTGGCGATCGAGACCGGCGATCAGCTCCCCGTGGTGTGGGTCGATCGTGAGCGCCGGTTCGCCGAGAAGCTCGCCACCCCGGACACCGCGGTCGCCGACCTCATCGGGGACGTCGACCCGATCAAGGTCGCCGAGGGACGCACGCTCGGCGACGAGGAGACCATCCACTGGGGATTGGTGCCGCGCCACAACCGCGGGATCGTGGCCATCAACGAACTGCCCGACCTGCCCGAGCGCATCCAGGTGGCCCTGCTCAACGTGCTCGAGGAACGTGACGTGCAGATCCGCGGCTACTCGATCCGCCTGCCGCTCGATGTGCTGCTGGTCGCGACCGCCAACCCGGACGACTACACCAACCGCGGTCGGATCATCTCGCCGCTGAAGGACCGGTTCGGCGCTCAGGTCCGCACCCACTACCCGCGCACCATCGACCACGAGGTCGAGATCCTGCGCGCGGAAGCGGCCCCGCCGCCCACCGACGTCCCGGTGCACGTCCCCCGGTTCCTCGACGAGGTGCTGGCCGAACTCGTCCACGGCCTGCGCGTCAGCCCGGAGATCAACCAGCGATCGGGGGTCTCGGTCCGCTTCGCCATCGGTGCCCACGAGACGCTGGTCGCCAGTGCCGTCCGCCGGGCGGCGCGGACCGGGGCATCCTCGGCGGTGCCGCGCATCGTCGACCTGCGCGCGGTCATCCCGGCCTCGCTCGGGCGCATCGAGTTCGATCTGTTGGAGGAGGGCCGGGAGCTGGAAGTGGTCGAACACGCGCTCGGGCGCGCGCTGCTCGCGGTCTGGCGCAACCGCATGGCCGGCGAACCGATCGACGAGTTGGTCCACCGCTTCGACGCGGAGGGTCTGACCGTCACCACGGGCGACCTGATGCCGGGGGCCGAGGTGTTGGCGGCGTTCGGCGACCGGATCGGAGGTCTGGCCGGCTGGTTGCAGCGGATGGGCGAAGGGGACCGCTCCGAGGACCCCGAGGTGGCGGCCTCCGTCGTGGAGTTCGTGCTCGAAGGGCTGCACCTCGGTCGTCGGCTCAACCGTGACGACCTGGACGGCGCCTCCGTCCGCTACGGCGGCTGAGATGGCCCGGTCCCGCTACGGCGCCTGGGACGGATCCCAGGATCCCCTGGGCGAACGTCCGGACGTCAGCGAACTGCTCGACCGGCTCGGCGACGACCTGCTGATGGGGTCGGGCGGACGTGGGGCCCTGCAGGACCTGCGGCGACGCGGGATGCCGGGGCGGCGCGGACTCGACGATCTGCGACGCGCGCTGGCCGCGGAACGGCGGGCCCTCAGCGAGGAGCTCGACGCCGATGGCCCGCTCGGACAGCTCGCCGAGGGCCTGGCCGGGATCCTGGAGATGGAACGCGAGGCACTCGCCGAGCGTGACGACGACGACGCCAGGTTCGACGAGCTGCGACTCGACGCGCTGCCCCCGGACCCGGCGGGCCGGTTCCGGGAACTGTCGAACTACGAGTTCAGCTCGCCCGATGCCGGACAGGCGTTCGCCGACCTGGCGGACGCGCTGCGCAAGGACCTGTTGGACGCCCATCTGAAATCCCTGACGGGTTCGCTCGAAGCGGTGACCCAGGAGGACATCGCCCGGATCGCGGCGATGCTGGCCGGGCTCAACGAGCTGTTGGAGGCGCGGGCGGACAACGGCGGCGCACCTCCGGCCGACGAACCCGAACGGTTCGCGGAGTTCCTCGCCGCCCACGAGGAGCTGGTGCCGCAGGTGACCGGTGCGGACGGTATGCCGCGCCCGCCCGCCGACCTCGACGAACTGCTCGCGGAGATGGCACGCCGCGCCGAGGCCGCGCAACGCTTCCTGGCCTCCCTGCCTCCCGATCAGCGGGCCCAGCTGCAGGATCTGGCCCGCCAGGTGTTCGACGATCTCGACCTCGAGTTCCAGCTCGACCAACTCGGGCGCAACCTGCCCGCCGCCTACCCGGGTGGCATCCCCGGCGCACCCGGACGCGGTCGAGGCGAAGGCCGGGGAGACGGCCAGGGAGACGGCGAGGGAGAAGGCGAGGGTGACGGCGACGGCGAACCTGACCTGCCCCAGCAGGGAGGTGCCGGTGGCCCCATCAGTCGTATCGTCGACGCCTGGGAACGTGTCGCCGAACTCGAGGACCTCGAGGAGCAGCTCGCCGGCGGCTACGAGGGCGCCACGCTCGAGGACATCGACGAGGAGGCGCTGCGTCGCGCGCTCGGCGACGACGCGGTGACCGATCTCGCCGACCTCAAGGCCATCGAACGCGAGCTGGAGCGCTCGGGTGCGATGCGCGTCAAGGACGGCGAACTCGAGCTGACCCCACGGGGGGCGCGCCTGCTCGGCGAGAAGGCGCTCGCGAAACTCATCGCCCGCGTGCGGCGCGAGCCCGCCACCCGCCAGGTCGGAGCCGATCCGGAGCCCTCGGGGCAGACGCGACCGTGGGCCTTCGGCGACCGGGAGCCGATCGCGACCAATGCCACCGTGCGCAACGCCGTGATGCGCCGAGCCGCCGAGGGTGTCCGCCCGGGGCCGGCCACACAGGGCCGGGTGCGACTCCACCCCGACGACCTCGAGGTGGTCGAACAGGAGGTCCGGCCGCGCACCGCCACCGCGCTGCTGCTCGACCTGTCGTTCTCCATGCCCCTGCAGGGTCATTTCGTCCCGGCCAAGCGCATGGCGCTCGCGCTGCACGCGTTGATCGACGGCAAGCACCGCCAGGATTCGCTGCACCTGATCGGCTTCAGTGACTACGCGCGGCGGATGCAACCGGCCGATCTCGCCGCGGCCGGGTTCGAACGCGTCTACGGCACCAACATGCACCATGCCTTCCTGCTCGCGCGCCGGGTGCTGGCCGACGATCCGCGACCGGTGAAGCGGGTCATCATGGTCACCGACGGCGAGCCGACGGCCCACCTCGTCGACGGCCGGAGCGTGTTCAACTGGCCGCCGGTCCCCGAGACCCTGGAAGCCACCCTGCGCGAGGGGATGCGGCTGTCGCGCTCGGGGATCGAACTCGACATCTTCCTGCTCGAGGACGCGCCGGGGCTGGTCGCGTTCGCCGAACGCCTGGCCAGGATGACCGGCGGCAGTGTGACCCAGATGTCCGCCGAGGAGGTGGGCCGCACGGTGGTCGGCGGCTACGACGACTGGACGGGCGGCCGCTGGTGAGCGATATCTTCCACCTGGTCGCGCGCGAGGCGTGGGACCAGGTGCCCGGCGACTACGCGCCCCGGAGCCTGGAGACCGAAGGGTTCGTGCACTGCTCGACGCAGCAACAGCTCGAGCGGGTCGCGATCGAACGGTTCGCGGGCGACGACGACCTGCTCGTGCTGCGGATCGATCCCTCGCGGCTGACCGCCGAGTTGCGGTGGGAGGACAGCCACGCCGACGGCGAACTCTTCCCCCACATCCACGGGCCGGTCGACCGTCAGGCGATCCTGTCGGTCGAGCCCCACCGGGGCTTCTGAGCTCATCCGCACCGGTGCTCTACCGGCTCAGCGGTCGCTGAGCGCCAGGTCGGAGCCGAGGCCCGGGGGCAGCCGGTCGCTGGCGGCGTGCCGATGTGCGCGAGCGAAGCGGCGCTCCATCATGGGCGCGGAGCGGTCGGCGGTGCCGAGCGAACAGTTCGCGGCACGCTCCAGATCGAGCACCAACGGTTGCAGCCGCGGGTCGTCGGCGTCCACGAGTTGCACGACGACGTCGACCAGGTCGGTCCAGGTCTGGGGGAGCGTGGTGGTGTAGGTGCGATGCGTCATGAGTTACTCCTCGGTGTCTGTGAGGAGCTTCGGCCTCCGCAACCGGGATCCACGGGTCCACTGCAAGTCAAGTGGATCCATCCCTGACTGAACGGGTCCAGTTCGGTTGGCTGGACCCGGATGAATCGCCAGATTGGACTGACTAGCGCCAGTCCGGAGGCGAAGATTGGACCGTTCAGGGCTCATCGACCCGCTAGAGTGGGTCCAGATGGTCGTCGCCACGGATCCAGCCTGCCCGGGTGGGCCCACCGACCCGAGGCGTATCGACCGCACCCGGGATGTGCGTCGACGGGTGCGTCAACCACGTGAGAGGCAGTGATGGAGGCCGAGGAACTGCTCGGGCGCGTAGCCGATTGGGACCATGGGTCGGGGCACCCCTCGACGCGGTTGTCGGTCGCGCTCGAAGCCGCCATCGCGGATGGTCGGGTGCCGGTCGGGGTGCGTCTGCCGTCCGAGCGGGCGCTGGCGGAGGTCCTCGGGGTCAGCCGCGGAACGGTGGTCCGCACCTATGCCCGGCTCCGGGACCTCGGCGCCGTACACACCCGTCGCGGCAGCGGGACCGTGGTCGGGGCCGAGCAGCGCCGCCCGGACCGGGCATCGCAGCTGGCGGGGGCGCTGTCCTCCGAAGGCAGCCTCGCGTTCCTCCGGGAGCGGAAGGCCGACACCATCGATCTCCGGGCGGCCGCATGGTTGGGCAACCGTGGGTTGCTGCGTGCGATGAGCAACTGGGAGCCCACCGACCTGCCCGACGTGGGCGACAGTGACAACGGCTACTGGCCGCTCGGCCTGCCGGCCCTGCGCCGGGCCATCGCGGAACGGATGACCGCGACGGGCCTGCCCAGCCGCCCGGAACAGATCATCGTCACCAACGGGGCGCAACAGGCGCTCGACATCGCGCTGACCACCGTGGCCGGACCGCAGGACACGGTCATCCTCGCCGAGGTCACCTGGCCGGGGATCCAGGATCTGCTCTCGGTCCGCAACATGCGGCCCGTCACGGTGCCGCTGGTCGACGGCCATCACGTCGACCAGCTGGCGTTGCTCCGCCACCTGCGCGAAGGACGATCGGCGGCCGCCTACCTGGTACCCACCTTCGACAACCCGACCGGCGCGGTCATGCCGGCGCCCGCGCGTCGGTTGGTGGTCGAGGCCGCACGTGAGGGCGGAACCATCCTGATCGACGACCTGACGCTGTCGGAGCTGTGGCTCGACGAGCCACCACCGCCGCCGCTGGGCGTGGTGTTCCCCGAGGCAGCCGATCAGGTGGTGACGGTCGGCTCGCTCTCGAAGCTCGCATGGGGCGGACTGCGGGTGGGATGGCTCCGCGCCGAAGGGCCGCTGCTCGAACGGCTCGGGCAGATCAAGACCGTGGTCGACTTCGGCAGCGCGATCCCCTCACAGTTGGCGGCACTGACGGTGATGCGACGACTCGATGATCTGGTGGTCGATCACCGGGCCGAGTTGGTCCGACGCCGGGCGGCACTGACGTCCGACCTGGCGGAGCTGCTGCCGACGTGGCGGTTCGTGCAACCCTCGGGAGGCATGAGCGTCTGGGTCGACCTCGGCGGGGTGTCGGGCGACGCGTTCGCCGCGACCGCCGAACGTCATGGTGTCTGGGTCTCGCCGGCGCGGGTCTACCACGCGCTCGGCCAGGACACCGGTCACGTCCGCCTCACCCTGACCCACGATGTCGAGACCACCCGCGAAGCGGTACGACGCCTGGCAAGGGCATGGGACGAACATCTCGCCCGGGACCGTGGACGACGGATCGCGATCGTCTGAGCCTGCTCACCGGCACCGGCACCGGCACCGGGCCCGGACACCGGCGTCGAGGGTGCGGGAGGTCGGGCGCACGCGGTAGCGTCGTGCGACATGAGATACGTGAGCAGAGCGACCCGACTCGACATCGATCAGGCATGGATGCAGGAGGTGCTCCTCGAGCTCCTGCGGATCCCGAGTCCCAGCGGCCGCACCGACGTGATCATGCAGCACATCGGTGAACGCCTGGAGGAGATCGGGCTGCCGTTCGAGCTCACACGCCGTGGGGTGATGGTGGGGACCCTCGGCGGCGTCAGCGACGACTCGGCCCTCGATCGCGCCGTGGTCGTGCACAGTGACACGATCGGCTGCATGGTCCGCTCGCTGAAGGACAACGGGCGACTGGAGGTCGTGCCGGTGGGTACCCACAGCTCGCGGTTCTCCGAGGGCACCCGGGTCACGATCTTCACCGACGACGCGGAGAACACCTTCGGTGGCACGATCCTGTCCACCAAGGCCTCCGGCCACGCCTACGGCGACGAGGTCGACAGCCACCCGCACGCCTGGGACCAGGTGGAGGTCCGGGTCGACGAGAAGGTGCACACCGCACAGGATCTGCGCGATCTCGGCATCCAGGTCGGGGACTTCGTCGCACAGTCGGCGTTCCCGGTGATCACCCGTAGCGGCTTCGTCACCTCGCGCCACCTCGATGACAAGGCCGGCGTGGCCGCGGCGTTGGCGGCGTTCAAGGCCGTCATCGATGCCGGTTGCGAGCTGTCCGTGGGTGCGCACCTGCTCGTCACGATCGCCGAGGAGGTCGGGCACGGTGCGTCGAGCGGTCTGTACCACGACGTCGCGGAGATGCTCTCGGTCGACGCCGCGGTGGTCGCCCCGGGCCAGCACTCCACCGAGACGGGGGTGACCATCGCGATGCAGGACATGCACGGCCCGTTCGACTACCACCTCGTGCGTCGCCTGTGCCAGCTGGCCGAGGCCCACGGCATCGAGTCCCACCGCGACATCTTCCGTTACTACCGCTCCGACGTCGCCTCGGCGCTGGAAGCGGGCGTGGAGACGCGTGCGGCCCTGATCGGGTTCGGGGTCGACGCCACCCACGGGCACGAACGCACCCACATCGAATCGATCACGGCGACCGCCGAACTGATCGCGCTGTACCTCCAGACGCCGCTCACCCTCGGAACCTGGGACGCCGCGCCGAAGGGGCCGCTGGAGCGGTTCCCCTCCAGCGCCGTCCAACCGGTTCGCCTCGAGCCGGAGTGGGACCCGGAGGACGCCGACCTCATCGAGTACGAACCGTTCCCCCCGCTCGAGGACGAGTTCCGGGAACTCGGTGAGGTGCCGGACGCCAACGAGGAGGACTGAGCACCCCGACGTCCGGATGTCGCAGGCGGCTCGTAGAGTGCGCCCTCGCCCGCCGCCGCTGGTTGCCGGCCGCCGCTGCTCGCCCGCCGCTGGTCGCCCGCCGCTGACAGGAGACCTGCCATGGATGTCACCACGATCACCGTGGCGGTGCTGCTCGCGGCCGTCGTCGGTACGGCCGTCGGGTTGGTGGTCGCGCGGTCGTCGTCCCGCGCCGCCGTGCATGAGCAGCAGGACGAGCTCCAGCGCGTCGTCGACCGGCTCAGTGCCGTCGCCGGCGAGCAACTGGAGGTCCACGCCCGGGCCGGCACGGCCCACCTCGACACCCGCAACGAACTCATCGGCGCGGAACTCGACCGGATGGGTCGCACGCTCGGTGAGGTGACCACGCTCGTGCATCGCCTGGAATCCGAACGCTCCACCCAGTTCGGTCAGGTGCGTGAGCAACTCGAGGGTGTCGCGAGGCAGCACGGGGAACTGACCCGCACCACCGGCGCACTGCGCGAAGCGCTCAGTGCCTCGCAGACCAGGGGGCAGTGGGGTGAACGGATGGCTGGCGATGTGCTGCGGGCCGCCGGGTTCGTCGAGGGGGTCAACTACCGCACCCAGGTCACCACGCGCTCGGGAACCCGACCCGACATCACGTTCCTGCTCCCCGGCGACCAGGTCGTGCACATGGACGTGAAGTTCCCGCTCGGCCGCTACCTGTCGATGCTCGAGGCCACGTCCGAGGCCGACCGGGTGACCGAACGGGCCGCCTTCCTGCGCTCGGTGCGCGACCGGGTCAAGGAACTGGACGGCCGGGGCTACATCGATGCGGAGGACGGCACGCTCGACTGTGTGCTGCTGTTCATACCCAACGAACAGGTCTACGGCTTCGTGCACGAGCACGATCCGTCGTTGCTCGACGACGCGTTGGGCCGCAAGGTGGTGCTGTGCTCGCCGACGACGCTGTTCGCGGTCCTGGCCGTGATCCGTCAGACGGTCGAGAGTTTCGCCCTGGAACGCACGAGCGACGAGATCCTGCAACTGCTCGGCGGGTTCGCGAAGCAGTGGGGGGCGTTCACCGACGGCCTGGACAAGCTCGGGCGCGGTCTGGAGACCACGCAGAAGGCCTACGACGCGCTGTCGACGACCCGACGGAACCAGTTGGAACGCCAACTCGACCGGGTCGAGGAACTGCGCAGCCACCGGGGCCTGCAGGCGGCGCTGGCGGAGGACCGTTCGGCCCGGCTGGTTCCGCTGCACGGCGAGGTCGCGGAAGCCCGTAACGACGAGACCCGACCCGACACGGGCGCGACCGGTTGAGTCGCCGCCACGACCACGATGCCGGCGGGCCCCGCGATCTGCTGGATGCGAAGGCGGCCCTTCGCGACGAGGTCTGGTCGCGCCTCGAGGTGACCGGGATCCGCAGGTTCCCCGGTCCCCGCAACCGCATCTCCAACTTCGTCGGTGCCGAGGCCGCGGCCGAGCGACTCCGTGCGACCGTTGCCTGGGGGCAGGCCCGCACGCTGAAGGCCAATCCCGACAGCCCGCAGTGGCCCGTGCGCTCACGCGCGCTCGAGGACGGCAAGCTCGTCTACATGGCCGTGCCCCGGTTGGTGCAGGCCGACCCGTTCTTCCTGCTCGACCCGGACCATCTCGCCGACACCCCCCGGCGGGCGTCGTCGATCAACGGGGCCAGCGCCTCGGCCCGCACCGTGGCGGTGGGCGAGCTGGAACCCGTCGACCTCGTGGTGACCGGGTGCGTCGCGGTGTCGCGCGACGGCACGCGGCTCGGCAAGGGCGGGGGTTTCAGCGATCTCGAGTTCGCCATCGCCTCCGAGGCCGGCCTGATCGGTCCGCACACCCTGGTGGCGACCACGGTGCACCCACGACAGCTCCTCCCGCCCGCGGCGATCCCGTCGACCGCTCACGACATCGCCGTCGACCTGATCGTCACGCCCGATGAGGTCGTCGAGGTCCCACGACCAGGCGCGCGGCCCCCGGCGCGCATCGTGTGGGACGAGCTCACCGACGCCAAACTCGCCGCCATCCCGATCCTGCAGCGGCTACGGAGCAATCAGGAGAGGGACGAGCGGCGTGCACACGAGCGCTAGCCTGCCCGCTCGATCACCGGCACGGACCAACCGGCCGGTTCCCGGACACAGGAGTGACGCGTGAGCGTGGTCATCGGCGAGCAGGCACCCGACTTCGAACTGACGGACCAGACCCGGCAGCCGGTCCGGCTGTCGGACTACCAGGGCAAGAAGAACGTCGTGATCGTCTTCTACCCGATGTCGTTCACCGGGGTCTGCGAGGGCGAGCTGTGCTCCATCCGTGACTCGATCGAGACCTTCCGCAACGACGAGGTGGAGACCTTGGCCATCTCGGTCGACTCGGTCCCGACCCACGCGAAGTGGGCGCACGAGCAGGGCTTCGAGTTCCCGTTGCTGTCGGACTTCTGGCCGCACGGCGAGGTGTCGCGTACCTACGGGGTGTTCGAGGAGCAGCTCGGTATCGCCACGCGCGGCACCTTCATCGTCGACAAGTCCGGCAAGGTCGTCTACACCGACCGCAACCCGGTCCCGGAAGCCCGCGACCAGGACGCCTGGAAGAAGGCCCTGGCCGACATCGGCGCCCTCTGACCGGACCCGCAACGCGAAGGGCCTGCCGCGGGCGTCTCGCCGTGGCGGGCCTCGTCAGGCGATGCCGGGGGTTCCGTCGGTCTCGATCGGGCACCGGGCTTCGAGCCGCACCAGCACCCGCCGGCCGTCCTCTGGCAGCGAGGCGGCACCCTCGGCGCGCAGCGAGGCCCCGTCCAACTCCAGCAGCGGCCCCGGCACGGTGACACGGGCATCCGTGGCGTCGGGATCGATCTCGCTCCAGGTCCCGGTGTCCTCGTCGAGACCGCGGTAGAGCACCAGCGCCCGGACGAACTCCTCCGGGTCGCCGAGGCTGATCTCCACGGTCTGCACCTGTTGCGGTGCGACCTCGTCGCGGGTGCGGCGCACCGAGACCGCGACGGGCCCGTCGGTCGCGCTCTCGCCGGCCGCCAACAGCGTCCGCTCGCTCCCGGTCGGGGGCGGTGTCTCGGTGAACCGTCCCCCGATCAGCCCACACGACACGACATCGAGTTCGATCCGGCGACCGTCGATCTCGAGCATCGCCCCGCCGACGGCGGTCGGCTCCGGCGCGGGTGGGTCCGCACAACCGATCAGGACCAGGCTCGCCAGCACGGCGAGCCAGGGTCGGGCACGGAGTTCGCGGGCGGTACGCATCGCCCGGGTTCGGCGCGGACGCACGGTGCGGGTGGCGGTGGGGGTGACGCCGGTACCGTTGCGGGACCCATCACGACGAGGACCTGCGCGGTGTCCGAGATCACGGAAGCCTTCAGCTACGACGACGTGCTGCTCACGCCCCAGGCGTCGGCCGTGTTGCCTCGCGACGTGGACCTCAGCACCCGTCTGCACGCCAACATCCTGCTCAACCTGCCCCTGCTGTCGGCCGCGATGGACAAGGTCACCGAGGACGAGATGGCCGTCGCCCTGGCCCGTCAGGGGGGGCTCGGCGTGATCCACAAGAACGCGCCGATCAACGTGCAGGCCGCCATGGTGGAGTCGGTCAAGCGATCCGAGTCCGGCTTCATCCTCGATCCGGTGACGCTCCGCGCGGACGACCCGGTCGACTCCGCGTTCGAGCTGATGGCCCGTTACAAGGTCTCCGGCTTCCCGGTGGTGGATGCCGAGGGGCGCCTGGTGGGCATCGTGACCAACCGCGACCTGCGCCTGGGGGCCGAACCCGGCACTCCGGTCAGCGGGTACATGACCACCGAGGGACTGGTCACGGCGATCCCCGGCACCACCCTCGACCAGGCGCGCGACCGGATGCAGGACGCGCGGGTGGAGAAGCTCCCGATCGTCGATCCCGATGATGGCCGGCTGACCGGGATGTTCACCTTCAAGGACATCGAGAAGCTCCGGAAGTACCCGCACGCCGCGAAGGACCTGCGCGGTCGGTTGATCTGTGCTGCCGCGGTGGGCGTCGGGCCCGACGGCGAGGCACGGGCCGAAGCGCTCGTCGCCGCGGGCGTGGACCTGATCGCGATCGATTCGGCACACGGCCACTCCGCAGGCATCCTCGAGTTCGCCGCCAAGCTCAAGGACCGGCACCCCGACGTGGCGCTCATGGTCGGCAACGTCGCGACCGGTGACGGGGTCCGGGCGTGCGCGGATCACGGCGCCGATGTCGTGAAGGTCGGCGTCGGACCGGGCTCGATCTGCACCACCCGCGTGGTGACGGGTGTCGGCATGCCGCAGTTCACCGCGGTCATGGAGGCCGCCCGCGCCGGCCGGGAGTGCGGGGTCGCCACCATCGCCGACGGCGGGGTGCGCTACTCGGGCGATGTCGTCAAGGCCCTGGCGGCCGGCGCGACCGCGGTGATGGTCGGCAACCTGCTCGCCGGCACCGACGAGTCGCCGGGGGAGCTCGTGCTCGTCGGTGGGCGTCGGTACAAGGAGTACCGGGGGATGGGTTCGATCGACGCGATGCGCGCCGGGTCCGCCGACCGCTACTTCCAGGCCGGGAAGGTGGCGGGCAGCGCGGCCGAGGCGCGTGAGCCGACCAAACTGGTTCCCGAGGGCGTATCGGGCTTGCTGCCCTACCGGGGCACCGTGGGCGAGGTCACCGGGCAACTCGAGGGCGGGGTGCGTTCCGGTATGGGCTACATCGGGGCCAGGGACCTGACCTCCCTCAACGAGCGTGCCCGGTTCGTCAAGCAGTCGGCGGCCGGCGCCCGGGAATCTCACGTGCACGACGTCGACGTGGTGCACGAGGCCCCCAACTACTCGGTTCCCGGCTCGGCCTGAGCCTGGAGGTCGGCCCCGCCGGTCTCGCGCGGTCCGGCGGCGTACGGGCAGTGACGACAACCCGACGCGCAGCAGGTCCCCCGGTCCCAGTGTGCGGCCGCGGTGAACACGAAGTAGCCGCTCAGCGGATCGACGTACCCCGGTTGGTCCCGCGACATCGCGTGCTCGTGCGCCGCGATGATCGCCCCGTAGGCGGGATGGTCGGGCGACAGGCGGGAGGTCAGCGGGACGCGGCGCTCGACCGGCAGCGGACGCCGCATCTACGCCTGCCGCCAGGCCACCGCCGCGTCGAGCGCGAACGCGACCCCGTGGGTCTCGACGTCGGGTACGACCAGGTGGGCTGCCGCCTTGATCGCCTCCGGGGCCTGTCCCATGGCGATCGCGGTCCCGACGACCGACAGCATCGACAGGTCGTTGCCGGCATCGCCGATGGCGACCACCTGGTCGAGATCGATGCCCAGTTCCGCGGCCGCGTGGGTGATGGCACGTCCCTTGTCGGCCTCCGGGTGGGTGGCGTTGACGTAGACGAGGTCCGGGGTTCGCGGCGAGCCCGCCGTGCCGGGTAGCAGGCCGATCGCGGTGATCCTCGCCTCGATCTCGTCCACGATGGAACGGTCGAAGACCGCGAAGGTGGCCTTCATGACCGCGCTGCCGTTCAACTGGGTCGAGGCGGAGATCACCCCGGTCGGTTCGCTACCGAGGATTTCCCAGTGCGGGCGGGCGCGTTCGTCGGCGGACGAGGCCAGGAACCCGGACTCGAGGTAGATCTCCACGTAGGTGTCGTCGCGCCCGTGAGCGATACCGAGCAGACCGTCGACCTGCGCCGGCGTGAGGTTCCAGGCCTTCATGGTCGCACCGTCGAGCCGGATCTCCGCGCCGTTGTGCAGCACGTGGGGCCCCGAGGCGCCGAGCTGTTCGTGCAGCCGCGCGACGCCATCGCGGGCACGGCCGGTCGCGTAACCGACCCGGAGGCCGGAGCGCAGCGCACGGTCGAACGCGGCGGCGACCTCGGAGCTGGAGAGGTCCGAGGGCCCGATCAGCGTGCCGTCGACGTCGCAGACCACGTAACCGGGTCGGGTGGGCCGCCACTCGTCGAAGCGGCCGCCGGGCGTGATGCCCGTTGGCAGGGTGATGGTCACGTCAGCCCAGTGCCTTGACCTGGCCGAACCGGTCCTCGTAGCCCGACAGGTTGGTGTTCAACGCGTTGAGGACCCGTCCGACCATCGTCGGCGCGATGCGCACGCGGGAGACCACCTCGGCGTTGACCTTGCCCTGCTCGGCGGCAGGCAGCAGCTGGCAGAAGTCGAGCGTGAACTCGTGGGCCGAGTGGGAGACGACCAAGAAGTTCGCGTACTCCCCGTGCTTGAGGTCGTCGGGGACGACCACCTGCACCTGCTTGTTCGGCTTCTGGGGGTCGGGCTGCGGATCCGGGGTGGGTTGGTCGCTCACGCTGGGGCCTTCGATGTCGGTCGGGGTGGGTCGAGGTTCGCCGGAGGGTTCGCCGGGTTCCCGGTCGAGGCTACCGCTCAGCTGTCTAGGCTCGGCGGTGTCCGGCTGCATCGACCCACCCCGGCGAGGTCCCGACGAGACCACCCCGTGGAACACATCGAGCCCTGGGCGACCCCGCCGCCGAGAATGGAGCCCTCCGTGAGACTTGGTCCGCTGTCCGATGCCGCTGCCGATGCGACCCGGGAGGCGCTCGCGCTCGTACCGCGCATCAACGCCCGGGACTGGACGGTCTGGGGCGACGACCCGACCGAGCTCGCCGATCGGCTCGGGTGGCTGGACGCCCCCGAGCGCGCCGAGGGGTCGATCCCGGAACTGACCCACCTCGCGGCGTCGGTCCGTGACGACGGGATCACCGATGTGCTGTTGGTCGGCATGGGGGGCTCGTCGCTGTACCCGTCGGTGCTCGATGCGACCTCCGGATCGGCCCCGGGATGGCCACGTCTGCGGGTGTTGGACTCCACCGACCCGGCGGCGGTGCTGGCGGTCGAGCGTGAGCTGCCGTGGACCGCGACGTTGGTGATCCCGGCGTCCAAGTCCGGTGGGACGACCGAGACGATGTCCCACCTGGCTCGCTTCCACGAGCGACTCGTGGACGCCCACGGCGCGTCGGCCGGACGGTTCGTGCTCCCGATCACCGATCCGGGGTCCTCGCTCGATGCCCGCGCTGCCGACGAGGGGTTCCGGGACGTGGTCCACGGCCAGCCCGACGTCGGGGGACGGTTTTCGGCACTGACACCCTTCGGGTTGCTGCCGGCGGCGTTGCTCGGCATGGACCTTCCCCGGCACCTCGCGGCGGCACGCAAGCAGCTGGCGGCGGCACGCTCCGAGGACGAGGCGGTCAACGAACCGTTCGTGCTCGGTGCCGTCATGGCGGCTGCGGCCCGTGCGGGTCGGGACAAGTTCACCGTGCTGCTGCCCGACGAGATCCGCTCGTTCGGGCTGTGGATCGAGCAGTTGGTCGCCGAATCGACCGGCAAGCACGGGGTCGGGCTCCTGCCGGTGGTCGGCGAACACCTCGGGAACGCGACGTTCGGCGACGACCGGCTCGTGGTCGCCATCGGGGAACACGACGAGGTCGCGACCCTCATCGACCTCGGGGTCCCGGTCGTGCAGATCCCCTGGACCGGCATCGACCAGCTCACCGGCGAGGTCGCCCGGTTCGAGGTCGCCACGGCCGTCTGCGGTGCGCTGCTCGGCATCAACCCGTTCGACCAGCCCAACGTGCAGTCCGCGAAGCTGGCGGTCAAGGAGGTGCTCGACACCGGCGCGGACCTGCCGCCCACCGAGGATGCCACCGAGGCGGTCGACGCGCTCGGTGCGGGGGAGCACCTGGTGGTGCTCGGCTACGTCGCGCCCGACAGCGACGACGAGGCCACCATGCACGCCGCGGCCGACCGGTTGCGGGCACGGACCGGGGTCCCGGTCACCGTCGGGGTCGGACCGCGCTACCTGCACTCGACCGGTCAGTTGCACAAGGGTGGACCGAACAACGGCACGTTCCTGGTGGCGGTGGGCGACGACCCGGAGGACGCCGAGGTGCCGGGCCAGGACTACGGGTTCTCGCGCCTCAAGCGCGCCCAGGCCGCCGGGGACATCGTCGCGCTGCAGGGCGCGGAACGCACCGTGGTGCATGTCACCCTCGAGCACCTCGCGACGTTGTGAGCCGGGCGTCCGCCTTCGCCGCTAGGCCCAACCGAGCTCGTGCAACCGGTCGTCGTCGATGCCGAGGTGGTGGGCGAACTCGTGGACGACGGTGATGTAGACCTCGTCGATCAGATCCTGCTCGTCCTCGCACATCTCGCAGATGGGGATGCGGAAGATCCGGATCACGTCGGGCATCGCCCCGCCGTAGTCGTCACGCTCGGTCAGCGGGATGCCCTCGTAGATGCCGAGCAGTTCCGGCTCCTGCTCGTCGCGGTCCTCGACCAGCACCACGACGTTGTCGAAGTGCTCCCACAGGCCGTCGGGGACCGCATCGAGGGCTTCACCCACGAGCTGTTCGAACCGGGGGAGCGAGACGATGTCCATGCGCCCCAACCTATCGCCCGGACCCGCCCGTCGACCCGGAGGCGCTACCCGCGGGCGCGCGTGCGGATGTGCCCGAGACCGCCGTCGACCCCGATGACCTGCCCGGTCACCCACGAGGTCGCCGGATCGAGCAACCACGCGACCGCGGCGGCCACGTCATCGCCCTCGCCGAGGCGGCCGAGCACGTGCATCTGACGGCTGGCCTCGGCCTGCTGCTCGTTCGACACCAGCTTCTCGGTCATCTTCGAGGCGACCAGGCCCGGCGCGACGGCGTTGACCCGAACACCCTTGGCGCCGTAGGTCGCCGCGGCGGAGAGCATCAGCGAGATCACCCCACCTTTGGCGGCGGCGATGGCCTCGTGGTTGGCGATGCCGGTCTGTGCGGCCGCGGACGAGGCCAGCACGATCGAGCCACCGGTCTTGCGCATCGCCGGGGCGGCCGCGCGTACCACCGCGAACGCCGACGTCAGGTTCGTCGCGATCGTGTCCAGCCACTCCTGTTCGGAGGTCAGGTGGGCGGGCTTGAGCAGGACGGAGCCGGCGAGGTTCGCGACACCGTCGAGCCGGCCGTACTCCTGCACGACCTCGTCGACCAGGGCACCGACCTGGTCGATCTGGCGGGCGTCGACGACGCGTGCCTTGCCCCCGGTGTCGGAAGCCAGCGCATCGAGCGCGGCTTCGTCGCGCCCGGCGAGCACGAGGGTCGCGCCGTCGTCGGCGAGGCGACGGGCGGTCGCGCTGCCGATGGCGCCACTCGCGCCGATGATGAGGTGAACGGGGGAGGCGGCCACGTGAGTACTCCGGATCGACGAGAGGGTTGGGGCGCTACCGGAGGGTTCGGCCCGAGCGAGGTGTCCGGACGGCCGCGGCGAGCGTCGCGCCCCGGCAGCGCCCGGGCAGCGCCCGGTAGCGGAGAGCTCAGACCTTGGGCTCGACCCCGGCATCGCGACAGACCCGCGCCCACAGCTCGCCCGCCTCGCCGCGTTCGGGGACGGTCCAGGGCACCCGGTGCTCACCGCGCGGGCGCCGGTCGTGCCACAACCGTCCCGGACCCGCCAACTCGCCGGACAGGGCGAGGAAGACGGTCGTGTCCGAACCCTGCGTGGGGTCACGCAGGATGGGGCCGGTGAGCTTGCGGAAGCCGGGCAGCGAGGATTCGACCCCCGGGGTGAGGGCCCAGCCCGGGTGCGCGACCTGGAAGTCGAGGTCGTAGCCACCGAAGCGTCGCGCCCACTCGCGGGTGAGTACCACCTGCGCGCGCTTGGCCCGGGCGTAGGCGACCGTGCCGCGGTACGAATCCGGTGAGTCGATGCGGTCGGTGACGAGCTTCTCCGAGTACATCCCGCCCGAGGTGACCGTGACGACCCGTCCGGGTGTGCCCTCGACCAGCTTGGGCAGCACCAGTGCGGTCAACAGCAACGGTGCGACGACGTGGATCTGGTAGGTGCGTTCCAGGCCGTCGACGGTCTCCGCGCGCTCGTCGAACAGCGCGCCCGCGTTGTGGACGAGGACGTCCAGGGGGGCGTCCTCCGCCAGCCGTCGGGCGGCGAACTCCCGGACGGAGCTCAGGTCACCGAGGTCGAGCACGTCGAACGCGGCGACATCGGTCAGGTCGCGACCGAGGTCGCGGCTGAGCTCACGGATCGTCTGTTCGCCCTTCTCCTGCGAGCGCACCGACAGCAGCACGTTCGCCCCGGAAGCGAGCAGGGACCGGGCGGTGGCGTACCCGAGGCCCGAGTTGGCCCCGGTGACCAGCACCCGGCGGCCCGTGCCATCGAGTTGCTCGGCGTCCGGCCAACCTTCGAGGTGTGAGCGCACCTCGTAACCGATGCGGCTGAAGGACAACACGACGGTCGCCTCGAGCCCGGCATCGACGATGCGGGACAGCGGAGCAGGGATGGTGGACACGGGAGCCTCCGGGAGTTCGGCGACCTCCACGGAGGACGGCGCCGAGGGGTTCGGCAGCACCGAGGCGGGAACCCGGTACGTGAGGGGTTGCCGTGGGGTTCGCGTCAGCGCCTCGCGAGGACGGCTCACGGCACCACGAATCCGGGCAGCACAGGTATCGGCGTGGGCGGGGAGGGGCTCGAACCCCCGACCTCCTCGGTGTAAACGAGGCGCTCTCGCCATCTGAGCTACCCGCCCGGGACGGCCGCACGCTACCGCAGCTGTCGGATCTCCACCTCCGGAGGGTCATCGTCGGGGTCGCCTGAGGGCGTTGTCGACGGCGTTCGGGAGCGAAGGCCGTGGCTACCTGATGGCCAGGCCAGGTGGTTCACGGTCCATGCATCTCCGAGCGTCCGACACTCCTCGGTGGGTCGGTGTTCCTGGACCTGCAACCGCTCGACAGCAGCGTCGGTGAGGAGGAATCGCCGACGGTCCTTCGTTCCGCCCCGACGACCTCGCGTGGATCTTCCGGCACTCGCTGAGCTGCGTCGGCGGGCTGCCGGCCCGATGAGCTCGTCCGTACCCCGCATCCGTCACGTGGCGATGCGCGCACGGAGCCCGGGGTCAACTGCCGACCGGCGCCCCGTTGACCGCCAAGGCGGCGTTGTTCCATCCATCCGTGTCGGTGACCTCCTGACCGAACCATGCGGGTGGCTCGAACGCGTCGGCGGCGTCGGTCGAGTCGAACTCGACCTCGACCAGTACGAGGCCCTCGAGACCGTCCGAGAAGACGTCCACCTCGGCGCGATGATCACCCACCCGGAGCACGTGGCGCCTCTTCACGACGCGGGCGTCCCTGGTGGTCGGCCACATCGCATCGAACTGCTCACGGGTGATCGGAAGCTCGATCTCGCCGCGACGCAACCCATGCCCGGTCTTGACCGTGAGCAGACAGGTCGGGCCGGTTGCCCGCACCCGCACCTCGGCCTCGTCGGTGATCGCGAGGTAGCCCTGGCGGATGTCGACCGAGGACTGGGCCTGCTCCAACGGGGCGTCGCCTGTCACTCGCCAGGTGCGCTCGATCTCGATCGTCAATGGACCTCCCGCGTCCGGAACCCCACGGGGGTGCGAGGCTACACTTCGGTCCCCCTGCTGGCACCAGCGAGGCGAGGACGCGCCGCATGGCACGACGTATGCCCCTCGTGGTCGTGGACGTCGGCGGGGACCCGGACCGGGTCACCGGACTGCTGAACGGCTACGACGACGTTCACCGTGACGGGCCGGAGCTGGCCGTGCACCGGGTTCTGCTCGATACCTTCGACTGGCGGATCCGGCGTGCGGGTGGGGCCCTGAGTTGGTGCGATGGGACGCTCTCGTGGCGAGACCGCGCCACCGGACACATCGACACCGTGCCGCAGGACGACCTTCCGCGGTGGCCGGCCGACGTCGTCACGGGAGCCGTCCACGACCGTCTCGCTGATGCCTGCGAGGTGCGGATCCTGTTGTCCCGTGTCGAGATCGACCTCGCGGTTCGGCGCTACCGCATGCTCGACGACCTCGACAAGACCGTGGCGTGGATCGACCTGGAGCGCGGGTCCGTCGACAGCGGCACGCCCGTGGCGATCATGCTGGTCCGCGGCGTTCGCGGCTACGACGCCGAGCACGCCAGGCTGCTCCGTCGTCTCGCCGAGGACCTCGGGGCCCCTACGGCCGACTGCGACCCAGCCGACATCCTGTACGCGGCGGCAGGGCTCGAGCCCGGTGGCTACCCGGGCGATCATGAGGTGTGCCTCACACCGACGATGGCAGCCAACGAGGCCGTCGCCCGCACGTGCCGGCACCTGCTGCAGACGATGCGCGCGAACGAGGCAGGCGTCATCGCCGATCTCGATACCGAGTTCCTTCACGACTTCCGGGTCGCCGTCCGTCGCACGCGGTCGCTGTTGGGCGCGTCGAAGCGGGTTCTTCCAGACCTCGTGCGTGACGACTTCCGCAAGCGGTTCAAGTGGATGGGAGACATCACCACTCCGGTGCGTGACCTCGATGTCTTCTTCCTCGCCATCCCGGCCTACGCCCACGCGGTGGCTCGGGACGACCCGGCGGTGCTGGCGCCGCTGGTCGACGTGGTGGCTGCAGATCAGCAGGCGGCCCATGCCGCACTCAGCGAAGCGCTGCTCTCGCAGGACTATGCCGAGCTGGTCAGCGACTGGAGCGAGACCCTGGACACGTTGCCGACGGACGATGAGACCACCGAAGCGGAGGATCCGATCGTCGAGGTCGCCAGGCGGCGGATCTGGAAGGCCTACCGGGTGGTCCGGCGCGATGGACGCGCCATCGACGAGGACTCACCGTCAGAGATGTTGCACCGGCTGCGCAAGGACGCGAAGGTGCTGCGGTACCTCCTCGAGGCGTTCGGGACGGTGTTCGACACGGACCGCACGCAGGTGGCGGTCCGTGAGCTGAAGAGGTTGCAGGAGAACCTCGGGGCCTTCCAGGACGCCGAGGTGCAGTCCCAGGAGCTTCGCGAGTTCGCGATTCGCATCGCGCGGCGGCCGAACGATGCCGACACGGTGATGGCGCTCGGCATCCTGGCCGGCCACATCGAGCAGCTGCAACACGACGCCCGCGCGCAGTTCGCCACGAGCTTCGCCCGCTTCGATGCTCGCGACAACCGGGCGCTGTACAAGGGGCTGTTGTCCCCGAAGGCCGCGCGATGACGGCCGAGCCCCCAGGAGTCGCGCCATGAAGGTGTTGGCGACCTACTCCATCAAGGGAGGTGTCGGGAAGACGGCCGCCGCCACCAACCTCGCGTGGCTGGCGGCGCGCGACGCCACGCCGACACTGATCTGGGATCTCGATCCGCAAGGGGCCGCGACGTTCAACTACCGGATCCGTCCGCGCGTCAAGGGCGTCAAGAGCCTCGTCCGCGAGCAACGACCGCTCGAGAAGGCGATCAAGGGCACCGACTACCCGGCGCTGGACCTGCTGCCGGCCGATTTCCGCTATCGCAACCTCGATCTGCAGCTGGACCAGGTCAAGAAATCGACCAAGCGGGTGGCCCGGCTGCTCCGGCAGCTCGAGGACGACTACGAGTGGGTCATCCTCGACTGCGCCCCGGGCATCTCGCTCACCTCCGAGGCCATCCTCGCCGCAGCCGATGCGGTACTGGTCCCCGTGGTTCCAACGACGTTGTCCACGCGGACGCTCTATCAGCTGACGGCTTTCGTCGAGGACGAGGCGGGCCTCGATGTCGAGATCCTGCCGTTCCTATCGATGGTCGACCGACGCAAGAAGCTCCACCGCGAGCTCCAGCACGAACTGCTGGAGGGCGACCCGCGGATGCTGCGCACCCCGATCCCCAACGCCAGCGCCGTGGAGCGCATGGGTCTGCTCCGCGAACCGCTCCTCGTTACCACGCCACGCCACCACGCGGCCAAGGCCTACGAGGCACTGTGGGAGGAGATCCGGGAACGGTTGCACCGATCGCGGCGCTAGCGTGCACGAGGGGTACCGGGACGGACAAGCGCGCTGCCCACCTCGCCGGACCGCACGGTGACGGCTCGAGGCTCACGATGTCGTGGTGGGCTCCAGTCGCAGCAGTGCCGCGGCGATCTCGTCGGCCCAGGCATCGATCGCCGGACAGTGGCGGAAGTCGCCGGCTGCAAGCGCAGTGCGTCCGGCGGGAGCAAGCTCCATCATCCGTTCGGTGAAGCCGACCAGCGGCGCGTCGGGGTCCCACTTGCCGAAGAAGACCTACTCCTCGCGCGGCTCGGGCAGCTGGCGCAACTCGTCGAACTCCCTGGGTCGAGCGTGGCCACGCGGTGAGCCTCCGTGACGGGTCAGGCGTCGTCTTGCGGACCGGTGGCGAGCGTCGGCGAGGGTGGCGATGATCGCGATGCTGGCTGCGCCGAGGGCGACGCGCACCATCCCCGACCAGTCGGTGGTGGACGGCCAGTGCCAGGTTCACCACGATGCCGGCGATCAGCGATGCGGTCACGATGCCGAGCACCTGCTCGAAGTCGTCGGTGAGGAAGGCTGGCCATCCCCAGTCGAGCAGCCGATGGACCGCCCACAGCAGCACGCTGTTCGCCGCGGCGGCGACGAGGTAGCCGAAGCGCTTGGCGGGCCTCGGGAGGTGGGGCTGCCGCTGGCCTGACGGGGTCGGTCAACCTTCGAACGTGGCGGACGGGTCTACTTCCAAGGTCGACGATCCCACCGTGCCGGAGAGGGCGTGCCTCGCCCAGTGGCCAAGCTCCCGAGCGTCGATCGCGGGCTCGCCGGCAGCCGCGCAGCAGGGGGCCCTCGACCCGGTGGGAACGCCAGCGGTCGAGGTCCAGGACGAGGTGCCGTGATGGGTGCGCTACGCCGGCTGACCTGCCCCTGATCGTCTCCTACCTCCTCAACGTGTCTTCCGCCACGAGCCCGCCGCCGATGTCCACGAGGTTCTGGGTGTGATCGACTACCACCTGTCGTCGTGCGCCGCGCTTCGGGCGCTGCAGGGCGTGACCATGCGGACCGCGCGGGCCGTGGCTGGGTCTCGGCGAGGTCGTGATCGTGGTGGTCGTGCCCCTGCTCGCGCTCCCGAGCCGACGCTGGCACGGGATCGGCGGTCGCGTTGGCCGCTGCCGGAGGCGGGGGGGTGTGGCCCTTCAGCACGGTCGGTCGTGGCAGCCATGGGGTTCGCTGCGGTCGGGCTCGAACAACTCCGGGTCGTAGGGGGTGATCAGTTCACGCTCGCGCCGGACCTCGGCGCCGGCGTGATGCACGAGTGCGTCGATCACCCGGTCTCGCGAGGTCTCGGTCCGGAAGCACAGATCGCCGACGGCCACCTCGTCGACGCGGATGCGTACCAGCCGTGGGTGGGCGCTGGACGGTGCGACGGCGACGGTCAACCGGTGCCGGTCAGTCGCTGATTCGTCGGGCGGGTGTGTGAGCGGGGTCACGGTCATGTTCCCTGGCGCACGGGTACATGCGCGCCGGGTCGGTTGGTGTCCTCGACCGGGCTGAACTCGAGGCAGCGCACCCCCTCGTCGGTCCAGCAGGTGTGCAGCGCCGGCCAGTAGTAGAGGTCACCGGCACGGGCTGATTCGCGTTCCCCGAAAGCGAAGCGCACCTCGATCGAACCGTCGAGGACGTAGCCCCAGTGCGGCGACCGGCACAGCGCCTCGGGCGTCTCCACCCCGGCGCAGCCGATCCGGGTGTCGGGCGGCAGGTCGAGGACGCGGACGACGCGATCCGTCCAGGCGCCGCGTCGCACGCGGGCGTCACCCACGCTGACCTCCAGCGGTAGTCGGTCCATGGCGATCCTCATCGCGGACTCCTGTTCGTCTCGGGCGGAGCCCGCTGGACGCGTGCTCCTACCTCTAGGGCGTGACGGCGGGCGTTACGGTGGTAACGATGGCCGTTCCAGCTCGCGTGCGTCGCCACCTACGCTCGGGACGTGACGTCGGCTCGAGGAGGTGGAGCCATGGAGGCCGCGTCGGCGCAGAGCCTGCTCGACGCGGGGCGCGCGGCCGCCGGTCGCTGTGACTGGGACGCGGCCTACCGCATCCTTCGCCAGGCCGACCACGTCACCCGGCTGGGCTTCGACGACCTGGCGCTGCTCGCCGAGGTCGCCTACGCCACCGGCGACCTCGACGCGACCATCGATGCCTGGGAACGCGCCCACGCCGAGCGTCTCGCGGCCGACGATCCGGCCTCGGCAGCCGTGGCGGCGACGCGCATCGCGATGCACCTGATGATGGACACCGGCCTCATGGCGCCCGTGCGGGCATGGACCAAACGGGCCGAGCGTCTCCTCGAGGGCCGCGACGTCGCCCCCGTGCACGCGTGGCTCGCGGTCGCCAGGACCTACGAACGGTTGCTGTCGGGCGACTTCTCGGCGGCGGAACACCGGGCGCGGCAGGCGGCCACCATCGGCGCGGAGCAGGGCGTACCCGGCGCGCATGCCATGGGGCGGGTCGCCGAGGCCCGTGGGGCCATCCTCGCCGGTGACGTCCAACGGGGCCTCGACCTGCTCGACGACGCGGCGGTGGTGGCGGTCTCCGGCGAGGTCGATCCGCTCACGGTCGGGCTGTTGTACTGCGAACTGGTCTGCGCCTGGCAGGGCCTGGCCCAGTACGACCGTGCCGAGGAGTGGACCGAGGCGATGGAGCGGTGGTGCCACGGCCACAGCATGGGCAGCGTGCGGGGGCGGTGCCGGGTGCATCGCGCCGAGATCCTGCGTTTGCGCGGGGACTCCGAGCGAGCGGAGGACGAGGCGCTGGCGGCATGCCGCGATCTGCGGCCGACCCTGCGACGCGAGTTCGGATGGCCACTGAGCGAACTCGGTCGCATCCGTCTGCAGCGCGGCGACCTCGACGGCGCGCAGGCGGCCTTCCTGGAGGCCTACGAGGCGGGCTGGGAACCGCAGCCGGGCTACGCCCTGCTCCTGCTCGCCCAGGGCGCGGTCGGCGCGGCCGTCGCCTCGATCGAGGACGCTCTGGCCCATCCGCTCGATATCCCGTCCAAGGAGTTGCCGCCCAGCACCGAGCTCCGGCGGGCACCGCTGTTGGGCGCCCTGGTGGAGATCAGCGTGGCGGCCGGTGATCCCGATCGCGCCCGTCACGCTGCCGACGAGTTGGCGCGGATCGCCGTGCGCTTCGACAGCGAGGCGCTGGAGGCGTGCGCCGCCACGGCGTGCGCCCAGGTCGCCCTCGCCGACGGGGACCTGACCGGCGCACGGGCGGGGTTCGACCGGGCGGTGCGGCTCTGGAGCCAGCTGTCGGCGCCCTACGAAGCCGGGCAGGCGCGCATGGGCCTCGCCGAGACCCACCGACACAACGGCGACCACCACCACGCCTCGCTGGAGTTCGGCGCGGCGCGCTCGATCTTCGAGCGCATCGATGCACGAGGTGCCGCGCGGGTGGCACAACGGGCCGGTGAGGCCCTGACCGCTGCCGCGCCGCGGTCGGGCGTCGCGTCGCAGGACCCGTTGGCGCAGGGACTGCCAGGAGTGGCTGGCCAGATGTCCGCGGCGGCCGATCGGGGGGTCTTCCGTTGCGACGGGGACTTCTGGTCGCTCGGGTACGGGGGGGACACCAGACACCTGCGCGACCTACGTGGGCTGCACTACCTCGCACGCCTCCTGGCCGAACCCGGCCGCGAGTTCCACGCCGCCGATCTCGTCGCCTCGGAGGTCGACGCCGAGCGGCCGCGCGGGTTGCCGGAGGATCCGGCGCTCGCCGTCACCAACGCAGGTGGGAGCGATGCGGGCGAGGTGATCGATGCCCGGGCCAAGGCGGCCTACCGGCGTCGCCTGGAGGAGATCGAGCACGACATCCAGGAGGCCGAGGACCTCGGGGATCAGCAACGCGCCGCCCGGGCGACGGTCGATCGCGACTTCCTGGTCCGCGAGTTGGCGAACGCCGTCGGTCTCGGCGGACGCGAGCGTCGGGTCGGCTCGACCGCCGAACGTGCGCGGGCGAGCGTCACGCGAGCGGTGCGCCACGCCATGAAGCGGATCGGGGAGCACCATCCCGCGCTCGGAGAGCACCTCGACCGGACCATCCGCACCGGAACCTACTGCAGCTACCAACCCGACCCGCACGCCCCGATCACCTGGGAGTCGTGACCCGCGGGACACCCGTGGTCCTCACGGCGTACAACCGTGATCGCCGCCACCGGTGCGGTACCCCCCAGTTCGTCGGCGCGATCCCCGGCCACGACATCGCCGGGAGGGCCGGGATGCCCACGGAGGCCGGCTCGCGAGAACTCGACCCGGCGGGTCGCCTGCCGGGCTGATGACGGCGGCAACGGCCGAACCCTCGGAGGGCGACGAGGTGGTCACGACCAGGCCCCTCTCGCGCTCGGGTGTAGACGAGGAGTTCCCGCCATCTGAGCTACCCGCCCGTGGGGCGTCAGCCACTCGACGACACCACGGCGGGGCGTAGCGCCGCGAGGCCTAGGCTCGGGGACGACGGCGACGACAGGAGTCAGCACGTGGGTCAGCAGGCGGGCGAGCGACCCGGTAGCGGTGACACGGTCGCGGACTGGATGGCCCTGCTCGATGACGCCTACCCACCCGAGGAGGCCGCCGCGTGGGATCACGTGGGGCTCCAGGTGGGCGACCCCGCGGCTCCGATCGAGCGGGTCCTGGTCGCGCTGGACGTGACCTCGGCCGTCGTCGAGGAGGCCGCGGACGGCCCGCCGAGCCTGATCCTGGCCCATCACCCGTTGCTGTTCCAACCACTGAGGTCACTGACCCCGTCGAGCGCCAGCGGACGTACGGCGCTGGCGGCCGCACGCGCCGGGGTGGCGGTGGCCGCCGCGCACACCAACCTCGACGTCGCCCGCGACGGTGCCGGAACCTCCGATCCGGTGGCCACGCTGCTGGGGCTGCGATCGCCCACACCGTTGACGACCGAGCTGCGAGAGGGACGACGCAGCACCCTGGTCACCTTCGTGCCGGACGAGGCGGTCGAGGCGGTGATCGACGCCCTGAGCGCGGCCGGGGCCGGCCGGGTCGGCGACTACGAACGCTGTTCGTTCCGGGTCGCGGGGACCGGCACGTTCCGCCCGCTGGCCGGTAGCGACCCCTATGCCGGCGCGGTCGGTGAGGACGCCGCCGAACCGGAGGTCCGCTTGGAGGTCACGGTGCCGCGCGCACGTGTCGGCGCCGTGATCCGGGCGCTGCGCGACGCCCACCCGTACGAGGAAGCCGCCTACCACCTGATCCCGGTCATCGAGGGGGCCGAGGTGGGGTTCGGTCGGGTCGGGGAGTTGCCGAGCCCGCAGCGCCTCGCGGATCTCGCGGCACTGGTCCGGGACCGGCTGCCGGCGCCGCACCTTCGGTTCGCCGGCGATCCGGACCGGCTGGTCGAACGGGTCGCCACCGTGGGTGGTGCCGGGGACGGGCTCATCGGCGCGGCGCTCGGTGCCGGGGCGGACGTCTACATCACCGGCGACCTACGGCACCACGTCACGCTCGACGCCCTCGAGCAGGGGCTCGCGATGATCGACGCCGGCCATCATGCGACCGAGGTGGCCGCCATGCCGGCGTGGGTCGACCGGCTCGTGGAACTGGCCGCCGCCCGGGGGTTGAGCGCGCCGGTGGTAGCGTCGGGCACCCCGACCGGACCCTGGAGGTGAGATGGCCGAGATGACCCCCGATCAGCTCGAGCTGTTGCTCGAGCTCCAGGCGACCGACAGTCGGCTCCGTCGCATCGAGCATCAGCTCGACGACCTGCCCGAACAGCAGCAACTCGATGCGTCGATCGAGCGCGTCGCGGCGTTGGGCCGCGAGTACGACGACGTGCGGGTCGAACTCGACCGCGCCGCGGCCGGTCAGCGGCAGCTGGAACGCGAGATCGACGTCCTCACCCAGCGTCGCGACGCGGAGCGCACCCGCCTCTACAGCGGCGCGGTCGCCAACGCCCGCGAGATGAAGGCGGTCGAGGCGGAGATCGAGACCACGGTCCGGCGCATCGACGAGCACGAGGAACTGCTCCTCGAGGTCCTGGAGACCGTCGAGGAGCTCCAGGGTCGCGCGGACGGTCTGGCGGCCACCCAGGCGGCGGAACGCGAGCTGGTGGCGACCCGCACGGAGGCCCGCGACCGGGCCGCGAAGGAACTGATCGCCGAACAGGCCGAACTCGGCGCCGTGCGCGAGGCCGAGGCGCGTGATCTGCCCGACGAACTGCTGGCGCGCTACGAGCAGGCGGCCAAGCGCGCAGGGGGCACCGGCGTCGGGAAGCTGGTCGGCAACGCCTGTTCGGCCTGCCGGATCGAGCTGTCGATGGCCGACGTCGGCCAGCTGTACGCGGGGCCGCCGCTCACGACCTGCCCGCAATGCCGACGGCTGCTGGTGGTGCCGGCCTGACGGTGGGTGGCCCGGATGGTCGCGCGGGGGCGCGTTGAGCGGATCGCGACGTCCTCAGCTGACGTCCTCAGCTGACGTCGCCGTCGGCCGTACCGACGCGGTCCATGCCGGCGGTCTTGGCCCGTTCCTTCGCGCGGTCGGCGGCCCGGAGCACCGTGACCTCGTCAGCACCATCCTCCGGGAAGTGGGCGATGCCGTAGGCGGCGTGGACCTCGAAGCGTTCGCCATCCGGCAGGGTCACCTGCTCATCGTGGAGGCGGGCGATGACCTGGTCGATGATCGACCGGGCCCGCTCGCGGTCGGGGCCGACCAGCGCGATGGCGACCTCGTCGCTGCCCAGCCGTGAGGCACGCACCTGCGTGCCGGCCACGCGGCGCAACACGTGGGCGAGCGCGCGCATCGCCTCGGTGCCCGTCGGGTGGCCGTAGCGTTCGTTGAGTGCCCGCATGCCACGGATGTCCGCCAGCAGGATGGTGAACCCCTCGTCCGCGGCCCGTAGCCGGGCCAGGTGGTCGTAGAAGGAACGCACGTTCCACAGCCCGGTGACCGGGTCCTCGCTGACGGCGCGTTCCGCGGCCTGGCCACGCTGACGTTCGCTGAGCTGACCGGCCATCCCGACCAGACCGATGCCTGGGAGCACCAGGGAACGCAGCAGGAGTCCCAGCAGGTCGCTGGCCGCGACGCCCAGGACCACATCGACCGCGAGGTGGGCGAGCGCGGCGATGCCCGCGACGATCAGCGGTGACCGGTTGCCGCCGGCGAGCCCGGCGATCAGTACCAGGGGGATACTGCCCCAGGCGATGCGAGGGTCACCGAGCAGTGCGTGCAGGCCCACGGTCAGGACGAGTCCGAGTCCGATGACCGTGAAGCGGACCGGGCGGGGCTTCATGGTGCCGGTCACCTGGAGCAACAGTCCCCGGCTCCGGGACGGAAGGCTCGGGCGTGACATCGGTGATCAGTTCTCTGTGTGGGCGAGGGCGACGAGGAAGCTGACGACCGCCTCCGGGTCGCGCAAGCGGTACGAGGCAACGGACTCGCGCGGGGTATCGGCCACCAGCACCGCCGTCCCGCCACGCGCGATCGCGGCGCTGAACGCGTCCTCGTCGGTGACATCATCGCCCAGCACGACCGGTGTGAGCCCGGGTGTGCGTTCGGCGATGAGGTCGAGTGCACGCCCCTTGTCGACGTCGGCGGGCCGTAGTTCCAGCACGGCCTTGCCGGAGAGCACCGTGAAGGGGGGCGGCCCCGCGGTGGACCGGTCGAGGTGGGCACGTACCCGCGGAAGGAGTTCCTCGACGCTGTCGTTGGACGCCAACCGGTGGTGGACGGCCACGGCGGTCGGCTTGCGCTCGACGAGCCAGCCGGGTTCCGCATCCACCAGGGAGCGCAACTCCTCCTCGGTAGCGTCGAGGCGTTCGGTCAGGTCGGTGGCGTCGACGAGGTGTTGCACCGACCCGTCGGTGTGGACCACCTCGGCGCCGTGGGCGCCGGCCAGGGTCACCGGCAACGATCCGAGCCGGGCCTGCAGGTCCGAGATCGGCCGACCGGAGACCACCGCGACCGACGTCCGCCCGGCGAGGGCGCTCACGGCCTCCATCGCGCCGGCGACCGGCCACGCGTTGTCGGGGTGGTCCACGATGTTGGCGAGCACCCCGTCGAAGTCGAGCACGAGCAGCCGCGCCTCGATCGGCCCGAGCGCCGCCGCGAGTTCAGCCGGGTCGTCGGGTGCTGCGTCCGGGTGGACGCCCGCTCCTGCGGCCTGGTGGTTCACGGTCCCTCGCTTCCCCGTCGGATGTCGGCGAGTTCGTCGTCGACCCAACGGTAGACGTCCCGCTCGTGCACGGCGTCGGCCATGCGTGCGATACGGCCACGACGGTCGTCGTCGTCGATCTGCAGCGCGGTCTCCATCAGGTAGCTCTGTCCTTCGACGTCGAAGGGGTTGCATCGCACGGCGTCGTCACCGAACTCGATGGCGGTCCCGCAGAACTCGCTCAACATCAGCACCCCGGCCTCTCCCGCGGCCGCCTGGACGGTGACGAACTCCTTGGCGACGAGGTTCATCCCGTCCTTCAACGGGGTGACGCACATCACATCAGCGAGACGGTAGTAGGCCGCGAGGGCTTCGCGCGGGACGCTGCGGTAGAAGTAGTGCACCGGGACGTCGTGCCCGGGTTCGGTGAACCGGCCGTTGATGCGCCCGACCTCGCGTTCCACCTGTTGGCGCAGCTCGCGGTACTCCTTGACGTCGTCGCGGGACGGCACGGCGATCTGGACGAAGGCGACCTCCCCACGGAGTTCGGGCCGGCGCTCGAGCAGCAGTTCGATCGACTGCAACCGGTGCCGGATGCCCTTGGTGTAGTCGAGGCGATCCACCCCGAGGAACACCTTCCGGCCCGAGAACTGCTCCTTCAGCTCATCGAGTTCGTGCTCCGTGGCCTCACTGGTCGCCAGCGTCGCGAACTCGTCGGCATCGATCGAGATGGGGTGGGCTCCGGTGCGGATCTGGTGTCCATCGGCCATGACGAGCGTGTCGCCCATCACGGTGACGCCGGAGACGAGCTGCTGCACCGAACTCGCGAAGTTGTCCCGGTAGCGGGGGGTGTGGAAGCCCAGGCTGTCGGCGGCGAGCAGGCCGTGCAGCAGCTGGTCGCGCCAGGGGAGTCGGGCCACCAGCTCCGGGGGTGGGAAGGGGATGTGGAGGAAGAAGCCGATGGGCGATGCCGGGAACCGCCGGCGGAGCAGCTCGGGTAGCAGCATCAGGTGGTAGTCCTGGATCCACAACATCGGAGGTGTGTCGAGTTCCTCGATGACCTGGGCCGCGGCGTCGGCGAAGCGGTTGTTGACCTCCGCGTAGGTGCGCCACCAGCCGCGGTCGATCACGGGCTCGACCACCAGGTCGTGGAACAACGGCCAGATCGTCCGGTTGGCGAAGCCGTGGTAGTAGCCCTGGACCTCAGCCTGGCTGAGGCTGACGGGGAACAGGTCGCAGGAGAAGTCATCGACCCGGCGCGGCACGCCTTCGGGGTCGTCGTCCCAGCCGACCCAGGCACCCCCGACCTGTTCGATCACGGGGCGCATGGCGGTGACGAGCCCGCCGGAGGATGCATGCCAGCCCTCGGGGCCCCGGGACACGGGCAGTCGGTTGGCGATCACGACGAGGGGACGTTCGAGTTGTTGCAACAGGGACTCCGTCGGATGGGTGCAGCAGGGCGTGTGCGGTCCAGGAGGACGGGCGACCGTGGGCCGGAGCGTGACATCGGCCCACGGCGAGCGTAGTGAGCCGGGATGGTCGGACGCCGAGGTGTCCAGCTGGACGCGGACGTGGGGGAGCGAGCGCATGCGGCGTGGTGCCCCGACACCCGTTAGCGTTCGCGCCCAGATCGGGGTACGGCGACCACGGCGTCCGGTCCCGGTCGCTGCCGCGCCCGGGACCGCGACCGAGAAGCGAGGCGACGCGATGACCGAGCACGGCACAGCCGCTCCCGGAACCAGCCCGGACGAGGCCACCGAGCCTCGCGGCCCGGAGTCCCGAGCCGACGTCGAGGCCTTCTTCGACGGTCTGGTGCAGATGGGCGCGCAGCTGCCCTTCAACCGCCACCTCGGGGTGACGGTCTCGGAGTTGGAGGTCGGACGCGCCGTGACCCGGCTGGCCGACGACGGGCGGTTGCACAACCACCTGGCAGGGGTCCATGCCATCGCCGAGCTGGCGCCGGTCGAACTCGCCGGCGCGATGGCCGCGGCCACGCGCCTGCAACCGTTGCTCGCACGCGGCTACGTGCCGGTGTTGGGCGCGCTGACGGTGAAGTACGTGGCGCCGGCCCGGGGCGAGCTGCTGGCGACCGCGGTGGTCGGCGAGGAGGTCCTGACTCCGGCGCTGGCGGCGGCTGACGCCGGTGAGCGGCCGCGCGTGGAGGTGGACGTGGAACTACACGACCCGGAGGGCACGCTCGTGGTGGTGGCGGAACTGCGGTTCGTGTATCTCGAGGTCTCGCCACCCACGGCAGCGGCGGAGGCGGGCTAGGTCGCCGGGGGCGGGGCGGGACGCCGCCACCGACGGCGATGAGGGCCGCTGGTGGTACCCGCGAGGACGTGCGGTGGGGGACCGCGTACGTGCGGTTTCGCGACCGACCTACGCGCGCGGTCGTAGGTTGTGCGAGCGAGCGTCCTACACTGATGTTCGGGCGAGATCACACGTGGCGTTCGCGCCGACTGGAGCCGCCGGCGCCAGTGTGTGGAGAGAGCCCGGACCGACCGTCCGGGCCCAGGAGGAGAGTTCCGTGGGGAAACACTTGAAGTGGCCTGCAGCACTGGCTGCCGCCGCGATGGTCTTGACCGCATGCGGTGACGGCGGGGG
>PWLR01000045.1 GCA_003558435.1 Nitriliruptoraceae bacterium | reverse complement strand
CCACCAACGACAACACCCGATCGATATCCCGCTGCGGATCGATCACCGCAGCCACCGAACCATCACTCACCACATAACTACGATCCCCCAACGACGGGGTCTCGATCGTCAAGATCTCCATAGCAAACCTCACTCGCCCAGATAGCTGGGGGCCGTCGTGGTCGGCCGGTTGTGCCGACACCGTGGTCAACGCCGGAAAAGTACGGACAATTCCCGCCGATGTCGTGATGGAGGGATCTGTCCACGACATGGGCCCGCGGCGCACGCCCCGGTAGCTCGTCCGGGATGGTGGTCCGCTGGAGCGTGGTCGCACGCGCGGATGGTGCTGTCACCTCGCCGGTCAGCCCGCAGCGCGGCCCGGACGATCATGCGGCGCGAGCCGACGACGCCCGGTTGTAGGGCAACCGGGAGAGCAGCATGCCCATCGCGCAGGTGTTGGTCACGGAGGCGGTCACCAGGCCGGCGCCCACCGCTCCGGCGACGAAGCGCGCGGGGGGATAGACGGTGCTGACGGCCACGGACGCGGCCACGATGCCGCCGGCGACGAGGCGGACCTGGCGTTCGAGGTCCCAGCGGATGACGTCCTGTACGACCGGGCCGTCGGCGGCCTGCCAGGCCAGCATCCCTCCCTCGAGGATCGGGACGTCAGGCAACCCGGCGCTCGCGAGCTGCTCCTGGGCCTGGTGGGCCCGGGCACCGGACCGGCACACCAGCACGAGCTCCCGGCCGGCGTCTCGCAGGCCGCGGATCTCGTCCACGTGGCCGGAGAGGTCATCGAGTGGGAAGTTCCTCGAGGACGGGAGATGGACGGACTCGAACTCGCCCGGGGTGCGGACATCGATCACCGCGATGTCGCCGAGGTGGTCCTTCACGGTCTCAGGGGCGAGGCAGATGGCGGCAGGGGGCACGTGGTGCTCCTCGATCAGGGTCGGATGGCGCGGACGTGCGCAAATGTACAGACAATGTCGCGAGTCAGCCAACCACGTTCAGGTCTTCCCGACCGCCCGTACGCTCCTCGGCGTAGCTCACCACGGGCTCTCGCGGTACCACGTCCCGGTCGGCCTGGAGCTCGGTGGCGGCCAGGTAGCTGTGCATGCCACCAGCGAGGGTGCGTACGTCGGGGAAACCGTTCTGGACCAGGATGCGGTAGGCGAGGTAGCTGCGGAAGCCGACGGCGCAGTACAGCCGGAGCGGTTGGGTGCGATCCCAGCCGTCCAGCGCCCCGCGCAGCGTGTCGAGCGGCACGTTCTCCGCGCCCGGGAGGTGGCCTGCGGCGAACTCCCCGGGGCCGCGGACATCCAGCAGCCGGGCTCCGTCGGTGTCCTCGGCCAAGCCCTCGGCGTACCACAGGGCGATGTCGCCGCGTAACAGGTTCGCGCCGATGAAGCCGGCCATGTTCACCGGATCCTTGGCTGAGCCGAAGGGTGGGGCGTAGGCGAGCTCGAGGGTCTCGAGGTCGTAGACGGTCATCCCCGCGCTGAGCGCCGTGGCCAGCACGTCGAGCCGCTTGTCCACCCCGTCGTAGCCCACGATGCCCGCGCCGAGCAGTCGCCCGGTGTCGGGAGCGAACAGGACCTTGAGGTGCATCGCGGCGGTGCCGGGGTAGTAGCCGGCGTGCCCGGAGGGGTGGAGGTGGACGCGCTCGTAGGGGATACCCGCCGCCTCGAGCTGGCGCTGGTTGGCGCCGACGCCGCCGGCGACCAGGTCGAAGACCTTCACGATGCCGGTGCCCTGCACCGTCCCGAACGTGGTGTCACGGCCGCAGACGTTGTCCGCCACCACCCGTCCCTGCCGGTTCGCCGGGCCCGCCAGGGGGATCAGCCAGGAACCCGGAAGCACGCTGTGGCGCACCTCGATGGCGTCACCGGCGGCGTAGACGTCGGGGAGGTTGGTCCGCAGGTGCTCGTCGACGGCGATCCCGCCTCTGGGGCCGAGCGCCACGCCGGCGGCCTCGGCCAGCGCGGTGTTGGGGCGCACACCCGCGGCCAGCAGCACCAGATCGGTCGGCAGCACCGTGCCGTCGCTCAGCGTGACCGCCAGGCGCCCCTCGTCGGTGGGGGCGAAGCCCGAGGCACCGACCCCGAGGTGGAGCGTCACCCCGTTCGTGCGCAGGTGCGCCTCCATGGCGGAGGTCAGCTCCCGATCCAGCGGCGGCATGAGCTGGTCCGCGAGCTCCACCAGGGTCACCTCGCGGCCGCGGTGGCGCAGGTTCTCCGCCATCTCCAGGCCGATGTAGCCCCCGCCGATCACCACGGCGTGGGCGACCTCGGGCAGGCCGTCCGCACCCACGGCGTCCACCCGCGCCTTGATGGCGTCCATGTCCTCCATGCGCCGCAGCACGTGCACCCGCGGGTCGTCGATGCCGGGGAGCGGTGGGGTGACGGGCACCGCGCCGGGGCACAGCACGAGCCGGTCGTAACCGAGCTCCTGCTCCTCGCCGGACGCCACCTCCCGCGTCCGGACCGTGCGCCCCTCCGGATCGATCGCCACGACCTCGGTACCGGTGCGCACGTCCAGATCGAGGGACGCCTTCAGGCTCGCCGGGGTCTGCAGCAGCAGCCGGTCACGGTCCTCGATCACCCCCCCGATGTGGTAGGGCAGGCCGCAGTTGGCGAAGGAGACGAAGGCGTCCCGTTCGAGCACCACGATCTCGGCCGACTCGTCGAGGCGCCGCGCCCGCGCCGCCGTCGACATCCCGGCGGCCACGCCGCCCACGATCACGATGCGCACTGGCTACTCCTCCATGAGAAACCGATATATCCGTACATTTAGCCTACGGCATGGTCGCCGGGTGGTGCGCCGAGCCGTTGGCTCGGGCGGCGGTCCACGGGGTCGGCGTGCGCACGTGCCCCCGTCGCGGGCCGCCTGGCCGGCCGGTCCCCGGGTCGTTAGCATCGAACATCATGCCCTCGTTCCGTCCAGGCCCGGCCACCATCGGCGAGGTGCTGAGCGCGAAACGCCAAAGGCGGTTCGTCGGACGCCGAGCCGAACTGGAGCTGCTCCGAGCCTCCGTCGCGGCGGGACCGTCGGACGTGTCGGTCATGCATGTGCACGGGCCCGGGGGCATCGGCAAGACGAGCCTGCTGGAGGCGTTCGCCGGGGTCGCTGCCGCTGAGGGCGCGACGGTCGTCCGGCTCGATGCGCGGGAGCTCGTCGCTTCACCCAGCACGATGCTGGACGCGATGCGGACGACCGTCGAGGTGCCTGACGAAGGGCCGGTCGAGACCACGAACGGCCCGCTCGTGGTGTTGATGGACACCTACGAACGCTTCGCGCCGATCGACGACTGGGTCCGTGAGCGGCTCGTCCCACGGTTGCCGGTCGATTCGCTGACGATCCTGGCGGGTCGGACGCCACCCGGTCCGGGCTGGCGATCCGACCCGGCGTGGCGTGAGCTGTTCCGGGTGGTGTCGCTCCGCAATCTCGATCCCGACGACAGTCGCGACTATCTGTCCGCCTGTGGGATCGACCCTTCGCGGCACGACGGGCTGATCGAGCTCACCCACGGCCATCCGCTCGCCCTGTCGCTGTGTGCCGACGTCGTGGCGCGAGGCGGCGAGGTCGGCGCCGAGGTGTTGCCCCCGGACATCGTCGGCGATCTGGTCCGTGGCTTCGTGGATGCGGTACCCGATGAGTGCCAGCGCACGGTGCTGGCGGCGTGCGCTCAGGCGAGGGTGACCACCGAGGAGCTGCTGCGTGACGTGCTCGGACCGGACGACCTCGGCGGGGAGGCCTACGAGCGGTTCGCCTGGCTCCAGGACCTGTCGTTCGTCGAGGTCAACCCCGACGGGGTGTTCCCCCATGACCTGGCTCGGGACGTGCTCGATGCGGACCTGCGCTGGCGAGACGCCACCGAGTACACCCGCATCTTCCGTCGGGTGGCGGCCTCGATCCGCGGTCGGCTCCGCGGCCTGCACGGCCGCGAGCAGCAGCGGGCCATCTCCGACCTGAAGTACCTGTTCCGCCACCTCCCCGGCGTGCTCTCGCCGATCGATTGGGACGCATGGGGACAGCACCATCCGGAGCCCGCCCGGTCCGAGGACGGGCAGGCTGCCATCGCGTTGATCGCCACGGCCGAAGGTGAGGATGCCGCGCGGATCGCGGCGCGCTGGTGGGCCGTGCAGCCCGAGGGCTTCTCCGTGCTGCGCGACGCGTCCGACCGGGTGCGTGGTGTGATCTGCCTGCTGGATCTGACGTCGGCCGCCGAGGACGACCGGGCCGCGGACCCGGGTGCGCAGGCGGTCTGGGACCACGCGTGGGCGTTCTGTCCGCCCCGTCCCGGTGAGCTGGTGACCCAGACGCGGTTCATCGTCGACCGTGAGGCCTACCAGGGGCCGTCACCGACGTTGAACGCCGTACCGATCGTCACGCTCCAGCGGCAGCTCGCGGCGCGCAACCTCGCCTGGGACTACCTGACGATGCACGAACCCGAGGTCTGGGACGACTTCTTCGCCTTCGCCGATCTCCACCGTGTGCCGGAGGCGGACTTCGAGGTGGCGGGCCGGCGCTACGGGGTCTTCGCTCACGACTTCAGGGAGCGGCCCGTCGACGACCTGATCAGCCTGTGGATCGAGCGGTCCCTCGCCCAGGACCCCAACCTCCAGCCCGAGCCGGGCCCGGAACCCCAGGTGCTGTCCCAGGCGGAGTTCACGGCGGCCGTCCGCCAGGCGCTGCGCGACCTGCCCCGTCCGGATCTCCTCGACCGCAACCCGCTGATGGGCACGCGACTCGCGCGCGAGCGGGCCGCCGGTCAGACCCCGGACGCCGCGACGCTGCAGACGCTGATGCGCGAGGCGGTCGGCGCCCTGGGCCAGCACCCACGCGACGACAAGCTGCTGCGAGCCGTGGAACGCACCTACGTCGATGTCGCCCCGACACAGGAGGCAGCCGCCGCACGTCTCGGCCTGCCCTTCAGTACCTACCGCCGCCACCTGACCCAGGGCATCGAGCGCATCGTGGCGTGGCTGTGGGACCGGGAGGTGTACGGCCCCGGCTGAGCAACACTGAGCAGGACCGAGCACCGATCGGTCTGGAAACCGAACAGCTCCCGCACGCAGCCTCCTCGTAGACACCGACGACGAGGAGTCAGTGATGGATGCGACCGGGGACAGCTCCGGAGGCGGACGCGCCGTCGTGGTCGGCGGCGGGATCGCCGGTCTGCTCGCAGCCCGGGTGCTGGCGGAACGCCGTGTCGAGGTCCGCGTGCTGGACCGCGACGACCTGGGATCTGGCCAGGACGAGGAGCCACGACGCGGGGTCCCCCAGGGGCGCCACATCCACGCCCTGCTTCCCCGGGGGCGACAGATCCTGGAGGAGCTGTTCCCGGGCCTGACCGGGCAGCTGATCGATGCCGGGGCGCCGTCCGGTGATCTGTTGGGCGATGCCCGGCTGCACCTCAGCGGGCACCGGTTCGCCCGCGCGGACGCGGAACTGATGACGCTCAGCGTCAGCCGTCCCCACCTCGAGTCGTGCCTCCGTCGACGGGTGCGGGAGCTGCCGAACGTGAGCTTCGCGCCCGCCGGTGACGTGCTGGGGCTGGTGACGACCCCGACCGGCACGCAGGTCACGGGGGTGAGGGTCCTGCGTCGCGCCGATGGCAGTGCGGAGGAGGTGGTCGAGGCCTCCCTGGTGATCGACGCCATGGGGCGCGGGTCACGGACGCCGACCTGGCTGCGACAGCTGGGCTATGCGCAGCCGCCGGAGGAGCGCATCGAAGCGGACCTCGGCTACGCGACCCGGCACTACCGGTTGGCTTCCGACGTGCTCGACGGTGACTGGGGCACCCTCCAAGGTCCGACGCCCGAGCGTCCTCGCGGTGGCGTCCTGGCCCGGATCGAAGGCGACCGGTGGATCGTCACCCTGTTCGGGTTGGTCGGTGACCACCCCGCGACCACCCCGGGCGGTTTCGAGGCCTTCGCGGACTCGCTCACCTTCCCCGACATCGGTCAGGCGATCCGGTCGGGCGAGGCGCTGGACGACCCCGTGGCCTTCCGGTTCCCCGCGAGTGTCAGACGCCGCTACGAGCGGCTGCGGCGGTTCCCCGACGGCCTGCTGCCGATCGGTGATGCGGTGTGCAGCCTGAACCCGATCTACGGTCAGGGGATGACGGTGGCAGCGCTCCAGGCGCTGGCCCTGCGCGAGCAGGTACGGCGCGACCGACCGCCGGAGCCACGTCGATGGCTACGCCGGGTCACACGGATCGTCGAAGCGCCCTGGGACATGGTCGTGGGCGGTGATCTCGCCCATCCCGAGGTCGACGGGCCGCGCACGATGAAGGTGCGCCTCCTCGGTGCGTACATCGCCCGGCTCCACGCCGCTGCGGCGAAGGACCCGCGACTCGCCTGCGCCTTCGCCCGGGTCATGGCGCTGGTCGATCCTCCGATATCGCTGTTGCGACCGGGCATCGCAGGCCCCGTCCTGCTCGGAAGCGGACGCCGAGCGCCTCGCCGCGGGCCTCGACCCGGGCTGACGTCGCGCTCCGGTGACGACCCACCCCGTCTCGCTTCGCGCGGGGAGGTCCGACGATGAGAGATGTGCGGATGCTGATCGCCGCCCTGCTGCTCCCCGGACTGGTGCTGGTGACCTGCGTGACCATCGTCGCGGCCCTGTGGCCGCTGCTCGGATCGTGAACGGTGCCGTCGCGTCACACCCCGGCCATCGGCCGATCGACCGACGCGAAGTGCGAGAGGGTGAGCCAGGTGGGCAACTGTCGACGCACGTGGTCGGGCGCAGAGATCCGGAGGTCACCGGCTCGTACGGCCCGATCCCAGGCGATCTCGCCGATCCACACCCGGCTGAGGGTCTCCAGCGAGGCCTCGATGCGTGCGGTGATCTCGTAGCCGGGGTCGTCGTCGCAGAGATCGGCGCCTTCGTCGTCGGCGACGACCCACCAGTCGCGCGCACGCGGCTTGGCGTCGGGCAGGTGGAACTCGAGCACCGTTCGACCGTCGGGCATCGCCTCGAGGTCGACGTTGCGGTGCAGGTCCCACATCAGCAGCCGCGGGTCGAGGTGGTGGTCGCCGATCTCCGGCATCCACCGTGTGCCCCAGATCCCGAGGGCCTCGACCACGTGGTGGAGTTCACGTCCCGCCGCGGTGAGCTCGTAGGTCACCGAGTTGGGTCCCTCGTGGCGCTCGACGACCCCGGCGTCGTGCAGGGTGCGCAGCCGCTTGGTCAACAGTGAGGGCGACATCCGCGGTACCCCTCGGCGGAGATCGTTGAAGTGCCGGCTGCCGGCGAGCAGTTCGCGGACGACCAACAGTGTCCAGCGTTCGTCCAGCAGTTCCATCGCCCGGGCGACCGGACAGAACTGGCCGTAGCTACCCATCGCGATCTCCTCCGACCGACGCAGGGTCAGGCAGCAATGCCACCCTAAGCGTCGCGGCGGTCGCCCGCCACCGCTGTCTCCCGCAGCCCCGGTACAGATGTTGAACTAGTCGTGGGATCTCCGGCTGCCCATCCTCGTTGCATCGGTCGTCGAGCGACATCGATGCGAGGAGGTATCCGATGGTTGAGATCCTGATCACCCCACAGGAGCAGGCACCCGAACTGCTCGGCCACATCGCCGGCTACGTCAGCCACCGCACGGTCGGCATGGGCCTACGGACCGGCATGATCGCAGCCCTCGCGGACGCGCAGGAGGGCCTGGCGGTCGATGAGCTGGCCGACGACCTAGGACTCGATCCGTACCACGTCGACGTGTGGTGCCGCGCCGCGCTCGGTGCCGGGCTGTGCCAACGACGTGGTCAGCGGTACGTGCTGGCGCCACACATCTCGACCCTGCTGCTCGACGAGCAGTCCCCGGCCTACCTCGGTGGGGTGTTCCTCGTCTTCGAACAGGACGAGATGTTCGACCGTTTCGAGCGCGTCCTCGGCACCGGTGAGCGACTGTGGTGGGACGACACACGACCTGAATGGATCGCGGGCGTCGCCGGGACCGGCACGCCCTTCTACCACCGGCTGATCCCCGAGGGCCTCGCGCAGGTGCCCGGCCTGGCGGCTCGGCTGACGGGAGGTGCGAGGATCATCGATACGGCCTGTGGTGCGGGGGCGGGGCTCGTGCGCCTCGCGGAGTGCTATCCCGACACCGAGATCATCGGCGTCGACGGTGACGCCTACTCCCTCACGCTCGCGGAGAAGCGGATCGCCGAAGCGGGCCTCGGGGATCGCGTCCGACTGCACCACAGCCCGCTGGAGGAGCTGGAGCTCGACCAGCCGGCGACGCTGATCGTGAACAACATCTCGATGCACGAATGCCGAGACCTCGACGCAGCCACCCGCCGGGTCGAGGCCGCCCTCGAGCCCGGGGGCTGGTTCGTGATCTCCGACTTCCCCTACCCCGAGACCGACGAGGGGCTGGCCGGCGTCCCGGGACGGATCATGACCGGGATCCAGTTCTTCGAGGCGCAGATCGACGATCAACTCCTGCCGCGAGCGGCCTACGACGACCTGCTCGACCGGCACGGGTTCGTCGACCTCGGCGCCACCGAACTCACGCCTGTCCATGCACTGACCTGGGGGCAGCGCCCCTGAACCGACCCGCCGGACGTCCCGCGGAACGGACGTCGACCCGATCGACGAGGAGGGAGTACCGATGAAGGCCATCACCCACCGACCACGCGCGAACGCGGCCACCCTGTTGCTGGCGGGCACGCTGATGCTGGCGGCCTGCGCGGACGCGGATCCCGGAACGGAAGGTGCCGGGGGCAACGACGAGATCGACGGCATCGCCGCGGGAAGCACGGATGCTGACCAGGACGACGAGGCAGCCCCGGACACCGACGCCGGTAGCGACACGGCACCCGATCCACCGGCCCCGGGCGAACCACTCACCCAACGCGCCGAGTTCACCGACGACGTCGGCATCGAGATCCGCAGCGACATCGATGGGCGCGAGGAAGAGACCGTCGACCTGATGGGCGACGCGTCGCGCTTCGTCGTCGCCGAGTTCATCGTCGAGCCGGGCCAGAAGTTCCCGTGGCACACCCATCCCGGCCCGGTGCTCATCAACATCGCCGAGGCCGACGACGACGCGTTCGTGTTCACCTTCGTCGAGGACTGCCAGGAGCGGACCTACTCCGGAGGAGAGGCGCTGATCGACCCGGGCGGCGAGAACGTGACGACCGGCGGCTCCAACGTCCACACCGCGCGCAACGACGGGGACACCGATATCCGGGTGGTCGCCGTCATCCTCGGTGCGGATGCCGAGGACCCCTTGACCATCCCGATCGAGCCCGACGAAGCGGCCGCCCTCGACGAGAAGTGCGACGTCGTCACCCCTGGCCACGGCGACGGGCACTGACCGGCAGCGCTACCGATACCGCCCGGGTCGTGTGAACGCCGGCTCCCGCAGCCTGGTGACCTCGATTCGGAAGTGACGTCACGAAGGGATATGTGATGAGCCGGACCCGGGTCGCCGCACCGGGGCAGACACCTCGGCGGGGCGGGGGGCGGGCGGTCGTGATCGGCGCGAGCATCGCCGGGCTGACCGCCGCCCGCGCCCTGATCGAACATTTCGACGAGGTGGTGATCGTCGAACGTGACCGCCTTCCGGACGGGCCCACGCCTCGTCGAGGTGTGCCCCAAGGTCGCCACATCCACCTGCTGCTCGCGGCAGGTGCCCGCGCACTGGAAGATCTCTGCCCCGGGATCATCGAGGACATGACGGCTGCCGGTGCGCCCTCTACGGGCGTCGACCGTGCCCGCCTGTGTTTCAACGGCCACCGGCTCGCCAAGCCTTCGGCCGGCGAGCGGGGGATCGGTGCGACGCGACCGTTCCTCGAGTGGCACGTCCTTGAGCGTGTCGGCAGCGAGCCGGAGCTCGAGGTTCACGACGAGGTCGCGGTGACGGACCTGGTCCTCGATGACGACGGGGCCCGGGTCGCGGGCGTGCGGGTCCAAGACACCGGCCGTGCCGATGATGAGCGCACGATGCCCTGTGACGCCGTGGTGGACGCTTCCGGCCGGCGCTCCCCGACGCCTCGGTGGCTCGAGGAGCACGGATACGAGCCGCCTCCGGTCGACGAGGTGCCGGTCGACGTGCACTACGCGACCCATCTGGTCGAGCAGGCCGACCAGGCACTCGCTGGCGACCACATCGTCGCGGTCGGACCCCGCGGTGAGGTCCCGCTCGGCGGGGTGGTGCTCCGGGTCGAGGACGATCGCGCCATCGTGACGCTGTACGGCCTGTGTGGCGAGCGGCCACCTCGCGACCTCGCCGGCCTGGAGAGTTTCGCCACCCGCCTCCCCATCGAGGACGTGGCCGAAGTCGTACGCGAGGGTGATCCCGTCACCGATCCGGCCAGCTTCCGGTTCCCCGCCAACCGGCGGCATCGTTACGAGCGACTCCGCTCGTTGCCGTTCGGACTGCTCGTCACCGGCGATGCCGTGAGCTCCTTCAACCCGATCTACGGCCAGGGGATGACCGTCGCCGCGCTGGAGGCGGTCACCCTCCGGAACCTCCTCGCGGAGGGTGGGGTGCCGTCACCGGTCAGGTGGTTCGGGTCGATCACCCCGGTGGTCGACCGGGCCTGGGATGTCGCCATCGGGGCCGATCTTGCGCTGCCGTGTGTGCCCGGTCGGCGCAATTGGTCGACGCGCTGCCAGAACGCCTACGTAGAGAAGCTCCATGCGGCGGCCCGTCACGACCCAACCCTGACCGATCGTTTCTTCCGGGTCTCCGGGCTGTCGGAGCCGGCGTCGAGGTTGCTGCGTCCGGGCACGCTTGCGCGCGTGCTCCGCGGCAGCATGCGCCGATAGCGCCGGAGGGTCCGATCCCGTACGTCAGGCCGGCGGGATGTTCTGATGGAGCCGGAAGAGGTTGCCCGGGTCGAGTCGCCGTTTGAGCTCGCGGAGCCGGGTGTAGTTCGCCTCGCCGTGCGCGGTCCGCAGGGTCTGGTCGCCGTCCTCCAGGAAGCCGGGGAAGTTGAGGTACTCCCGGCCCGTGGACAGCTCGTCGAAGGCCTCGAGGCAGCCGCGCGTCCAACGCAGGTTCGCGTCGTCGTCCCGCGGGTCGGACCAGTTGGCCTCGACACCCAACAGGAACGGATCGCCGCGATCGCCATAGGCGGTGGCGGCGGGACCCACGCGGGACATCGCCCCGCCGAGGTGCCACAGATCGACCGTCGACAGCGGCGAGGGACGGCGACGGGTCCACTCGACCGTGCGGGCGATCACCTCGTCCGACAGCCCGGACAGATGGACCGACCGCCAGTAGTAGCGACGCCCATCGGGGTAGTCCGCGTCGAACATCTGTTGCAGTTCGACGAAGGGCAGCGGTCCACTCAGCTCGGCGATCGGGTCCCCGAGCTGCCGGATCGGCTGGGTCAGCGCGTCTCCGCGGGCGAGGTCCGTCGCGGCGCACGCGACCAGGATCACGCACGGTTCGCCCCGGTGGTGCTCCGGGAAGTCGTCCTCCTCGGGGACGCTGTCACACACGGCGAGCGACGACACCTCGTCGGCGAGGTCGGCGGTCCAGTCCCGGTAGGCGCCCAGGACCTGTTCCGCCCGGTCGAGGGGGTAGATGGTGAAGGCGACGAACACCTCGGGGCCGACCGGGTGGAGTCGGTAGGTCAGCTCGGTGACGACCCCGAAGTTGCCGCCGCCTCCGCGCAGCCCCCACAGCAGTTCGGGGTCGGTCTCCTCGTCGACCTCGTGGACGGTCCCGTCCGCCGCGACCAGCGTCGCCGCGACGAGGTTGTCGCATGTCAGGCCGTGTTTGCGACGCAGCCAGCCGACCCCGCCGCTGAGGGTCAGACCGCCGATCCCGGTCTTGGACACCACGCCGCCCGGGGTGGCGAGACCGTGCGCCTGGGTGGCCGCATCGAGGTCGGCGAAGGTCGCGCCACCGCCGGCACGAGCCCGGCGGGCGGCGGGGTCGACCTCGACGTGGTTCATCGCGGACAGGTCGATCACGAGCCCGCCGTCGACCCCTGCCGTGCCCGCGACGTTGTGTCCGCCACCACGCACCGCGAGTAGCAGGT
>PWLR01000133.1 GCA_003558435.1 Nitriliruptoraceae bacterium | reverse complement strand
CCCCGGCGCCGCGTCCCGCGCCGCCGCGCCCACAGCGCTCGCCGCGCCCACCGCGCCCCCGCGTCCATGCCTCGGCGACGCGGCGGTGAAGTCAGTCGCCGGGTGGCGTCGCATCGAGGACGGCTTGCATCGCGAGCAGTTTGAGCCGGGTCTCCTGGAGCTCGTCCTCCGGAAGCGAGGCGCCGACGATGCCCCCGCCGGCGAACAACCGCGCCCTCGCGCCCGACAGCTCCGCGCAACGCAGGGCGATGCCCCACTCGCCGTCGCCGTCGGGGGTGCTCCACCCGACCGGAGCGGCGTAGCGGCCACGGTCCATGCCTTCGCATGCGCGGATCACCGCCAGCGCCTCGGCGCGAGGCGTGCCGCCGACCGCAGCCGTCGGATGCAGCGCCGCGACGACCTCCAAGGAGGTCTCGGCCCGTTCGGCGCCACGCAACTGCCCGGAGAACGTGGTCGCCAGGTGTTGCACGTTGTCGAGCCGGAGCAGCCGCGGCTCCGGGTCGTGACGGAGCTCGGTGCAGCGTGGCTCGAGTACCTCCAGCACGGAATCCGCCGCGAGCGTGTGCTCCAACCGGTCCTTGTCCGAGGCCAGTAGCGCGGCACCGAGCGCCGCGTCCTCGACCTCGTCGTCGCTGCGACCCGTGGTCCCCGCCAGCACACGTGAGGCGACGTGGCGCCCGCTACGGCGCAGCAGCAGCTCCGGGGTGGCGCCGACGAGTCCGTCCAGCACGAAGGTGTGGCAGCGGGGGAAGCGCTGCGCCAACCGGCGGGCGAGGTCCAGGGGGTCGAACGGTTCGTGGGACCAGATGGCGTGATCCCGGGCCAGCACCACCTTGTCGAGCTCGCCCGCCCGGATGCGTGCGGCGGCATCGGCCACGGCCTCCAGCCACCGCAGGTCCGGGTTGGACGAACCGGCGAAGCGCGGCCGGTCGCGGATCGGGGCCCGGGGTGCCGTGGTCGAGGGGCCGGGGACCGGGGCGGCGCCCTCCGGGTCGATGGTGGTGATCCAGGTGACGCCTCCGTGGCGGCCGACGACCACCCGCGGCACGATCAGGACCGAGCCCGCGGCCTTCGCGTCGAAGGTGAACGACCCCAGTCCGACCAGACCCGTACCCGGTGCGCCGACCGGGTCATCGACCTCGGTCTCCGAGGCCAGGTCACGGAGCGCGGCGTCGGCCCGCAGGAACCGATCGGGCCCGGGGCCGGGTTCGATGCGTACCGCCGTGCCCCAGCCGACCAGGCCGTCGCCCTTCCTGACCCACGCGACGGTCTCGGCGGGCAGCGGGGTCAGATCGAGCAGCGGGCGGTCGTCGTCGAGCAGCGCCGTGCGGACACGCAGGCTCACCGGCGGTGCTCGGGCAGGGCCGGTGAGTCCTGGCCGTCGGGTCCCTCGGCCGCGCCGTCGGTCCCGGCCGCGCCGTCGGCCAGCTCGGCCGCGACGCGTTGTGACGCCTCCGTGAGCAGTCGCCGGCGCAGGTGGTGGGCGACGAGGTGCTCGGTCGCCGGCAGCATCCGTTCGTAGGCGGTGACGAGCCGCTGGCCGGCCTCGTCGTCCGACCCTGCGCCGCCGCGGACCGGATCGCGCACGAACCGCAGGAACGCCTCGACCGCATGGACGGCGACGCCCTGGATCGCCTCGTCGGTCCTGCGGGCCAGCTCGAGGAGCTCGCCCAGGGGGAGTCCGGCGTCCAACAGGGTCAGGCCCGCGCGCACCGCCGCAACATCGGCGGCGGAGTAGCGCGCTACACCCTCGGCGTCGACGTGGTGGGGCACGAGCAGACCGGCGCGTTCGACCGCCTCCAGCAGGGCGCGGGTCGACCCGACCTCGGTGACCAGGCCGTCGAGGTCGAACGGTGCTTCACCGTCGTCGACCACGGCGGCCGCCAGCGCCGCGTCGGGCGCATCGAGGGGACCCTCGGGTCCGGTGGAGGGGCTCATCGTCTACCGGTGTCGGCGGTGCACCGTCGGTCGGTGGCCGGGACCCGGTCAGGCTACGCCACCCTCCGCCGGTCGGGGTGCGGGCCCGGGCCCGGGGGCCGGAGCCTGCCGATCAGCGGCCGAACCGCTTGCGACGGCCACCGCGGCCCGCGCCGACCTTGCCGCCGTGTGCCGTGAAGTTCGTGATGTCGAGACCGGCCTGGTTCGCCCGAGGCGTCTCGTCGGCGTGCTCGGGGGTCGGCTCCTCGACCGTGGCCGTCGAGGGCGGCGGCACGTCGGGTGTCGCGTGCGCCGCTGCCGGCGTCGATGCGGCCGGGGGATGCGCCGGTGCCGCGGCGGGGGTCGGGGCGGAGCCCACCGGCGGGGCGACGGGTGAGGCGTTCGGTGGCGGGGCGGGGGTCTCGGTCCGGCCGGGCCCGTGAGCCTGGTCCTGGTCCTGGTCCTGGTCCTGGTCCTGGTCCGGGGCGCCGGGGTCCCGTGCGACCGTCGGCTCCGAGCGGTGTGCGCCCTGGGTGGCGAACAGGTCTTCGAGGTCGGCGAGGTCGTCCCGCGGCGCGGCGTCGGTCGGGTCCGATGGCGGGGGAGACGCCGAGGTGGGCGGGGGGTCCGTCGGTTGCTCCCCCTGCCGGGGCGCGTCCTGGTCGTACGCGAGCGCATGGAACGCGGCCTCCAACGCCGACAGTTCGGCGAAGCCCTCGGCGACCTGCTCCTGTGGTGGTGGCGGGCTGTGCGGCACCGGTGGGGCCCCGGTCGCGTCGACGGCGGTCGCGGCGGCGGCCGGGTCGGGAGAGAGGTCCCGATCCGGGCGCGGGGACCGCGATGGCGAAGGCGCGGGAGCGGTGTCGTGGATGTCGCCCAGGGCATGCAGTTCGCGCAGCATCGATTCGTGGTCGGCGGCCTCGTCGTTCGCCGAGTCGGTCGTCTCGTCCGCTCCGGTGAGCCGTAGGGGACGGATGGTGCGCTCGCGGACGACCGGGGCCGCGTCCGCCTCGTCGAGCACCACGGTCGCGACCCAGGGTTCGGGTTCATCGGGATGCCGGGTGTCGGTACCCATGGCGCCGGCGACGCGCACACCCGTGCCGCCGATCAGGTGGCCCTCCGGGCAGACGCCCGTGGGATCCACCACCACGGCGATGCCACACTCGAGACACTGGACTCGCGACACACTGGCCTCCTCGGCACGATGGCAGCCGTGGGGCGGTCCCGCGCGCGGGCTAGCCTCGAAGCACACGGCTGTCCTGTCTTGCATCGGCAGCTGACCCTTCGGCGTTGAGCCCGGGTTGGGTCGGTGTGCGACACGGAGGGTCCGGCGCGCCGGCGTGGCGCCACCCGATCAGCCTGCGTACCAGCGCCGCCGACCGCCGAGGCATGGAGCCACGATGACCACCACCCCGAGTCTGCGTCGCGAACTGCCTGCCGCCGGGCGGGAGGGCAAGCAGGCGGCACTGGTGCAGGCCATGTTCGACCAGGTCGCCCCCCGCTACGACCTGGCCAACGCGGCGCTCTCGCTCGGACAGGACGCCCACTGGCGGCGGGTCACCGCGGCGGCGGCGCGGCCCGACGGCGCGGTCGTGTTGGACGTCGCGTCCGGGCCCGGCAATGTCGCGACGGAGCTGATGGCCCAGGGCGCCAGGCGGGTCACCGCCCTCGACCTGTCCTACAACATGCTCGCGGAGGGGGCCAGTCGCGGTCACCCGGGGATCGACTGGGTCAACGGTGACGCCCAGAGCCTGCCGTTCCCGGACGCCAGCTTCGACGCGGTGACCATCTCCTTCGGGCTGCGCAACGTCCCGGACCCGGAACGCGCGCTACGGGAGTTCGGACGCGTCACCCGACCGGGTGGTCGTGTGGTCGTCTGCGAGTTCGCGAACCCGACCTGGGCACCGTTCCGCGCGCTGTACCGCCGGTACCTCGTCGGCTTGCTGCCGCAGGCCGCCCGGGTCGTCTCGTCGTCGCCGGAGGCGTACCGCTACCTCGCCGACTCCATCCTGGCCTGGCCGGACCGGAGCGCGGTGGCGGGCTGGATCGAGGCGGGCGGGTTCACCGAGGTGATGGTCAAGGACCTCGCCGGAGGCATCGTCGCGGTCCATCGGGGCTTCCGTCGCTGAGCCCGGGAGTTGTCGGTACGCTCGTTCGTGAAAACCTTCACGAGCGGTCCCGGGCCGGCACCGGCCCCGAACCCTCAGCGGTAGGACCCGGGCGGTAGGGCCCACGCGGTAGGGCCCGGGCGCCAGCGACGAGAACGCCCACCGCCAGCCGCACGAACCGTGACCAACACGAGGACCACCGATGGTGACGTCGACGACACCGAGGCAGAGCGAGTCGCTGCCCACGATCGAGTACGCCGACGTCGTGGTCGTCGGTGCCGGTCCGGGCGGGGCGGCGGCGGCCGCGCATCTGGCGGCCCGGGGACGCGAGGTGGTCCTGCTCGAAAAGGACCGCTTCCCACGTGACAAGGTCTGCGGCGACGGGCTGACCCCGCGGGTCATCCGCGAGATGCTCGACCTGGGGCTCGAGGACGAGGCCCACGGCCGCGCCGACGGTTTCGCGGTCCAGAAGGGCCTGCGCATCCACGGCGGCAAGACCGTGATGGAGCTGCCCTGGCCCGAGCTCGACGACTGGCCGGGGTGGGGCGGCACCTCGACACGCAAGGTCTTCGACGAGACCATCGCCCGCACCGCGCAGCGCAAGGGCGCGCGGTTGTTCGAGGGCCATGGCGCCACCCGGCCGATCTGGCGGGACAGCTCCGAGACCCGCGTCGCCGGGGTCGCGTGGAAGTCGGATGACGGCCGCGAGGGCGAGGTCCGTGCCCCGGTGGTGATCGCCGCGGACGGGGCCGGTGGTCCGATGGGCAAGCACCTCGGCGTCAAGCGGCGCGAGGACCGACCGATGGCGGTCGCCGCCCGGGCCTACTACCGCTCGCCCCGCGCCGACGATCCCTGGATCAGTTCGTTCCTCGACCTGACCGATGCCGGCGGGAACCTGCTGTCGGGCTACGGGTGGGTCTTCCCCCTCGACGACGGGACGATGAACGTCGGGCTCGGACTGCTGTCGACCTCGCGCGAGTTCCAGGGCTCCAACTACCGCAAGCTGCTGTCGTCGTGGGCGACCGGGATGGCGCCCGAATGGGACACCACCCCGGACAACCTCGTCGAGCCGATCCGGACCGGGCCCATCCCGATGGGGTTCAACCGCACACCGCTGCACCAACGCGGGGTCCTGCTCGTCGGGGACTCCGGCGGCATGGTCAACCCGTTCAACGGCGAAGGCATCAGCTACGCGATGGAGGCGGCGCAACTGGCTGCGGACGTCGTCGACCACACCCTGACGACCAAACGCACCAGCGATCTGGACCGTTACGACCAGGAACTGCGTCGGCGCATCGGTGGCTACTACACGCTCGGCAAGGTCTTCGCCGACCTGGTCGGCAACCCCACCGTCATGCACGTCTGCACCCAGTACGGCATGCCCTACCGACCGTTGATGCTGCTGGTCCTGAAGCTGATGGCCCACCTGACCGACGCGAAGCCGGCCGACACCAAGGACGTGATCGTCAATACCCTGCAGCGTCTGGCGCCCGCCGCCTGACGCGCTCCGCGCCGCCGCCAGCGCCTCACGTCTTGCGGCTTCGCGCGGAGCCCCCCTACCGTTGCCCACGGCGGCGAGCATGACGGAGCCCCACGATCCCAGCGCGCTCGTGAGCATCCGAGACCTGGTCCCGCCCACACCGACCCTGTCAGGCCCCCCGAGGCGACCGTGCATCGGGGCACGAGGGAGACACCGACGTGCTGTCCGAGTACCTGCCGGTCCTGCTGCTGTTCGGCCTGGCCACGGCGTTCGCCGTGGGGTCCATCGCCGTCAGCAGCCTGGTCGGCCCGCGGGCGCCCAACCCCACGAAGCTCGCCGCCTACGAGTCGGGCAACAAGCCGTTGGCGGACGTCAAGAACACCCGCTTCTCGGTCAAGTTCTACATGGTCGCGATGCTGTTCCTGATCTTCGACATCGAGGCCGTGTTCATCTATCCGTGGTCGGTCGTGTTCCGCGAGCTCGGCTGGTTCGGTCTGGGTCAGATGGTGATCTTCATCGGGATCCTCGGCATCGCGTTCATCTACGAGATCGGACGAGGAGGACTCGAGTGGGATTAGAGAGCAAGCTGCCCAACGGCATCCTGTTGACCAACGTCGAGAAGTTCGTCAACTACAGCCGTTCCACGTCCCTGTGGCCCGCCACCTTCGGCCTGGCTTGTTGCGCCATCGAGATGATGACCTCGGGCGCGGCCCGGCATGACATCTCGCGCTTCGGCATGGAGGTCTTCCGCGCCTCGCCGCGGCAGGCCGACCTGATGATCGTCGCCGGCCGGGTGTCCAACAAGATGGCGCCCGTGTTGCGTCGCATCTACGACCAGATGGCGGACCCGAAGTGGGTGCTGTCGATGGGCGTGTGCGCCACCTCCGGCGGGATGTTCAACAACTACGCGCTCGTGCAGGGCGTCGACCACATCGTCCCGGTCGACATGTACGTGCCCGGCTGCCCGCCGCGCCCGGAGATGCTGATCGACGGCATCCTGAAGCTGCACGAGAAGATCCGCAACGAGACCTTCGCGGAGCAGGGGGCCAAGGCGTGAGCGAGCTCTACGTCCCCTCACCGACCCACGGGCTGACCGGCGGGTCCGTCAGCCTGCAGGACATCGAGGCACGGGTCCTCGGCGCGTTCCCGGAGGTCACCGCCGACGTGGTCCGCGACGAGCTCACCCTGCACGTCGCGCCCGAGCTGCTCGTCGAGGTGATGACCTTCTGTCGCGACGACGAGCAGCTGTCGTGCGAGTTGCTGGCCGACCTGGCCGGCATCCACTGGCCCGCCGGTGACCACATCATCGAGCGACAGGCGTCGACCACCGGCTGGCCCGAGTACCGGGTCTCGCGCGAGCACGGCGCGATCGAGGTCAACTACATCCTGCGTTCGGTGACCCGCAACCACTGGTTCCGCCTGTCGGTGGCCACCCCCGACGACGCGCCCGCGCTGCCGAGCGTCACGGGCATCTACAAGACCGCGAACTTCCACGAGCGCGAGGTCTACGACTTCTTCGGCGTCGAGTTCACCGGCCACCCGGACCTGACCCGCATCCTGATGCCCGACGACTGGCTCGGCCACCCGCACCGCAAGGACTACCCGCTCGGGGGTGTCGAGGTGGACTACAAGAACGACAAGTTCATCCCGCCGCCCAACCAACGCGATCTCCGAGAGGTGGTCGACTGATGGCGATCGATCCCAACGCCGAGACCCGCACGGACGCCCGTGGCACACGTGCGGACGTCAAACGCGACCGCGAGGTCGAGCTCTACGTCGAGGGCGCCGACTGGGAGACCGTCGTCGATGCCGTCGAGGACGAGACCCTCACCGTCAACATGGGCCCGCAGCACCCCTCCACCCACGGCGTGCTGCGCCTGGTGCTCGAACTCGACGGCGAGGTCGTCAACAAGCTCACCCCGATCATCGGCTACCTGCACACCGGCATCGAGAAGAGCGCGGAGTTCCGGCCCTGGGTCCAGGGCACGACCTTCGTCACCCGCATGGACTACCTCGCGCCGTTGTTCAACGAGGCGGCCTACTCCATGGGGGTGGAGAAGCTGCTGGACATCGAGGTGCCCGAACGTGCGCAGGCAGCCCGCGTGATCCTGCTGGAGTTCAACCGCATCGCGAGCCACCTGGTGTGGCTCGCCACCGGTGGTATGGAACTCGGCTCGACCACGATGATGGTCTTCGGCTTCCGTGAACGCGAGCACATCCTCGATCTGTTCGAGTCGCAGTCCGGGCTCCGGATGAACCACGCCTACATCCGCCCGGGCGGGCTCGCCCAGGACGTCACCGACGACTTCGTGCAGCGCTGCGAGACCCTGTTGGAGCTGCTGCCCCGCAAGATCGCGGAGTACGAGGACCTGCTGCTGCGCAACCCGATCTGGAACGACCGCCTCCGCGACGTCGGTCACATCGATGCACAGACCTGTTACGACTACGGCATCACCGGTCCACTGCTGCGGGCCGCCGGCGTGCCCTGGGACCTCCGCAAGTCGAACCCCTACTCCGGCTACGAGCAGTACGACTTCGACATCCCCACGGAATCCGCCGGCGACTGCTTCGCCCGGTTCCTGGTCCGCATCGAGGAGATGCGCCAGTCGATGCGGATCATCCGTCAGGCCCTGGACACCCTGCCCGGCGGCCCCGTGATGGTCGCCGACAAGCGCATCGCCTGGCCCTCGCAGCAGTCGCTCGGTCCCGATGGGATCGGCAACGACCCCGAGTACATCCGCCACATCATGGGCGAGTCCATGGAAGCGCTGATCAACCACTTCAAGCTGGTGACCCAGGGCTTCACCGTGCCGGCCGGTCAGGTCTACGTGCCCATCGAGTCGCCGCGTGGCGAACTGGGGTACGCGATGACCTCGACCGGGACCAACAAGCCCTACCGCGTGCACGTGCGCGACCCCTCCTTCGTCAACCTGCAGGCCGCGGACGTGATGTCGCGCGGCCACATGGTCTCGGACGTGGTGGTGGTCGTCGCCTCGCTCGACCCCGTCATGGGCGGCGTCGACCGCTAGCGCCGGACTGGACCCCGATCGAGTCCGAACTCAACGCCCCAGGAGCCCCACCCGATGCCGATCTCGGACGTCACCCGCGAGGAAGCGCGCGTGCTCGCCAAGCGCTACCCCGTCGCGCGCTCGTCGCTGCTGCCGATGCTGCACCTCGTCCAGTCCGACGAGGGGTACGTCAGTGAGGACGGCATCGCCATGTGCGCCGAGGTGCTCGGCCTGACCAAGGCCGAGGTCGGTTCGGTCGCGACCTTCTACACGATGTACAAGCGGGAACCGTTCGGTGACTACCTGCTGAGCGTGTGCACCAACCCGACCTGCAAGATCGCCGGCGCGCAGGACATCTACGAGTCCTACGTCGAGGCCTGCGGCGGCCACATCGACCTCGACGGCTCCGGGGTGATGGTCGAACACGCGGAGTGCCTCGGCATCTGCGACGCCGCGCCCGTGGTGACGGTCAACTACGAGAACTACGGCCCGGTCAGCCCCGAGCAGGCCAGCGACCTCCTCGCCAAGGCCAAGGCCGGCGATCCACCGGCCTCCAACTGGTCGGGTGAGGTGCCCGCCACCATCCGTGCGGTCCACCGCGAGTTCTCGGGCATCGACGACGGGGTCAACGACGAACTGATCGAGGCCGCGGAGCTGCAGAGCCGGGCCACCGTGCCGCCGCAGTGGCGTTCTGGGGAGACCGACATCCCGGTCACCCATCCGGGCGGCGACCCCGCCGGCCACGGCGGCGAGCGGTTCCGCACGGAATCGAGGATGGCCGCCGGTGACACCGGGCAGCGCCCGGAGACCATCGGTGCGCAAGGCCAGGAGCACCTCGTCGAGGACGTCGCGGCATCGACCTCCGGTAGCGAGCGCGAACTCGCCGACCAGATCCTGACCGACAAGCCCATGGGCGAGACGCCTGCCGCCAAGGACCAGCCGGTGGTCGAGGGTGACGCGACCTCGGCCGAGGCCGAGAAGCGCACCGCCACCGGGAGCGAGCAGGACCCCCAGGACTCCACCGCCGGCGAGGCCGGCGCGGAGGAACTCACCGAGCCCGTCAGCCAACGCGACACCCCCAGCCCCGACGACGCCGCCCCGGACCCGGACGACGACGACCAGAAGGACGCCTGACATGGCCGACACACCCGACGCCAACGAGGCGCCCGCGGTCGGCATCACCGGCCAGGTCAGCGCGATGTCGTTCCGCTACGACATCCCCGACGTCCACGACATCGACGTCTACGAGCAGCACGCGGGCTACGACGGGCTGCGCAAGGCCCTGACCATGGAGCCCTCGGAGATCGTCGACGTGGTCAAGGCCTCGGGCCTGCGCGGCCGCGGCGGCGCCGGTTTCCCGACCGGCCTGAAGTGGTCGTTCGTGGCCCAGGACTCCGGCAAGCCGATCTACATCGTGTGCAACGCCGACGAGGGCGAGCCGGGCACTTTCAAGGACCGTCCGCTGATGGAGTACGACCCCCACCAGCTGGTCGAGGGGATGATCGTCGGTGGCCTGGCGATCAACGCGGTGCAGGGCTACATCTACCTCCGCGGCGAGTACGCCTTCTCCGGCCGCCGGTTGGCCAAGGCGATCCGGGAGGCCTACGCCAAGGGTTACCTCGGCGCCGACGTGATGGGCTCGGGCAAGCGCTTCGACCTGGTGCTGCACCGGGCTGCCGGTGCCTACATCTGCGGTGAGGAGACCGCGCTGCTCGACTCGCTCGAGGGCCGGCGCGGCCAGCCGCGGCTGCGCCCGCCGTTCCCGGCCGCGCACGGGCTCTACGGCTGCCCGACCACCGTCAACAACGTCGAGTCGATCGCCGCGGTGCCCTTCCTGCTCAACCACGGCGTCGACTGGTGGCGCCAGTGGGGTACCGAGAAGAGCTCCGGCCCCAAGCTCGTGTGCATCTCGGGCGAGGTCAACGCGCCCGGGAACTACGAGGTGGCGATGGGCACCCCGATCAGCGAGATGATCGAGCTGGCCGGCGGGATGCTCGAGGGCCGCGAGCTGAAGTTCTGGTGCCCCGGCGGGTCGTCCACGCCGATGCTCCCGGCCTCGGCCGCCGGCACCCCCTACACCTTCGAGGCGATCCAGGAGGCCGGTTCGCTGCTCGGCACCGGCGCCCTGATGATCTACTCCGACCAGACCTGTGTGGTCGATGCGGTGGGCCGCTTCACCGAGTTCTACGAACACGAGTCCTGCGGCAAGTGCACCCCGTGCCGCGAGGGCAGCTACTGGCTCAGCCAGATCTACCAGCGCATCGAGGCCGGGATGGGCCGCGACGAGGACCTCGAACTGCTCGAGGACCTGTGCGACAACATCTTCGGTCGGGTGTTCTGCGCGCTCGGCGACGGGATGACCTCGCCGATCGTCTCGAGCCTGAAGTTCTTCCGCGACGAGTACGAACAGCACCTGCGCCAGGGGCGCTGCCCGCTCGGCACGACCGAACCCCGCCGTGACATCGAGGTGACCGAGTTCACCTCCGGTGGCGGCTACACCCCGGACCACCCGCGGCTGCCGGCGACCCCGGCCACGCCCGCGGTAGCCGGGCAGGCCTGACGATGACGGAGAAGCCGGTGGACGACGTCACCTTCACGATCGACGGCCAGGAGATCACGGTTCCGAAGGGGACCCTGATGATCCGCGCCGCCGAACAGCTCGGGATCATCGTCCCGCGGTTCTGTGACCACCCGCTGCTCGACCCCGTCGGTGCGTGCCGTCAGTGCATCGTCGAGGTCGAGGGGCTGCCCAAGCCCATGATGGCCTGCACCACCACGGTGATGCCCGACAAGGCCGTCAAGACCCACCTCACCTCCGAGATCGCGCGCAAGGGGCAGGACGGCACGCTCGAGTTCCTGCTCATCAACCACCCGCTCGACTGCCCGATGTGCGACAAGGGCGGGGAATGCCCCCTGCAGGACCAGGCGCTCAAGCACGGCTCGAACACCTCGCGGTTCATCGATCAGAAGCGCCGGTACGACAAGCCCGTCGCGGTCAGCGCCCAGGTGCTGCTCGACCGGGAGCGGTGCGTGTTGTGTGCCCGCTGCACCCGCTTCTCCAACGAGATCTCCGGCGACCCGTTCATCGAACTGTTCGAGCGCGGCGCGCTGGAGCAGGTCGCGATGTACGAGGACGAGCCCTACGACTCCTACTTCTCGGGCAACGTGATCCAGATCTGCCCCGTCGGCGCGCTGACCTCCGCCGACTACCGCTTCAAGGCACGACCGTTCGACGTGGTCACCACCCCCAGTGTCTGCGACCACTGCTCGGCGGGCTGCACCCTGACCGTGCAGTCGCGGCGCGGCGACATCCAGCGCCAGCTCGCCCGCACCAACATGGCCGTCAACGAGGCGTGGAACTGCGACAAGGGCCGGTTCGGCTACCACCACCTGACCGCCGAGACGCGGATCACCGAGCCCAAGCTGCGCCAGGGCGAGCACCTGACCACGGTGTCGTGGGCGCAGGCGCTCACCTCCGCGACCGCCGCCGTGTCCGCGGCGAAGGAGGTCGGGCCCGACCGGATCGCCGTGGTCACCGGCTCGCGGCTGGCCGACGAGGACGCCTACGTCGTCGGCAAGTACTCCCGCACCGTGCTCGGCAGTGACGACCTCGACCACCGCACGCGCTTCGCCCCCGCCGGCGAGACCGACGAACTGGTCTCGCTGATCGGCCGTACCACCGCCACCTACGCCGATGTCGAGCGGGCGCCCGTCATCGTGGTCGCCGGTCTGGACCCGGAGGAGGAGGTCCCGATCCTCCACCTGCGCCTGCGCAAGGCGTGGCGTGCCCACACCGCGAAGATCGTCGTGGTCGGCCCGCACCTGGGCACCCTCGCGGGCATCGCCTGGCGGCGGGTCCCGACCGCGCCCGGCGGCGAGGCCGCCGCCCTGGCGGCGCTGGCCGACGACGGCTCGGACGTCGCCGAGGCACTCCGCGACGCCGAGGCCCCCGTCGTGCTCGTCGGGGAACGCGCGGGGGGCGGGTCGATCTCGGCCGGCCTCGCCCTGGCCGGGGCGGTCGGTGGTCTGCTCGGCCACGTCCCGCGTCGCGCCGGAGCCCGGGGCGCCATCGAGGCCGGCCTCGCCGCCGGCGCGCTTCCCGGTGGTCGCCACCTCGAGGACATCGCCGACCGCGCCGAGGTCGAGGCCGTCTGGGGCGGTTCGCTACCGGAGACGCGCGGGCGCGACCTGCACGCCATCCTGACCGACGCCGCGGCCGGCAAGATCGACGTGTTGCACCTGATCGGCGTCGACCTGGCCCGCGACGCGGCGTCGACCGACCTGGCGCGCAGGGCACTGGCCAAGGTCGGGACGGTCATCGTCCAGGACCTGGCCGCGACCGAGACCCTCAGCGAGTTCGCCGACATCGTGCTGCCCGCCACGGGGCGCCAGGAGCGGGCGGGTTCGTCCACGAACTGGGAAGGTCGCACGCAGCGGTTCGCCCGCGCGGTCGACGGTCCGGACCTGACCCTCGACGACTGGGAGATCATCGTCCAGTTGGCGGCGCTGCAGGGCGAGGACCTCGGGTTCGACGACCTCGCCGGCATCCGGGGCGAGATCGCCCGACTCGGCCGTCGCGACGTCCACCACGAACTCCCGGCCCCGGAGGCCGTGGCCACGCCGCAGCCCGACGCTGACGACGCCGAGGGCGCCGCCACCCTCACGGCCGTGATCCGCCCGATGCTGCTCGACCGCGGGACGATGCTCACCGGGGCGGTGGACCTGCTCGCGACCGCACGCGAGGTCGTGGCCCTGCTCGGCACGGCCGACGCGTCCCGCCACGGCGTCGCCGATGGTGACCGCGTGACGTTGCGCGGCGGCTCCGGCGAGCTGACCCTGCCGGTCCGGGTCCGCGACGACGTCCTCGACGGCGTGATCGTGTTGCCGGCCAACTCGACCGAGGTCTCCGCCTGGGCGCTGGCGGACACCGACGGACACGCGCGGGTCACCATGGAACGTCTCGCCACCGAACCGGTGGACGTCGCGCTCGCGGAGGAGGTCGCCTGATGCAGACACCGATCTGGGTTCCGCTGTTGCAGGTGGTCGTCGTCTTCACCTACTTCCTGCTGATCACGGCCGTGCTCATCTGGGCCGAACGTCGGGTCGTCGCCCGCATGCAGTCGCGTCTGGGCCCCAACCGTGTGGGACCGTTCGGCATGCTCCAGACGTTGGTCGACGGCATCAAGATGTTCTTCAAGGAGGACACGACCCCCGGGATGGTCAACAACCCGATCTACGGCATCGCGCCGCTGATCGGGGTCGTCGCCGGCTTCCTGTCGATCGTGGTCATCCCCATCGGTGGCGAGGTCACGCTGTTCGGCGAGACCTTCACCCTGGTGGTCGCGGACCTGCACGTCGGCGTGTTGTGGGTGCTGGCGATGGGCTCGATCCACGTCTACAGCGTGTTCCTCGGCGGATGGGCCTCCAACTCGCCCTACCCGCTGCTCGGTGGCATCCGTTCGTCGGCCCAGATGGTGTCCTACGAGATCGCCCAGGGCCTGGCCGTGGCCAGCGTGTTCATCTACGCCGGTTCCCTGCGGGTCTCCGACATCGTCGCCGACCAGGCCGGTGCGGGCATCCTCGACGGGGTCCCGGCCTGGTACGCGATCCCGCTGTTCCCCGCTTTCATGGTGTTCGTCGTCGGGATGATCGCCGAGGCCGGCCGTCCCCCGTTCGACCTGGCCGAGGCCGAGGGCGAACTGGTCGGGGGCTTCAACACCGAGTACTCCGGCATGCGCTTCGGGATGTTCATGCTGGCGGAGTTCATGTCGGTGGTCACGATGTCGGCCATCGTGGTCACGCTGTTCCTCGGCGGCCCGAACGGCCCGACCTTCGGTGCACCCGAGGCGATCGCGTGGATCTTCCCGATCCTGTGGTTCTTCCTGAAGATGGCCGGTTTCATCTTCTTCTTCATCCTGCTGCGCGGCGCCCTGCCGCGCTACCGCTACGACAAGCTCATGGACCTCGGCTGGAAGATCCTGATCCCGGTTGCGCTCGTCTGGACGTTGGTGACGGCCGGGTTCGTGTTGCTCGCGCAGGAGCAGGGCGGGATGGCGGCCGACACGCGCCTGGCGCTCGTCGGGGCCGCGACCGCGATCCTGGCGGGCCTGGTGCTCACCGGCGGGACCCGTCGTGACGCCGGCGACGGGCTCGACCGGCACGATCAGGCTCCGCGCCGGCTCGAGGAGACCGCCGAGACCGAGCTCGCGCCCGACCACGAGGAGGTCGCACCGTGACCGACATCCTGAACGCCATCCCGGCACCCGTCGTGACGGCATTGACGGTCGTGATCCTGATCGTCGGGCTGTGGCTGCTGTTGACCCGCACCGTGCTCGGCCGCGGGTTCTCGGTCCCGCTCAAGACCATGATCCGGCCGGTCGAGACGGCCCAGTACCCGGAGCAGCCCCGTCCGGTGGCGCCGCGGTTCCACGGGCGGCACCAGCTCAACCGCTACGCCGACGGGCTGGAGAAGTGCATCGGCTGCGAGCTGTGCGCCTGGACCTGCCCGGCCGACGCGATCTACGTCCAGGGCGCCGACAACACCGCGGAAGCACGGTTCTCGCCCGGCGAGCGCTACGCCGACGACTACCAGATCAACTACAACCGGTGCATCCTCTGCGGGCTGTGCATCGAGGCGTGCCCCACCCGCGCGCTCACCATGACCCACGACTTCGAGTTCTCCGCCGACAGCCGTGATGCCCTGATCTGGACCAAGGACCAGTTGCTCGCGACGGTCCCGCCGGACGGGGTCGACACCCCGCACACCGACCGCGAGGTCCGCGAGCGCGGCCTGAACTACTACGGTGGTCTGGCGGTTACGCCACCGACGCTCAAGGGTGGACGCTTCCAGCCCGCCGCCGCGGCCCCCTCGGCGCGCGCGGGGCAGGTCGTGCCCCACGGCGAGCTGCCGAAGCCCGGTGACCAACCGCACGACCCCGCGACCGTCGGCGGACCCACCCGCCCCAGCCCTGGAAGCGAGCGCTAGATGAGTCTGCTGGCCCAAGCTGCGGAGGTGGCGGCCGGCGACACCGCGGAGGTCGTCCTCTTCTGGGTGTTCGCCGTGCTCGCCCTGGGTGCCGCCATCGCCGTGATCACGATGCGCAACATCGTGCACGGTGCGTTGATGCTCGTGCTCAACTTCCTCGCCATCGCCGGGCTGTTCCTGACCCTGGAGTCGCCGTTCCTGTCGATCATCCAGGTGCTGGTGTACGCCGGCGCGATCATGGTGCTGTTCCTGTTCGTCGTCATGCTCCTGGGGGTCGACAACGACGACCTGCTCGGTGCCGACAACCGGGTGCGCGTCGCGGCGATCGCCGGGGGTGGGCTGCTCGCCGGGGCGATCGTGTTCACCTTCGTCGGCCCCTACACCTCCGAGGCCTCGATCTGTGGGCCGGATGCCGTGGCGGCGACCGGTGACCAGGTCGACTGCGTCGGGCTCAGCCAGGTCTACGACGAGGACGACGGGGCCGGTGCGGCCTTCCTCGGCCGGGCGATGTTCACCCGCTACACCTATCCCTTCGAGCTGTCCGCCCTGCTGCTGACGGTCGCGACCATCGGAGCCACGATCATGGCGCGTCGCCGCGACCTCGCTCCGGAGGACGAGGACGAGGCGGACGCCGGGCACCTGCCCGACGATCCGGACGCCCCCATGGAGGCCGGTCGGGAACTGCCCATCCCGATCTCCGAACTCATCGGCGACACGGACGCGACCAAACCCGACTCGATGGCCGAGGAACTCTCGCAACGCCGCCCCGACGATCGGGAGGTCTGAGCAGATGCCCATCGGTTACTACTTCATCCTCTCGGGCCTGATGTTCACCATCGGGCTGACCGGCGTCATGCTCCGACGCAACGCGATCGTGCTGTTCATGTGCGTCGAGTTGATGCTCAACTCCGTGAACCTGACCCTCGCCGCGGCCGCCCGGATGTGGGGCGGGCCCGACGGTCAGGTGTTCGTGTTCTTCGTCATCGTGGTCGCGGCCGCCGAGGTGGTGGTCGGCCTCGCGCTGATCGTCAACCTCTTCTTCCGCCGCGGGACCATCGATGTCGATGTCCCCCAACTGTTGAGGTTCTGACGTGATCCTGCTTGCAGTGGAGGCGAGTGGGGTCGCCAACGAGGTCGTCAGTGCGACCTCCGGTGTGATCAGCCTGGCGTGGCTGATCGTGGTCCTGCCGTTGCTGGGGTTCGTGGCCGTGTTGCTCGCCAACCGCGCGCTCGGTGACGCGGTCGCCAACATCGCGATCGCGGTCGCGGGCCTGACCTTCGCGCTCAGCGCGGCGGTGGCGATCACGGTCATCGTCGACCCGGCGACCTACATCGTGCCGATGCCGACCTGGATCGACATCGGCCCGCTGACGGTCACCTTCGACATCTTCGTCGACCAGTTGACGGCGGTCATGCTGCTGGTCGTGACGGGTGTGGGCTTCCTGATCCACATCTACTCGGTCGGCTACATGCACGGCGACAGCCGCTACGGGCGGTTCTTCGCCTACCTGAACCTGTTCCTCGCGTCGATGCTGATCCTGGTGCTGGGCAGCAACCTGCTCACGCTGTTCCTCGGGTGGGAACTGGTGGGGCTCTCGAGCTACCTGCTGATCGGGTTCTGGTTCGAGAAGCCCGAGTACGCCTCGGCCGCGAAGAAGGCGTTCATCACCAACCGCGTCGGTGACGTGTCGTTCATGATCGCGATGTTCCTCGCGTTCGCGACCTTCGGCACGCTCGACCTCCTCGGGCTGATCGAGAACGCCCCGGCGCTGGCCTCGGGCACCGCGTTCGTGCTGGTGCTGCTGTTGCTCGGTGGTGCCGCGGCCAAGTCCGCGCAGATCCCGCTCTACGTCTGGTTGCCGGACGCCATGGCCGGTCCGACGCCGGTGTCCGCGCTGATCCACGCCGCGACGATGGTCACCGCCGGCGTCTACCTGACCGTGCGGCTCTCGCCGATCCTGGTCATGTCGCTGGATGCGATGACGATCATCGCCTGGATCGGTGCCTCCACCGCCCTGCTGGCGGCGATCATCGCGGTGCGGCAGGACGACATCAAGAAGATCCTGGCCTACTCCACCGTCTCCCAACTCGGTTTCATGTTCATCGGGGTCGGGGTCGGGGCGTTCCGTGAGGGCATCTTCCACCTCGTCACGCACGCGTTCTTCAAGGGCCTGCTGTTCCTGGCCGCCGGCTCGGTCATGCACGCGATGGCCAACCGCACCGACGCCTGGGGGATGGGTGGTCTGCGCAAGCTCATGCCGATCACGTTCTGGACCTCGTTCATCGGCTGGCTGGCGATCTCGGGCATCCCGCCGTTCTCCGGGTTCTTCTCCAAGGACCAGATCCTCACCGAGGCCTACTTCCACGGGTTCCTCGGGATCTGGATCGTCGGTCTGATCGCCGCGGTGCTCACCGCCTTCTACATGTCGCGCTGGTTCTTCCTGATCTTCCTCGGCGAGCCCCGGTTCGGTGACGACGTGCACCCGCACGAGTCGCCCCCGACGATGACGATCCCGCTGATCGTGCTGGGGTTCCTCGCGCTGGTGGGAGGGGCACTCAACCCGGTGCACTCGGGTCCGCTGTTCAACTTCCTGGCCCCGGTGGTGGGTCCGATCGACGATCTCGGGTTCACCCCGGCAGGTCCGCTCCCGGAGATCGCGCTGATCGCCATCGCGGCCGGAGCCGGGGTGTTCGGTATCGCGCTCGCCTACCTCGCCTACGTGCGCCGTGACGTCAGCCAGGGCCGGATGGTCGAGCCGATCCGCGGCCCGATCGCGGAACTCGCCGAGCGCAAGTTCTTCGTCGACGAGTTGTACGAGACGATCTTCGTGCGTGTCGGTGGCCGGTTCGCGCAGGCGCTGGTCTGGTTCGACACGCGGGTCATCGACGGGGCGGTCAACGCCGCCGGTGCCGTGTCGATCGCGACCGGCAGCGCCAGTCGTCGCACGCAATCCGGACTCGTCCGGGGCTACGTCGGGGTCATGATCCTCGGTGCGCTGGTCCTGGTCGCGTTCCTCCTGTGGCAGGTGAGGTAACCGATGGGCATGCTCTCCCTCACGATCGTCCTGCCGCTGGCCGGTGCGCTGTTGCTCGCGTTCCTGCCCGAGGCCGGTGACCGCAGCGTCAAGCAGATCGCCCTGGTCGCCTCACTCGCGGCCCTGGTGACCTCGCTGGTGCTGCTGGTGCAGTTCGACGTCGCCGACCCCAACCTCCAACAGGCCGAGACCTGGGTGTGGATCCCGGCGATCGGCGCCCAGCTCTCGCTCGCGGTCGACGGGGTCAGCCTGGTGCTGATCCTGCTCACCACCTTCCTGACCCCGTTGATCCTGCTGGCGTCGTGGAGCAGCATCACCGACCGGGTCCGCGGCTACGCCGCGGCGTTCCTCGTGCTCGAGGCGGCGGTGATCGGGGTGTTCGCCGCCACCGACCTGCTGCTGTTCTACATCTTCTTCGAGTTCACCATCATCCCGATGTACCTGATCATCGGGATCTGGGGCGGCGCCGGACGCAAGTACGCGGCCGTGAAGTTCTTCCTCTACACCCTGTTCGGCGGGCTGCTGATGCTCGTCGCGATCATCTACCTCTACACCCAGACACCGGGCGGCTCGTTCGCGTACGCCGACGTGCTGGCCCTCGAGTTGGGGGTCACCGAGCAGCGCTGGTTGTTCGCGGGCTTCGCGCTGGCGTTCGCGGTCAAGGTCCCGCTGTTCCCGGTCCACACCTGGCTGCCGGACGCCCACACCGAGGCCCCCACCGGCGGGTCGGTGTTCCTGGCCGGTGTGCTGCTGAAGATGGGCACGTTCGGCCTGCTGCGCTACGCCCTGCCGATCTTCCCCGATGCCACCGTCGAGTTCGCTCCCTGGCTGCTCGGGTTGTCGGTGGTCGGCATCCTCTACGGCGCGATCGTCGCGCTGATGCAGGCCGACATCAAGAAGCTGATCGCCTACTCCTCGGTCAGCCACATGGGGTTCGTCGTGCTCGGCACGTTCGCGCTCAACGCCACCGCCACCTCGGCGTCGGTGGTGCAGATGGTCAACCACGGCCTGTCCACGGGCGCGCTGTTCCTGCTGATCGGGTTCCTCTACGAACGGCGGCACACCCGCCAGATCAGTGCCTTCGGTGGCCTGGCCAAGCGCGTGCCGGTCATGGCCGGGTTGTGGCTGTTGGTGTCGATGTCGTCGCTGGCGCTGCCGGGCCTCAACGGTTTCGTCGGCGAGTTCCCGATCCTGCTGGGGACCTTCCAGACCAACCGGACCGCCGCCGTGCTGGCCTCCTTCGGGGTCGTGCTCGCCGCGCTGTACCTGTTGTGGGCCTACCAGCGCATCTTCCACGGACCGCTCGTCGGGGCCGACAACGAGAACACCACCGACCTCAAGGCCCGCGAGGTCGGGATCCTCGCCCCGATCCTGGTGCTGATCGTCGGGATCGGGCTCTACCCGCAGCCGCTGTTCGACCTGGTCGAGCCGTCGGTCGACCGCGTGCTGACCGAGGTCGGCGTGGAGCCACTCGATATCGAGCCCATCGCCGCCACCAGCGAGGAGAGCTGAGATGATCCTCGCCCAGACCGCGGACCTGCCCGGCGACCTCGTCATCCCCGACGTCGCCTGGTCGAGTTTCGCCCCCGAACTGCTGGTCACCGCGATGGCGTTGGTGCTGCTCTTGGTCGCCGTCGCCAAGGGTCGCGAACTGCTCGTGACCGTCCCCTCCGCGCTGATCGGGCTGGGTGTCGGCACCTGGCTGGTCACCGAGGGGTTGGTGGTCCCCGGTGGGGTCACCATCGCGCTCGGCATCGCCCTGCCCGCGCTCGGCTTCGCCTTCCCCCGCCGTTCGTCGATGGTCCAGGCCTGGGGTGCCGGGCTCGCGTTGGCGGGCGCGCTGGTGCTGACCGGCTGGCAGTACGTCGCCGTGCTCAACGTCGGCGGTGACACGCTCGCCACGATCCTGCCCCAGTCGGCGCTGGCCGGCGCGCTGGCCAACGACGGCATCGCGTTCTTCACCCGCATCACCGTCTACCTCAGCACGCTGCTGGTGATCCCGCTCGGTTACGGCTACCTCCAGGACCGGCGCATCAACCGGGCCGAGGTCGAACCGCTGCTGCTGCTCTCGGCGGTCGGGATGGTGGCGCTCGCCACCGCCAACGACCTGATCACCCTGTTCATCGCGCTCGAGGTGTTCTCGCTCGCGCTGTACGTGCTGGCCGGTCTCGCGCGACGTGATCCGCGGTCGCAGGAAGCCTCCCTGAAGTACTTCGTGATGGGGTCGGTCGCCTCGGCCATCCTGCTCTACGGCATGGCGCTGCTGTACGTGGCGACCGGGTCGCTGTCGCTGCCGGTGATCGGTGCGGAACTCGGCGCGCTCGGGGCGCTGCGGACCGTGTCGGCGTTCGGGCTCGCGCTCGTCACCGTCGGGATCGGGTTCAAGGTCGCCCTGGTGCCGTTCCACTTCTGGACCCCGGACGTCTACCAGGGCTCACCCAGCAACATCACCGCGTTCATGGCGGCGGCGACCAAGGCCGCCGGGTTCGCGGCGCTGCTGCGGCTCTACCTCGTCGCCTTCCCGAACCTGCAGACCCTGTGGGTGCCGGTGCTGTCGGTCCTGGCCGCGATCACCATGCTCTACGGCGCCTACCTCGCGCTGGTGCAACGTGACCTCAAGCGGATGCTGGCCTACTCCTCGATCACCCACGCCGGCTACGCGACGATCGGGGTCGTGGCGGTCAGTAACGCCGGGCTGTCGGGCACGTTGTGGTACCTGCTGACCTACGCGGTCGGCACCCTCGGTGCCTTCGGATGCATCGTCGCGATCGAACGCACCCGTCGCGGCGAGGTCACGCTCGTCGACCTCCGCGGGCTCGGCAAGACCTCGCCGGCCACCGCCGGCATCCTCGCGCTGTGCCTGCTGTCGCTGGCCGGGTTGCCGCCGACGGCCGGGTTCGTCGGCAAGCTGGTGGTCTTCCAGGCCGGCATCGAGTCCGGCCTCACCTGGCTGGTGGTGATCGGGGTGCTCAGCAGCGTGATCGCGGCGTTCTTCTACCTGCGCATCGCCGGGGTCATGTTCCTCGAGGATGCGGACCCCACCCGGCCGCTGCCCTCCGCATCGACCGGCCTGTCGACCTCCATCGCGATCGCCGCGACGCTCGTGGTCTTCCTCGGGGTCCAGCCGCAGCTGCTGCTGCAGTTGGCCGACACCGCCGCGGCGCTGGTCCGGTGAGCGACATCCCCCGCGACGCACACCGCCCCGAGGACCCCGGTCCCACGGCCGCTCCGGTCGTGGACCGATCGAGCTCGCGCCTGGCGATCCCGACGCCCGTGCTCGAGCAGCTGGAGTCCCACGGTCTGCCGGTGACCGGCACGCTCGACGCCGTCGAGGTCAAGCTGCAGGAGCAGGTCGCCTCCAGCCATGCCTTCGTCGACGAACTCGCCCGCTACCTCATCGGGGCCGGTGGCAAGCGGTTCCGTCCGCTGATGGTCGCCCTGACCGGCCACCTCGGCGAAGGGCCCTCACCGCGGCTCGTCGACGCGGGCGTGATCGTGGAACTCGTCCACCTCGCCACGCTCTACCACGACGACGTGATCTACGAGGCCCCCGCCCGCAGGGGCACCCCCAGCGCCAACTCCCGGTGGGACAACACCGTCGCGATCCTGACCGGCGACTACCTGTTCGCGCGTGCGTCCGAGCTCTCGGCCGACCTCGGCGTCGAGGTGACCCGCATCATGGCGCGCACCCTGGCCGAGCTGTGCGAGGGTCAGATCGCCGAGGTGCAGGGCTCGCTGGGTGCGCTGCCGCCGGACGTGCCGAAGCTGGCCCCGACCCGTGAGCACTACCTCGAGGTCATCTCCGGCAAGACCGCCTCGCTGATCGCCACCTCGTGCCGCTACGGGGCACTGCTCTCGGGGGTCGACCCCGACGGTGTCGAGGCCGCGGCGGGCTACGGCTGGAACGTCGGGATGGCCTTCCAGCTCTCCGACGACATCCTCGACATCAGCTCGGATCCCGAGGACACCGGCAAGACCCCGGGGACCGACCTGCGCGAAGGGGTGCGCACCCTGCCGCTGCTCCACGCGCTCGACCAGGACCCGGACGGCGAACTGGCGGCCCTGCTCGACGGTGAGCTCTCGGACGCCGAGGTGGCCCGTGCCATCGAGCTGCTGCGGTCCAGCGACGCGCTGTCGCGGGCCCGCGACGACGCCTCCGGCTACGTGAGCGCCGCGATCGGTCACCTCGAGCCCTTCGACGGCAGTCCGGTGGTCAAGGCCCTGACCCGCCTCGCCGAGTACGCGGTGCACCGCGTCGGGTGAGACGCTGGCTCGTGGGTCTCGCGGCGTTCGTGGTGGTGATCGCCGTGATCGTCGAACTCGCCGCGCTGCCGGTCGCCACGCGGGTGGTCGGGAGCGCGCTCGAGCGGTGTCTGCCCTTCGACGAGCTGGAGGTCGAGACCATCGATCGACCGGTGTTGCCGCGGCTGCTGCTCGGCCGCGCCCGCGGGGTGGAGCTGCAGGCCAGCGGTCTGCAACTCGACGAGATCCGGGTCGAGCGTGCCCGCCTGGAGCTGCCTGAGGTCGGCCTGCCCTGGGCGCTACGCCCGCCACCGGTGGCCGAGGCGACCCTCGAACTCGAGCTGGCCGAGGCCGACCTGCAGGCCTACCTGGCCGAACGGGCCCCCTTCGGCCTGGAACCCGCGGTGGAGCTCACGCCCGGTGTCGCCACGCTCGGGATCGAACCCTTCCCCGTGCGGGTACGCCTGGCGATCGAGGTACGCGATCGCGTGCTCCGGGTCACGCCGGTGGAGGAGACGCCCGACTGGTTCGACCGGCTCGGGATGGACCTGAGCTTCGAGTTGCCCGACGACCTCGAGCTCGACCAGCTGGTGATCGGGCAGGGCGCGCTGATGGCCACCTTGCGGGTCGAGGTCGTTCCGGGTATCGATGGGTCCTCCGGGTGCAGCGGACCGCTCGGTGGCGACCGCCCGGACCGGGAGCCGGCACGTGGCTGAGACGCGACCACTCGACGAGCTGCTCGGCGCCGGCTGGGCCGAGGTGCTCGAGCCCGTCGAGCCGATCGTGCGCGACCTCGGACGGTTCCTGCGGGAGGAAGCGGCCGCCGGTCACGGCTACCTGCCGGCGGGGGACCGGATATTCGCGGCCTTCGAGCTGCCGTTCGGCGAGGTCCGCGCTCTGATCGTCGGTCAGGATCCCTACCCGACGCCCGGCCACCCGATCGGCCTGTGCTTCGCGGTCGCGCCCGATGTGCAGCCCCTGCCGCGGAGCCTCGCCAACGTCTTCCGCGAGTACCGCGAGGACCTCGGCGAACCCCAGCCCGCCAACGGGGACCTCACGCCGTGGGTGGAGCAGGGGGTCCTGCTGCTCAACCGGTGCCTGACCGTGCGGCCCGGCGAACCCGCCTCCCACCGCGGCAAGGGCTGGGAGACGGTCACCGATGCCGCCATCGCGGCGTTGGCGGCGCGGGATCGTCCGATGGTGTCGATCCTGTGGGGTCGCGACGCACGTTCCCTGGCACCGAGGTTGGGTGACCTGCCCCGGGTCGAGTCCGCGCACCCCTCACCGCTGTCGGCCAAGCGCGGGTTCTTCGGCTCGCGCCCCTTCAGCCGAGCCAACGCGCTCCTGGTCGAGCGCGGCATCGAACCGATCGACTGGTCGCTTCCCGCTGCGGCGTGATCCGGGTGCGACCCGTCGGTCGGCGGAAGCCGTTCACGGCCGTCCGGGGCGCTTCGAGGGGGTGACGGGACCGAGCCGGTCCGCCCCGATCGCGAGCAGCCCCCCGTGGCCGCGCACCACCACCGTGCCGTCCGCGGCGACCGCCACCACCTCGCGGCCGGATTCGACCCGGACCGAGCCGCCCGGCGCCTGCACGGTGAGTCCGGCGTCGTCGCGCGCCACGATGGTCCGCCCGATCAGCTGCAGCCGGGTACCGGATGGCGCGACCGATGGGTTGGGCGGCGGTTCGGTGGGGCCGTCGGTGCGCACCGCGACCGTGGTGCGCCCGTCGACCCCGACCGCGCGGACGCGGTCGCTCCCCGGATGGGCGCCGAGGACCAGGTCCCCACCCCAGTTCCCGATCCGCCCCGGCAGACGTCGGGCTCCGCCCGGGACACCCGACCGCCCGTAGCGGACGAGCAGGACCCAACCGTCGTCCTCCCAGGCGATGAACACGTCCGTGTCGGTCTCGGTCCAACCCCGTGGTGGGCCGGTCCGCCGGTCGGTGACGGCACCCTCGCTGTCGACGACCGACGACCGGCCGTCGGTCGAGGTCGCGATCAGCAGGGGACCGATGGCCGTGAGCCCCGCGACCGTGTCGCCGAGGTAGGTCAGGCTCGTGCCGGTCGCGCCATCGAGCAGCAGCGTGCGCCCGTTGCCCCCGCGCAGCACGACCCGGTCGCCGGCGACCTCGCCGACGACCTCGCCACCGGCCGCGGCACGCTGCCACACCGTGTCCCCGGTGACCACGTCGATGCCGCCGATCGTGGTGGTGTCGAGCGCCACGGCCAGCACACCCGCCGGCGCGGTCAACCGGCGCCCGTCCGGCTCGGCGACGGCCTCGCCACCGATCGTCGGGGACCTGACCGACCGGGCCGGCTCCGGGGCGTCGAGGACCTCGAGGATGCGACGTTGCCACCGGATGGTGCCCCGCTCGGCGTCGAGTCCGACGAGGGTGGTCGGTAGCGGCCGCGACCGACCACGGAGACGATCGCCGGTGGTGACCACGACCCGTCCCTCCGTGCGTCCGATGCGCTCCACCCACCGCGTGCCGAGATCCACGTGCCAGAGCACGTCACCGTCCCGCGGATCGAGGCGGGCGAGCTGGCCCCGCTCGTGCAGCAGCAGCGCGCCGTCGGCATCGGCCACGACGGGGTCCGGGGAGGCTACGGGCGCGAAGATCGGACCCGTGTCGATCGACCATCGCGGTTCACCGAGGCTCAGCTCGTGGGCGGTCGCGCGGGACGCCTCGACGGTCACCAGCAGATCGCCGACGGGCAGCACGCTCGCCGCACGGGGCAGTTCCAGGCTCCAGGCGGCGCAGTCGTTCGGTCGGCAGACGAGCCCACGCTCCGGGGGTGCGAGCGCCGCGCCGTCGTCCGGCAGCTCCACCGCGTCGGGTGGGCTCCGGTCATCCACGTCCACCGGGACCGCGACCTCGTCCGCGAACTCACCGAACGATCCGGTCGTGCGGCCGGACCCGGCCAGCGCGACCATCCCCGCGATCGAGGCGACGGCGACCACCACCAGCGCTGCCGTACGCCACGACCACCGGCTCCGGCGGGACCCGGCGGTGGGACCGGGCCGGTCGTCGCCCTCCAGCGGGGCGCCGCACCGACCGCAGAACCTCGCCGCTGCTCCGGTGACCGACGGGCAGCCGCAGGGCGGAGGCGTGACGCGGCTGCTGACCACGGGGTCCCGATCGTTCGGCGGTGCACGGTAGAGGCAGCTGCGCGCCACCGCCGGTGCTCCGGGCGTGTGGGGCGAACGGGCTGGCCCACGACCGTGGAACCACGGCCATCCGGCCCGGGTGGGTCGGTGTCCGGCAGGGTTGCTAGCATCGGCACCACGGCCCGGAGACGGGCCGTGTCGCGCACTGTGGTGGGATACGCACCCGTCCGGCGCTTCCGAGACGTTTCCGAGCTGTCCGATGCGACACCACACCCACCACCACGGCCCAACGGACCTTGGTGGGAGGGCACGGCGGGTTCCGCCGGGGAGGAACGGGTGACGAGCTTCTACGCCCAGTACGGCACGTTCGCCGTGCTCGTGGTCGTCGGCTGTCTGCTGTACGCGGTGATCATGACGCTCAACCGGGCCATGCGACCATCGGTACCTTCGCCACAGAAGCTGACGACCTACGAGTGTGGCGTGGAGGCGATCGGGACCGGATGGGCGCAGGTCAACATCCGGTACTACGTGTTCGCGTTCCTGTTCGTGATCTTCGACGTGGAAGCGGTCTTCCTCTTCCCGTGGGCGGTCATCGTCGGTGACCTGGACTCGACCACCGCGATCTCACCGCTGTTCGCGGTGGTCGCGATGTTCCTGTTCATCCTGACCCTCCTCGAGGGTCTCGCCTACGCATGGAAGAAGGGAGTACTGACATGGGACTGATGGATCAGGTCGAACTGCCACAGCCGGTCAAGTACGTCTTCAACTGGGGGCGCAAGTACTCGCTGTGGTGCTTCAACTTCGGTCTGGCGTGCTGCGCCATCGAGTTCATCGCCGCATCGACCTCGCGCCACGACTTCATCCGCCACGGGGTCATCCCGTTCGCCCATGGACCCCGCCAGGCGGACCTGCTGGTGGTGTCGGGCACGTTGACCGACAAGATGGCGCCGGCGGTCAAGCGCCTGTACGAGGAGATGGCCGAGCCGAAGTACGTGATCTCGTTCGGCTCGTGCGCCAACTGCGGCGGTCCGTACTGGGACAGCTACTCGGTCACCAAGGGTGTGGACCAGATCATCCCGGTCGACGTCTACGTGCCGGGATGCCCGCCACGTCCCGAGGCCCTGCTCGACGGCATCATCGCGCTGCAGCACCGCATCCAGAACGAGTCACTCAAGGACCGGATCGCCGGCCGACGTCTCGACCCCGTCACGCTCGGTGCTGACGCACCGCTCGCGTTGGAGGGGAGCTCTTCGTGACCGACGTCCTCGCTCGCCGGGATCGTGCCCTCACGCCCGAGGAGACCGAAGAGCTGCTGCGCGACCGTCTCGGTGACGGGGTGCAGCGCAGCGTGCTCGAGTTCGGGGTGTTCACCGTCTGGATCGCGCAGGAGGCCTGGGTCGCCGCGGCGCGCGCGTGCCGTGACGAGCCCCTGCTCGCCTACGACCTGTTCGACAACGCCTTCGGGGTCGACGCGCGCGAGGAGGGGTTCGACTACGTCGCGATCCTCTACTCCACCTCGACGGGCAACCGCATCGTGTTGCGGACCCGGTGCGAGGGCGGACGCGAGGCGCCGGTGTGCCCCTCGATGGTGGAGGTCTACCGCGGGGCCGACTGGATGGAGCGCGAGACCTGGGACATGTTCGGGATCGACTTCCCCGGCCACCCCTCGGTCAGCCCGCGCATCCTCACCGTCGAGAACTTCGAGGGCTGGCCGCTGCGCAAGGACTTCCACCTGGCCTCCCGCGCCGCCAAGCCCTGGCCGGGCGTGGCGGAACCGAAGGAGATGGACGACGAGGGCAACATCATCGAGCGCGAGAAGCGCATCGGTGACGCCCCGGGCCCGTACGAACTCGACAAGGTCATGGGTGAGCAGGCCAAGCTCGCCAATCCGCTGCCGGAGCCTCCTGCCGTCACCGAGGAGGGCGAGGAGGTCACCGCGACCGCGCAGTCGGCGGACCTCGCCAGCGACTCCGGCAAGGTCCTCGCGGGCGAGCAGGAACGTGGCCTCGAGGAAGAGCAGAAGCTGCGTCACGACGCCGACGTCGAGCTGGCCGGTGACGAGGCCGAGCGCGAGCCCACCACCGGCGAGCAGGCCAGCGACGAGGCCAACCAGGGAGGCTCGGCCATCGCTGCGGCCGAGGCCGCCAAGAAGGCCGACGACCGGCGCAGGACCCAGGCAGAAGCGCGCGCGAAGAAGGCCGCCGAGCGTGCGGCTGCCGACGAGTCCGGGGACGACCCGGCTGGCCCCGACGATCCGGAGGGCGACGCGTGAGCGAGCTGGAGACCAAGGAGCGCATCCAGCCCGGGAGCGCCCCCGGGGAAGATGTCGCGTTCGAGATCATCGGTGACGGTGATTTCCCGACCACCGACATGTCGTTGTCGATCGGTCCGGCGCACCCCGCCACCCACGGCGTCTTCCGGATCGTGCTCGAGATGGACGGTGAGCGGGTCAAGCGCGCCACGCCGGTCATCGGCTACATGCACCGCGGCTTCGAGAAGCTGGCCGAGTACCGCGACTACCGGCAGATCAAGGCGCTGGTCAACCGCCACGACTGGCTGTCGGGCTTCTCCAACGAGCTCGGCGTGGCACTCGCGGTCGAGACCATGCTCGAGATGGAGGTCCCGGACCGGGCGCAGTGGATCCGGATGCTGATGGCCGAGTGGAACCGGATCCTCAACCACCTGATGTTCATCGGCTCCTACGCGCTGGAGCTCGGTGCGATCACGCCGATGTTCTACGCCTTCCGCGAGCGTGACGACATCCAGGCCCTGATGGAGTCCGCGACCGGTGGTCGCCTGCACTTCACCTACAACCAGGTGGGCGGGCTCAAGATCGACCTGCCCAAGGGCTTCCTGCAGGAATCGCGCCGGATCTCCACCCAGGTGCGGGAGCGTCTGCCCGACTACGACGATCTGGTCCTGGGCAACGAGATCTTCCACGGCCGTACCAAGGGCGTCGGGCCGCTGTCGACCGACGTGGCCCTGTCGATCGGGGTGACCGGTCCGACGCTGCACGCCACCGGTGTCCCGGAGGACTCGCGGGTCACCGAGCCCTACCTCAAGTACGGCGAGATCGACGTGAAGGTCCCCGTCGGGGAGAACGGCGACGCCTTCGACCGCTTCTACTGCCTGTTGCGCCGGATCGATGCGTCGCTCGACATCATCGACCAGGTCCACGACCACATCCCCGCCGGCCCGGTGAACTCCAAGCTGCCGAAGATGGTCAAGGCGCCCGAGGGCGCGACCTACGTGCGTACCGAGAACCCCCTCGGTCAGCTCGGCTACTGGCTGGAGTCCGACGGCGGCCGCACACCCTGGCGGCTGAAGATGCGCACCCCGTCGTTCTCCAACGTCCAGGCGATCCCCCACCTGATGGAGGGCGCGTTGCTCCCCGATGCGATCTCCATCCTGGGTTCGGTGTTCTTCGTCGTCGGGGACATCGACCGATGAACAGCGCCCTCGTGTCCCCGGCGAACCACGCCGTCGCCCAGTCCGCCTCGGTGATGGACGTCGGGGACGGCTTCCTGCTGCCGGTGTTGCTCAAGATCGCGTTCGTGCTCGGACTGTTCTTCGTGGTGCCGCTCGTCGGCGGCTACATGGAACACAAGGTCATGGGCCGGATGCAGCATCGACGCGGGCCGGTCGAGGCCGGCCCGTTCGGCTCGTTGCAACTGGTCGCCGACGGGATCAAGTTCATCCAGAAGGAGGACACGATCCCGCGGGCCGCGGACAAGTGGGTGTTCGCCGCCGCGCCCGGTGTGGCGCTCGTCCCGGCCATGCTGATCTTCCTCGTGCTCCCGTTCGGGCCCGGCGTGTTCGCCGTCGACCTCGAGCTCGGCCTGCTCTACGCCCTGGCGATCACGTCGGTCTCCGTGCTGGGTGTGCTCATGGGCGGCTGGGCCAGCGCCAACAAGTTCTCGTTGTTCGGTGGCCTGCGCGCCGGGGCCCAGCTGATCGCCTACGAACTGCCGCTGATCATCGTGGCGATCACCGTCGCGGTGCAGGCCGGCACGCTGTCGCTGGTCGGGATCGTCGAGGCCCAGTCGACGTTCATGCTCGCCGGGACCGACATCAACCTCTGGTACGTCTTCCCGCAGTTCGTGGGGTTCGGGATCTTCTTCGTCGCGGCGATGGCGGAGCTGTCCCGCCCTCCGTTCGACATGCCGATCGGGGACTCGGAGCTGGTCTTCGGCTACATGACCGAGTACTCGGGCATCAAGTTCGCGATGTTCCTGCTCACCGAGTACGGCGGCATGATCACCATGTCGGCGCTGATGGTGGTGCTCTACCTCGGGGGCTGGCAGTTGCTGCCCGGGGTGCCGTTGCCCGGCTGTGACGGCGCGGGCGGGTTGTTCGACTGCGGCTTCCTGGGCACGGTGCTCGGCGTCGCGGTCACGATGGGCAAGATCCTGGCGCTGGTCTTCGTGATGGTCTGGGCCCGCGTCGCGTACCCGCGTCTCCGCGAGGACCAGCTGCAGCGCATCTCGTGGCTGGTCCTGGTGCCGCTCTCGCTGCTCAACCTGGCCGTCGTCACGGTCTTCAAGGTGGTGTTCTGATGGCCACGACCGCGCTTCCGGGCACCGGGCTCCTCAAGGGCCTCGGTGTCACGATCAAGCACCTGTTCAAGCGTCCCTCGACGCTGATGTATCCACACGAACGCTCGGATCTCGCGCCGCGCACCCGTGGAGTCATCGCGCTGATGGACGAGAACTGCACCGTGTGCATGCTCTGCAGCCGCGAGTGCCCGGACTGGTTCATCTACATCGAGTCGCACAAGGAGACGGTCCCCCCCGCCAAGGAGGGTGGCCGCGCCCGCACGCGCAACGTGCTCGACCGTTTCGCGATCGACTTCTCGCTGTGCATGTACTGCGGGATCTGCGTCGAGGTGTGCCCCTTCGACGCGCTGTGGTGGTCCCCGGAGTTCGAGTACAGCGAGTACTCGATGGACGGGCTGCTGCACGAGATGGACAAGCTTCGCGAGTGGGCCGACACCGTGCCCGCCCCGCCGCCGCTCGAGGAGGGCGCGCTGATGCCGGCGGAGGTGGCCGACGCCATCGCCAAGGCGGAGAAGGACCGGGAGCTAGAGGCCGCCAAGCAGGAGGAGGCCGTGCAGGCCAAGGCGGCACCCGAGGAGGCCGCCGGGCCCAAGCAGGGCAAGGCCGCGACCAAGGACTTCGAGGTCAAGGCCGGCGAGATCGACCAGGAGACCTTCGACAAGCTGATCGCCGAGGGCAAGTCCGAGCGGATCGCCCGGTCGAAGGCCAAGGCGGCCTACGTCAAGAAGGAGAAGGCGCGGATGCGCGCGGAGGCCGAAGCCGCGGAGGCCGCCGCCCCTGCCGCCCCGGCGCCCAAGCCCGCCGAGATCCACGTCGAGGCCGGTCAGATCGATCAGGAGACCTTCGACAAGCTGATCGCCGAGGGCAAGCCGGAGCGCATGGCCCGCGCCAAGGCCAAGGCGGCCTACGTCAAGAAGGAGAAGGCCCGGCTGCGCGCCGAGGCCGAGGCCGCCGAACCCGCCGCCGCGACCGGCTCGACGGAAGCCACGGAGGCCGCGACGGCGACCGAACCGGCTGCCGTGGACGCGCCCGCCGAGGCGGCGGAACCCGCCGAGCCGGCCAAGAAGCTCAGTGACATGCACGTCGAGGGCACGGGCGAGATCGATCAGGAGGTCTTCGACAAGCTGATCGCCGAGGGCAAGTCCGAGCGGATCGCCCGGTCCAAGGCCAAGGCGGCGTGGATCAAGAAGCGCAAACAGCAGATGCTCGACGAGGAAGGTGGAGCATGACCGGTCTGGATGTCGTCTTCGTGCTGGTGGCGTTGTTCACCGCTGGGGCGGCCGTGTTGACGGTCACCTCCAAGAACCTCGTCCACGCCGCGTTGTCCCTGGCGGCCACGCTGGCCGGGACCGCCGGGGTCTTCCTCGTGCTGCACGCCGACTTCCTGGCGCTGGTGCAGTTGGTGGTCAACGTCGGGGCGGTGGCCGTGCTGTTCCTGTTCGGTCTGATGCTCACCCGCGCGCCGATCGGCCGTGAGGCCCTGGACAGCCAGAACCGCGGACTGGGCCTGGCCGTGGCCGGTGGGCTGTTCGTGCTGCTGTCGGGGCTGATCATCGCGGCCTTCGGCACCACCACCGTCGAACAGGTGACGGGCGCCTCCATCGAGGTGATCGGCATCGCGATCTTCGCCGACTGGGTCCTGCCGTTCGAGCTGCTGTCGATGCTGCTGCTCGCTGCGTTGATCGGGGCGATCATGCTGGCGCGTCGCGAGACCGGCGAATCCGGCGAGGAAGCCATGGTCACCCGCATCGACGTGGGTGACACCCCCACGACCGAGGGCGGCGTGCGTGCCGAACTCGAGAACACCACGCCCGCCGGACAGCTCGGCGCGGGAGGTGACCGGTGAGCCTCGTCGGCCCGCTGCTCCTCGCGACGTTCCTGTTCTGTGTGGGCATCTACGGCGTCATCGCCCGACGCAACGCCGTGTTGGTGCTCATCAGCGTCGAGCTGATGCTCAACGCCGTGAACATCAACCTCGTCGCGTTCCAGAACCTGCTCTTCCCCGATGAACTCGCCGTCAGCGGCCTGATGTTCGCGTTGTTCATCATCGGGGTCGCCGCGGCCGAGGTCGGGGTGGGGCTCGCGATCGTGTTCAACATGTTCCGGAACCGTGCGTCGGTGAACGTCGACGACGTCGACCTGATGCGCTGGTAGGGGGCGAGACTCTTGGAAGCACTCCTGGACTACGCATGGCTCGTGGTCGTTCTGCCGTTGGCTTCGGCGGTGGCGATCACCGCCTTCGGCAAGAACCTGCCATGGAAGGGCAGCGAGCTCGGTATCGCGTCGCTCGCCATCAGCTGGGTGCTGTCGGTCCTGATCGCCTATCAGACCTTCATCATGAGCCCGATGGAGGAACCGGTCGAGTTCTCCTACGAGTGGGCGCCGATGGGCAGCGAGTTCGTGTTCGAGCTCGGGATGCTCGTCGACGGCCTCACGGCGGTGATGCTGCTGCTGGTCACCACCGTCTCGCTGATGGTCCACATCTACTCGCGTGAGTACATGCACGGCGAGAAGCGCTTCACCTACTTCTTCGCGATGCTCAGCCTGTTCACCTTCTCCATGCTGTTGCTGGTGATCGCGAACAACCTGGTGCAGGCGGTGGTGGGCTGGGAGCTGGTCGGGGTCTGTTCGTACCTGCTGATCGGCTTCTACTGGGAGGAGAAGTCGAACCAGGATGCGGCCAACAAGGCGTTCCTCACCACCAAGTTCGCGGACATCGGCCTGATCGTCGGGGTGGTCGTGCTGTCGGCCGGGATGTTCGGTCTCGACACCTCCACCCCGTTCAACATCCGGGAGATCAACGCGGCCGCGACGGCCGGCGAGCTGTCGACGACCACGGTCGTGCTGGGGATGCTGATGATCTTCCTCGGCTGCATGGCCAAGTCCGGTCAGATGCCACTGCACGTGTGGCTCCCCGACGCGATGGCCGGGCCCACCCCCGTCTCCGCGCTGATCCACGCCGCCACGATGGTCACGGCCGGGGTGTTCGTGCTGGCGCGGCTGTTCCCGGTCCTGGCCCAGAGCCTCGTGGTGATGAACGTCATCGCCGTGGTCGGGGTCATCACCCTGTTCTTCGGTGGCCTGCTCGCCCTGGTCCAGGACGACATCAAGAAGGTCCTGGCTTACTCGACCGTCTCGCAGCTGGGCTACATGGTCGCGGCGATCGGGGTCGGCGGCTACACCGCCAGTGTCTTCCACCTGTTCACCCACGGGTTCTTCAAGGCCCTGCTGTTCCTGGGTGCCGGGTCGCTGATCCACGCCGTGCACAGCAACAACATGTCCGACATGGGAGGGATGGCCAAGGCCATGCCCTACACGTTCGTGACCTTCATCATCGGCACCCTGGCGCTCGCCGGCTTCCCGCTCACCGCCGGGTTCTTCTCCAAGGACGAGATCCTCATCGCCGGTGAGATCTGGGCCGGTGCCGGGTTCGCCACCGGGCATCTCGTCTACTGGGTCGGGATCGCGGCGGCGTTCGTCACGACCTTCTACATGGCGCGCGCCTGTTTCCTGATCTTCGCGGGCGAGAGCCGCAGCCACCACCCGCCCCACGAATCCGGCAAGCAGATGGTGGGCCCCCTGGTGGTCCTGGCCGTGCTGTCGATCGCGTCGGGCTACATCTTCTCGCCGGTCTGGACCGCGGAGCAGAACTTCGAGACCTGGACCGAGACCGAGTTCATCACCGAGGAGACGGTCTACCCGTTCGCCGCCGACGCCGACGACGCCGCCGAGGATCAGGGCGAGGCGGTCGGTACCCCGGGCGGCATCCAGGGTGACGGGGTGCTCGCGGCAGGGTCGGAACCCTCCGTCCTGGCGGCCGCGGAGGACGGCGAGCTGACCGTTCTGCACGGTGCCCCGACGTGGCACTTCGACCTGCTCGCGCTGCTGCTGGTGGTGTTCTTCGCCGCGGTGGGTGTGGCCTGGAAGTTCTACGGCAAGGGACCGCCGGACCGCGACCCCACCATGCAGATGGGTCGGGTCACCACCGTCCTGGTCAACAAGTACGGGTTCGATGAGTTCGGGTACCGCTTCATCGTGGTGCCCGTACGTGACACCATGTCCAGGGCGGCGAGCTACAGCAGTAACGTGCTGATCGACGGTGCCGTATCCGGGGTCGGGCGGATGACCAAGAACGCGGCGTTCGCGACCTACCGGGTGCTCGATCAGAAGGTGATCGACGGCGGGGTCAACGGTGCGGCGTTCAGCGCGGCATGGTGGAGCGAGCGGTTGAAGCGCACCCAGTCGGGCAACGTGCAGCGGTACGCCGCGGCGTTGGTCGCCGGGACGATCGTGCTCGTGGTGGCTTTCGCCGCCGCGACGTAAGGCAGACAGCAGCACCGACCGCCCCCGTGCGGTCGTACCAAGGCCTGGCCGCACGACGCGGTGAAACGGTCACCGGGCGCGGAGCCCGCAGTTCGCTGGAGGAGAGACGATGGATCCCAACACCGCTGGCTGGGCCTTGGTGGTCGCGCTGTTCCTGCCCCTCGTCGGGGCCGGGGCGCTGGCCCTCATGCCCGCCTCGATGGACCGGGAGATCCGCCGCGCCGCGGTGGTCATCACCGCGATCGCCTTCGCGCTGGTCAGCGCCATCGCCCTGAGCTTCGACTACGGCCGCTCCGGCGAGCTGCAGTTCACCACCGACGCCAGCTGGATCACGGCGATCAACGCCCGCTTCACGCTCGGGATGGACGGCATCTCCCTGCCGCTGTTCTGGCTGACCTACCTGCTGCCGCTGCTGTGTGCGATCTACACCACCAAGCACCTGCCGGCGCCCGGTAAGCCCAAGGCGTTCCTCGGGCTGATGTTGCTGTTGCAGACCGGTATGGCCGGCACGTTCGTGGCCTTCGATCTGCCGCTGTTCTTCATCTTCTTCGAGCTCACGCTCGTGCCGATGTTCTTCCTGATCGGGATGTGGGGAGGGCCCCGCCGCGAGTACGCCAGCATCAAGTTCTTCCTCTACACGTTCTTCGGTTCCGTGTTCATGCTGGTTGCCTTCCTGGCCATCTACTTCACCTCCGGTGCGGAGACCTGGAACATCCAGCAGCTGTCCGAGATGGCGCCGTTCGGCAGCGCCACCTTCCAGACCTGGGCGTTCCTCGGGGTCTTCCTCGGCTTCGCCATCAAAGTCCCGATGTGGCCGTTCCACACCTGGCTGCCCGATGCGCACACCGAGGCGCCGACCATCGGTTCCGTGCTGCTGGCGGGCGTGCTGCTGAAGATGGGGACCTACGGCTTCATCCGCATCGGTCTGCCGATCCTGCCCGACGGTGCGCTGCGCTTCGCGCCGGTCATCGGCGTGCTCGCGGTGATCGGCATCATCTACGGCTCGCTGTGCTGCCTCGCCCAGACCGACGTCAAACGGCTGATCGCGTTCTCCTCGGTCGGTCACATGGGCTTCGTCATGCTCGGCATCGCCGCGATGAACGAAGCCGGCATCCAGGCCGCGCTGTTCGGCAACATCGCCCACGGGGTGATCACCGGGATGTTGTTCTTCCTGGCCGGCTCGCTGCACGAGCGTTACCACACCCGCGAGATCGCGGTCATCGGTGGCGGGATGCTGACCAAGATCCCCAAGTACGCGGTGATGTTCGCCTTCGTCGCGATCGCGTCCCTGGGGCTGCCCGGGCTCGCGGGCTTCTGGGGCGAGTTCGGTGCCATGTGGGCGGCCATCAGCCCGGGTCTCGGCCTGGCCGACACCTACGGCGGGCTGTACCTGGCCCTGGTGATCCTCGCCGCGCTCGGGACCGTGCTGACCGCCGCCTACTTCCTGTGGTTGATGCAACGCATCAACCTCGGCAACCCGTTGGAACGGTGGGCGGACGAACCGCTCGAGGACGTCCAGGCCATCGAGTGGGTCGCGTGGACGCCGCTGGTGGTGCTGGTGCTGGCGCTCGGGGTCTACCCGCGTCTGGTGTTCGGTGTCCAGAACGACGCCGTGGTGAACCTGATGGGCTACCTGGGCGGCTGAGGTCGTCGTCGACGAGCCCGGTACGCCGGGCTCGTCGGCCTGATCCCACCCCCGGACCCGACGAGAGGACGACACGATGGCGATCGACTTCGTCGCGATCGCGCCAGAGATCGCGCTGACCGTCACGGCGCTGCTGGTGCTCGCCGCCGACCTGGCGTTGCGTGGTGATGCGAAGCAGCTGGTCAACCCCATAGCCGGGTTGGGCACGCTGGTCGCGATCGGCTTCACGATCTTCCTCTGGGGCGAACAGCGCGTCACCTTCGGCACGATGTTCGTGGTCAACGAGTACGCCGTGGTGTTCAAGCTGGTGTTCCTGGGGGCGCTGCTCGCGATCCTGGGTATCAGCTGGCGGTTCTTCGCCGAAGGTCGTTACTTCCAGGGGGAGTACTACTTCCTGTTGCTGACCGCGTTCATCGGCATGCTGATCATGCCCTCGGCGCGGGACCTGCTCCTGCTGTTCGTGGCCCTCGAGACCGTCTCGATCCCGGCGT
>PWLR01000219.1 GCA_003558435.1 Nitriliruptoraceae bacterium | reverse complement strand
GGTAACGCAGCCGCTGAGCCCGAGGCAGGGCCTCATATTCACGCACGCTCAAGGTCTCGATGCCCCCCTCGTCAGCGCGATCCAGGTTGCCAGAGTGCGCGTGATGGAGGGCGTGGGTGTGGCGCCAGAGGTCGTAGGGCGTGAGCGTCAACACCCCCAGGGCCCGTCCCAACCAGTCGTTGGCGCGCCGGGACGGAAAGAAGGAGCCGTGCCCGCAGTCATGCTGGATCATGAACAGCCGCACGAGAAATCCAGCGCCGGGTATCACCAGCAACAGGCCGAGCCAGTAGCCGGCGCTCACGCTTGCCCAGGTCAAAAACCAGAAAAGGCCGAACGGGATCATCGTAACGAGCAGTTCGAAGACGCTGCGGGCGAGGCGCGGCGCACGATAAGCGGACAGTGCCCGCTGTAACGCTCGGGGATCACCGGTTGTTTCCTGGTGCAGTACTTCTGGATGCATGTATGGACTCCGTAATAGGCTCGACCTCCAACCTACGGGTTCGCAACCCATCGCCGGCGTGCCGGTTTCTGATACAGAGCCATCGCCCCGATACCGGTCACAATAGCCATTGCCTTTTAAGACATATTGGACCCATGCGCGTTCACCGTCTGTTTGATACCGCACACCGAACCCGCGATGCCGCTACCCCGCGCAGGCAGCCCCGGGGTGGGCTTCAAAAGCGCCAACTACGTTGACCGATAGGGCACCTAACGGACGAGATCTGCTGTGCGGCGTGTGGTCGAGCCGAACCACAGGGGTTTGTCGACGACGAACTTCATCGACCGTTTCACCAGTCCTTGGCCGGGGGAGAAGCCAAGATCGAGCCAAAACCGGATCGCCGCCGGAGCATCAAGATCGATGCTCTGCTCGATCGGCACCAGGAAGCCTTCGTAATCACCCGCCGGAGTCGCATACCGCTCTAGAGTGATGGGCATGACTCGGTGCTTATACTCACCCGTGTGTTCAACCTCTTGCGTCTCTCTATTCACGACGGTGGCCCTGCCAGAGGCGCTCCATGTCCGATCGGGCACTATCCTGCTGGGTAGCAGCACCACGGGTGGCTCGTACAGCACGGTCTGGCCTTGCGTCAGCACGTCCAGACCGGTCAGCACCACGCTGCCATCCCAAAGCTCGGAAAGATGGAGAATGTTGTAGTCACCAAACCGAACTTCCCAGCGGCCTTCACCTTCTGCGGGAATCAGTTCCTGCACCACTTGCCGACCCTCTCCGTCTCCGTCAACCACCCTGAACGTGCTTTTTCCGGGAACCAGAGGGAAAAGATCCCCAGCCTCAACCTCTTGAACCGTCGATATCGGAGACGCCGATGTCTCCGCGAGGGTGGCCCCGGAGGTGCAGAGGCCGACGCCGATCAGTATCGCTCGCGCGTAAAACTGGTACATCGCATCTCTCCTGGAGTCTGAGGGCAAGGTGCCGCGCAACACTCGTGGCAGCGAAGCGACGTCAACGGGAGAACCGGCCCCACTGGCGGGGGATTGTGAGATCTCTCCTGGATTGTAGAGGACGTCCGCGTCGTGGTCCTCGGCGGTCCAGAGGTATTAGTCGGTTTCGCCCCCTATCGGTCAACGTAGTTGTCACCTGATTCAAGCCCAGAGGATGCAATGCGGCGCGCTCTCCACATCCGGGTTATAGCGGGCGAAAAATTCGAGCATCGTCGGGAAATGCGGATCGCTCGGCTTGCTGAAGCGATAGAACATGCGCGGCGCCTCTCCCGCCTGGCGCACCGCGTAGCCCCCTCTTCGATGAAATCCCACATGCGCTGCCCGAACTCGGCAGTCAATGATTCCACGCACAGCACGATATCGAGATCCCCCGTAGCGCGGGGCTCCAGGCCGGCTTCCTCCTGCACCAGATAAGCCGCTGCCCCGCCGATCAGCACGTAGCAATCTTGGAAGCCGGCAAAGCGCTTGGCGAACCATTCCAGCCCTCTCACCATGGCAAGGCTTCCAGCATTTCCTCGACCGCCTGCTCCACACGCTCGTCGGTGCGGTCACGCAGGCTCAGATCCAGCGAGAGCGGGTCCACACATCCCTCGCGCGCACTCGCTTCCGGCGGATAGCGCCATAGCTCCACCAGGCAAGTGCCGTCGTCCTGCACGGGAATCAGCTCCAGGCCCTGCCCAAGCCGCCGCCAGGCGCGGCTGGCCAGGGCATAGACCGGCTCTGCGGGTGGCCCCAGCAGGGAGTACTCGGCCAGCGCCGACTCGCCAGCACGCGGCAGCGACCATTCCGCAATATCCGTTGCCATCACCCGCACCGTCTCGCGTACCGGGCTGCGCAACCAGGGTTGCGCCTTCTGCCATAGATCCTTCGGCGGCGCGGCGAGCTCAACAACGCGCTCCCGCCCATGGAGCTCGGTGCGCACCAGCCCATTGCCCTCCAGTTCCTTAATTGCACGGCTCATGCTCATAGCGGTATAGCCCAGTGGTTCAGCCATCGCAGTCGCGCTGGCAGGCATGGCGATCTGGCCGAGCAACATGGCCACGAAAACCGCCTGCGTAGCCGGGCTTAACCGCTCGGTGGGTGCCGCGCCCCGCCGCTGAGAGCGCTGGTTGGTCATCAGATAGCCCAGACGCGGCCAGTAGATCTGCTCGCCGACCACCACGAAGGGCACCCGCACACCCACCAGCCGCCGTCGCAGATAGCTGGGCAATGCATCGGCCACCAGGCAGTACGCCGAGTCTGCCTCGCCCGCCAATTCCATGGCCTTCTCGATCTGCGCGACAAAGGCGCGGGTGCCTCGAATTCGGCTCTCGTCGCGCAGCAGCACCGCCACCGCACGCTCGCCGTCGACCGTGCATTCGTGCAGCGCGAACAGTTGGCGCAGGTACGTGGGCAGATTGGCAGGCAAAGCCCGCCCCCAGGTCACGGGCAGCCCCGTCTCCTGCTCGAAGTACCGCGCAAATGCCTTGCCTAGCGTCATCGTCGGGCAACGCTAACACAATTTTCTATCGCTAACATTTTTTTTGTTAGCGTCCGGACATCCTGTTAGCTTCGCTCCCGGTCACCGAGGCAGGAACGGGCACCCCCGCGACAGCCCCCAT
>PWLR01000030.1 GCA_003558435.1 Nitriliruptoraceae bacterium | reverse complement strand
AAGAAATCGGTTGGCCCATCTAAAATGTATGTCTGTTCAGTTGCCATGGCTGCCTCGCTATCAGACCTTTAACTCATTATACGGAAAATTTTGCATATTAATAGCCCACACGATCTTGATCCATAAACAAGCGCTCACGACGCAATAAATATTCTGGATCAAGTATCTCATTAAAGTTGTTAAGAGTTGGCTGTACAACAGAAGCATCGAACCAAAACGTGTTAGGTGTAATACGTCCGATAGTCCTGAGTAGCTCAGCTTTGGCACGGTCAGTCTCACCATCTACATGGCGCTGAATAGCTCGTCCGCCAGATGCCAACACGTCAAAAGGCAGTTCCAGTGCTGGACCTAGCCCTAACTCACCACGCACGTTTCCTGTAACCGCAGCCAAAGCCGCGTCGCCAATAGGCGTCAACAACCCCGATCGAATTAATGCGCGTTGTGTAAGCTCAGTGCTGTTCCACTCAAACCCAGGCTCGCCAGAGGCTATTGCCCGTAATTGTTCTGACACCATGCCTGCCGAAAACACAGCACCACCGAAAATAGCAAACCCTGGCACACCTTGCCGCCATTGTCGAAGCGCGGCTTTGCGGCTAAATTCTACAGGCCAGCTAAGGAAGTGAGTAACGTGTCGCGCTAGCTCACCAGGCAGCGTACCTGCTGTCCCACCAAAAAACATAAGCGACCGAGACTCAGCATCAGGGCGCAGGATAAATGTGTTAAGGGTTTTGTGGAACCATGCACCGTAGGCTTCGCGGGTCGCCTGCGGCAAGCCAGTAGGATCAAACAGACCAAACTCGTCTACTCGCCCGAACTGATTAATCTCTTCCCAGTTCCGTTGCGTTAAGCCCCCGTTTTGCAAGTCCTGCCGCACTCTAGGGTCAAGATCATTCCAAGCAGTACGCTGCATAGCGCCTGAACTAAGACCAAGCTCCATAGACACAATGCGACGGTTATATTGCTCAGCGTCCCACGCACCAGACAATCGGTATGCGCCTTGAGAAATTTTCTGCGCAGTGTTAGCAAAGCCTTCCGCCACCTCGCTTTGAGTAAAGCGGCTGTTGGGCGAACCCATCCAGTACACCTGCTCTAGCGACGCATAGTAGTTTGCCAACCTTGATTTAACGTCTCGGTTTAGCAGCGACATAACGCCTTGCGTTTTTAGAGATAGCGCTTCGCCCAAGCCAACGCGACGCGCTTGTTGTGCCAAAGAAATCAGTGGGTCAACAGTAAGTAGGTCAATAGCAACCTTACCTAACAAAATTGGAACAAAGCTGGCGCGTACCCCTGCACCAATCATAGCTACAGAGGTGTTTGCAGGGATGTCAGCTGCACCTGAAATGACATCAAATGTTCTTGCTACCTGCCCTGCTCTAAACTCTTCAGCGAACGCCCGTTGTTTGCGGGGCAACAAAGCTACGTTTTCTTGAATGCGTTGTCCGACTTCATTAATGACCCTGTGAGGATCTGGCCCAAAAGACTGCGCGGCAGCAATCATACGCGTCATTCTACGCAAAGAGCTTTGATACTGACGTAAGACGTCATCAACACCAAACTCATTCAAAAAGTTAATTAAACGTTCGGGGTCATCGGTGCGGTAATGCAACTGCCGACGCATGTTAAACGAGCCTGCACCCAAATCATTAACGTGCCGCGTCAACAGCGTAGCAACAGCGGCTTCTGCGGTCGCACGAGGGTCGGCATGGTCAGCAGGATTAAGCAGCGCAGCCATTTCGTCAATAACATACTCTCTGCGCTTTGCAATAAGCCCAGGGCTCAAACTTTGCGGGTGGTGGTTTTCAATGCGGCCTGTATACACACCAAGTTCGTTCAATCGCGTAATAAGCTCGTCAAATGTTTCTCGCACAAGGCGCGCATCCGCAGCTGCTTCTGCATTGCCTGTGCTTACACCTAACAGCTCTTTTTGGAAATCAGCTGTGTCACGTGTGCGAACAAACAGCGCACCTTTAAAGTACCGCTCAAAAACGGGCGACATCTTTTGCATGTAAGTATGGAACAAATTGTCAGACATTGCCTCGACTGACGGACGGGCGGCCACTTCGTTAGGGTCAATAACTTTCCGCACACCAGCCGCAAACGTGGTTACGTCTGTAAAGCCATTGGTTATTTGTTCCCACTCTGCCAGTTTTTCTGCGCTCAATTTATCTCGGACGGCTGCTGTCAGTGCGGACTCGCTAAACTCTCGGTTCATCGCCTTAACACGCACTAGCTTTTCGCCATCCGACAAAGATGTGTCATCCAATGTGCGACGCAAACTATTTAGCAACATTTCTCTATCTGGGTCGCCTTGTGGCATCCTTTCGATTTCAGAGATAGCGCCTAAAATACAATTACGAGCGGTCATGTGCACTCCTCAATAATTCTTAATGCGCGAGCCGCGGGCATATTGCCAATAGTTTCTGGATCTACACCATTCGCTCTGGCAAACCGTTCGATTTCACTAGAGAGTGCTTGCATGTCAGCCTCTGACAATGGGCGTGGAGACGCGCCTGAAAAATCATCAGCCTGTGCGTATCGCGCTTGTGGGCTGGCAGTGCGTTCTATAGTAGAGAGATTTAAAATTTCTGCAAGTTCATCTACAGAAATAGATTGTGGCGCACGGTGCGTCTCTGCTTGCACTCGTGCATGCTCAGCTTCTAACTCAGCAAGGCGGGCGCGTAAATTTGCTTGTTCATTTAAAATTGCCTTTGGCGTTCGCCCACCAACACCACGACGGGCTTCTACAGACGCGCCAAGTCGAGCAGCATCAATATCAATTTCATCTGCTAATCGATTTAAGTATCGCACTCGCAAAGCATCGAGTCCGCCTTGTCGTAGCGCACGGGCATCCCCTTCAGCATGTTCTGGAAGTAAAGCCATCATACGTTCCATAAAGCGAGGTGTAGCCGTCTCGTCACCATCTACTGCGCGTTGCAAAAGTCCAAGGGTGCGCTGCTCACGTTGGAACGCAATGTTGCGTACATTGTTTGGCGCTTCTTCAGCTGCAATTAGGTTACGAACTAACGGTCGCAAGTCTTCGTCAACCATATTAGGGTCACGCTTGCGCAAAGCGTT
>PWLR01000040.1 GCA_003558435.1 Nitriliruptoraceae bacterium | reverse complement strand
TTTTCGTAGTGATCGGGTGTATCGCAGCCATTTTCATCGGCGGTTATCGCATTGGACTCCAGTCCGTAGATGCGGCCACATCTGCTTTTGTCGACCTTCTGATAGATACCGAAAGTGAACTGCAGAAGGTGGCGTGGCCGGGTCGCGAAGAGTTGCGCCGCTATACTATTGTGGTGATAATCTGTATTATAGTTCTGGGCGGCTTGATCTACTCGGTCGATTTCGGCGTCTCTTCTGCCATGAGGAGTTTGAGGGTGTTGCCGATTGACAGGATTGAAGATGCTCGTATGTGATAGGCGACTGATATATTCAATCTTACATTTTTTGTCGATGTGCGGAAATAATAGAAAAAATCTTGGATCCCAATTGCTGCCGGCGCAGTTTGAGTGCAGATGAGGAATTTCTGTTTTAAGTAGGACTTTTAGACCTGACTCTATTGAAAATAAAAAAGGGTGAAAAAGTGCCGAAGCAGTGGTATGTTATAAGAGTGCAGAGCAACAGGGAAGAATCGGTCAGACAAAGCCTCCAACAGAACATAGAGGTTGACGGGCTTGAGGATGTTGTAACCAGTGTAATGGTGCCGACTCAACAGGTGGCCGAGATTCGGGGGGGGAAACGGAAGCAGGTTGAGAAGAAGCTTTTTCCCGGCTACGTGTTGATAGAAGTGCAGCTGGATGAAAACGGTGATATCCCGGATTCAGTATGGTTTCTGATTAACGAAACCAGCGGCGTCGGAGATTTTATCGGCGGTGAAGGCCCGACACCCCTGGGCGCCGACGAGGTCTCACGCCTGGTCGGCCAGGCGGAAGAGGCGGAGGAGGAGGTGCCGACACTGGAGATAGAGTTTAATGAAGGTGATATGGTGGAGATACAAGAAGGACCTTTCCACGATATGAAGGGGCAGGTCGAAGAGGTGAACCGGGCGACTGGCAGGGTAAAAGTTGTTATAAGCGTTTTTAATCGGCCAACTCCTGTTGAGTTGAATTATTGGCAGGTCGAGCTTGAGTAGAAAAACCAAATCGTTTTTTTTGACATAAATTCCGAATTGTAGCGACCTGTCCCAACAACCCGTAACCGACAAATAGTAACCATTATATTGTAGATAGCTATGGCCAAGAAGAAAAAAGCACAACCGAAAGCGGTATTGAAGGTCGAAGTGACCGGTGGGCAGGCCAATCCAGCGCCTCCGCTTGGGCCGGCATTGAGCCAGCATAACGTCAATATAGGTCAGTTTATTAGCATGGTCAACGAGAAGACCAGCGACCAGATGGGGGTGTCGTTACCGGTAGAGATACGAATATATCCGAACGGTTCTTTTGAATTTGATGTCAAGACACCGCCGGCTTCTTATCTCCTGAAACAGGCGGCCCAGGTAGCCAAGGGCGCGGGTTTGGCCGGGAAGGAATCTGTGGGTGAAGTGACGCGAGCTCAGGTGCGGGAGATAGCGGAGAAAAAGCAGGAGGATCTCAATGCTATCGATCTGGATGCGGCGGAAAAGATTATTGCCGGCACAGCTCGCAGTTGTGGCATAGCTGTCGTTGAATGATGGACAGTCAGGGGTTGGGAAGGCAGAGGATAGCAAGCGCGTAGTGAGAAGGATACCAAGAAAAATAAATATAGAACAGGAAGATGGCAACACGAAGCAAAAGATATAAAGAGGCAGCGTCTGGAATCGATAGCGAGATGCAATACAGCATCTCCGAAGCGGTTAAGCTTCTCAAGTCCGGTCCAAAAGCTACCTTTGATGAGACCGTTGAGTTTGCTGCACAGCTCGGTATTGATCCCAAAAACAGTGATCAGCAGATCAGAACCTCGATAGGGTTGCCACATGGCACCGGCAAGCCCGTAAGTGTTGCGGTTTTTGCCGAGGGTGATGCCGCCGAGGCAGCACGGGAAGCGGGGGCCGATTTTGTTGGAGATGACGATCTGATTGCCAGGGTGGAGGCGGGTTGGATGGATTTTGACATCGTCCTTGCTAACCCCCCAATTATGCGCAAGATCGGAAAGCTGGGCCGGGTTTTGGGCCCAAGAGGGTTGATGCCCAATCCCAAGAACGGCACATTGACCAGCGATTTAGGCGCGGCGGTCAGCGAATTCAAAGCGGGGAAGGTGGAGATCAGGAACGACGACGGAGCCAATGTTCATGTGCCCGTTGGGAAACTCTCTTTTGGAAAGGCGCAGATCGAGGAGAATGTCATTGCCATTGTTAAGCACTTGAAGGGGATGAGGCCTCCCGGAGTGGGACATCTTTTTTTCCGAAAGGCCGTTTTGACCTCGACGATGAGTCCTTCTGTCAGGTTAAGGATCTGAGTGAGCAGTGGTGGTTACGCGGATCCGCGACGGTCCATGGCGTTCAATGACGCATGTCAAGACAAGTGATGGGCTTGTTCCAGGTATATTATGCAAGTTGAGCAATTCCGATTTATGAGCAGGTAAAATATATGTCGCGCAGAGTAAAAGAATTGATGGTTGAAGAATATGCCCGGCGGTTTTCAGACCTGGGGCGGAAGGGGTGTGTAGTTTTGGGTTATCAGGGTCTGGATGCCAATACTGCCAATGAGGTCCGGAAAATTCTGGATGATCATAACAGCGAGATGTTAGTAATATGCAATCGCTTAATGGCGTTGAGTCTGGAAGAGATAGGAATGCCGCAGTTAAAAGGTCACTTCCAGGGCCCCGTTGCTATGGTCACCGCTTCCGATCCTGTTCAGGCCGCCAAAGCCGTTAGTTCCGTCCGGGAAGAGTATCCCGTCATTACTGTATTGGGCGGATATGCTGAAGGAAAGATGCTTGACGATTCGGATGTAGGGAAGCTCTCTGATATACCGGATCGCGAGGTTTTGCTGGCCCGGACATTGGGGCTTTTTGCCTCACCGGCGCAGCGTTTTGTCAACGGTATAAATAACGCTATTACAGGGTTCGTATCCGTTGTGCAACAGTTAAAAGCGAAAAAAGAGAATGGTTAAAACTTTATCTTTCACAGGAGTAATAAAATGACTGAAGCAGTCGAAGAAAAAAGCGAGCAAAAGGAATATTCTCCGAAAGTAACGGAGATTTTGGACAAGGTCGGTGAGTTCACATTAATTGAACTGTCTGAGTTGGTTGAAGCTTTTGAAGAC
>PWLR01000118.1 GCA_003558435.1 Nitriliruptoraceae bacterium | reverse complement strand
TGTCGCGCGTGCGGGGGCAGGGTTGCCGGGTCCGTGAACGTGCGAAGCCCTCCCGGCCAAGTCTTGGCGGACAACCGGGAGGGCTTCTTGCTGCGATAGGAGCGCAGCCGTGACGACGGTAAGCCCTGACCCGGTCCGCGTCGAGTCCGAGCTGGTAGCCGGCACGCTGCGATGTCCTTCGTGCTCAGGCCAGCTCGCCCCGTGGGGGTGGGCCCGCCCGCGGCCGGTGGGGCGCGGCAGTGCCCGGCGGCGGGTCCGTCCTCGACGGTCGATCTGCCAGCAGTGCCGGGCCACGCATGTGCTGCTGCCGGCGTCGATGCTGGCGCGCCGTGGCGACTGGGCCGCGGTGATCGGCAGGGCGCTGGAGCTCAGGGCCGCCGGGTTGGGGCAGCGTCCGATCGCGGCGGCGGTCGGGGTGTGCCGGTCGACGGTGCGCGGCTGGTTGTCGCGGTTCGCTGTGGTGGCGGAGGAGGTCCGGGCTCATCTGACCCGCTGGGCGTTGTGGCTCGATGTTGGCCTGGTCCGGCTCGAACCGTCCGGGAGCGCGATCGGTGACGCCATCGCGGCGGTCGTGGTGGCTAGCGGCGCGGCCGCCAGCAGGCTTGGGATCGGTTGCCGGTGGCAGTTCGCGTCGGCGGCGACCGGCGGGCGGCTGCTGTGCAACACGAGCTCGCCCTTCCCGGGGCCGTGGATGGGGTGAACGCTCCCGCTTGGTCACGACCGAGGAGCGAGAGCAGATGGAAGATCCCAGACGGCGCGACATCGCGCTGTTCCGTTACGGGCTGATCCGGGAAGCGGCCGATCCGGAACTGACCCCGACCGAACGCGGCCGGCTCGTCCGCGAGCTCGCCAGCCGCGAGCATCGTGGTCCGGATGGTGAGTGGACGAGGGTGGGCCGCTCGACGTTGGACCGCTGGATCGTCGCCTACCGGACGGGCGGGTTCGATGCGCTGATCCCCGTCCAACGACGACGCCAGCCGGTGTCTGACGTGGAGCTGCTCGACCTGGCGGTGCGGTTGAAGCGGGAGAACCCGCGTCGGACCGCGACCCACATCGTGGAGCTGCTCGTCACCGAACTCGCCGGCCAGGGACACGACCGGCAGGTGCCCTCGGATCGGACCGTGCAGCGCCACTTCGCCCGGCTCGGGTTGAACGTCCGCCCCGACGGCAGCCCACCGGAGGCGTTCGGCCGGTTCGAAGCCGCCGCCGTGAACGACCTGTGGGTCGGGGATGTCGCCCACGGCCCCAGGGTCGGCGGAGCCAAGGCGTTGCTGTTTGCGTTCATGGACGACCACTCCCGGCTGATCGTCGGGCACCGGTGGGGCCGTCACGAGGACGTGCTCCGCCTCGAGGCCGCCTTGCGGCGCGGGATCGCCTCACGTGGGGTCCCCAAGCGGATCTACGTGGACAACGGCTCGCCGTTCGTGTCCCATCAGCTGCAACGGATCTGTGCGGTGCTCGGGATCCGACTCGTGCACTCCCGGCCCGGCAAACCCCAGGGGCGGGGCAAGATCGAGCGGTTCTTCGCCACGGTGAGAGCCCAGTTCCTGGTCGAGATCGCCGACGACCAGTTGGCCTCGCTGGAGGAGCTCAACCGGCTGTTCACCGCTTGGGTCGAGACCCGCTACCACCAGCGTGAACACCGCGAGACCGAGACCTCGCCGCTTGCACGGTTCACCGCCGCCGGGATCCCCGACGTGCCCACCCCGGCCCAGCTGCGAGAAGCGTTCCTGTGGTCCGAGACCCGCACCGTCACCAAGACCGCGATGGTCGCCCTCCACGGCAACCACTACGAGGTCGACCCCGCACTCGTTGGCCGTCGCGTCCAGCTGGTGTTCGACCCGTTCGACCTTCAACACCTCGAGGTCCGGCACGACGGCCGCGACTTCGGCGTCGCCGTCCCTCATCAACTGAAGGTCCACGTCCACCCGAAGGCGACCGCGGAGCCACCCGAGGTCCTCGACGGCATGACCGCGACAGGGATCGACTACCTCGCGCTCATCGAGGCCGAGCACCGCCAAGCCACCCGCCGTCCCATCAACTTCGGGGACCTCTACCGCGACGAGCCGGAGGACGTGCAGTGACCGTCGACAAGCTCAAGGCCCACTACGGACTGACCCGCACCCCGTTCTCGCGCGGAATCGCGCCGTCGCAGATCTTCCAAGCCCGGACCCACAAAGAAGCCGTCGCCCGGCTGCGCTGGCTGGTTGACGAGACCGCCATCGGCGTCGTGACCGGCGAGGTCGGCGCTGGCAAGACCATCGCCGCCCGCGCCGCGGTCGCGACCCTCGACACCTCCCGGTTCACGATCGTCTATCTCTCCAACCCCATGGTCGGCGCCCGCGGGATCCACCACCACCTCGTCACCGCGCTGGGCGACATCCCGAAGTTCCACCGGCCTGCCCTGATCGCCCAGACCGCCGACCTCCTCGCGACCGAGACCGAAGAACGCCGCAAGACCGTCGTGTTGATCGTCGACGAGGCCCACCTGCTCACCGTCGAACAGCTCGAACAGCTCCGGCTGCTGACCAACACCGACATGGACTCCCGCAGCTCGCTCGGGCTGATCCTGCTCGGACAGCCCACCCTCCGGCGGCGGCTCAAACAAGGCCACTTCGCCGCGTTGGATCAGCGGATCGCCCTGCGGTTCCACCTCGACGGGCTCCCCCTGGAGGAGACCGCCGCCTACATCGCCCACCACCTCACGCTGGCAGGCCGGACCGACACCCTGTTCTCCGACGACGCCACCGCCCTGATCCACCAGACCTCCCGCGGGATCCCCCGAGCGATCAACAACCTCGCCGTCCAAGCCCTCATCGCCGCCTACGCCGACAGCAAAGGCATCGTCGACGAATCCTCCGCCCGCGCCGCCATCACCGAGGTCACCGCCGACTGACAGCCCCACCCCGCTGTGCCCCCGCCACGGCGGGGGCACAGCCCTACCAGCACCCGTTCACGTCCTCACCAGACGTGTCGCCGCCATCCTCACCAGACGTGGCGCCTGACACCTGTGGGTCCAGACGCGATGCGACCGTCTCACCGGTCGGTGAGAACAGCATCGGTGCTTCATGAATGACCAGTGAAGCTTCGTACGCGTTGAGTGCCCGGTTCCGCCATGAACGGGCA